>DAOTTJ010000392.1:0-6784 GCA_034437695.1 Ktedonobacteraceae bacterium
GAGCGAGGTGGAAAAGTGAGGAAACGCTCTTCCGCCTCGCTTTTTGCTCTGTCATTAGCTGAAATGACCGAATTGGCCGTCATCGGTCAGCCAGAGGGTGCCATCGGGCGCTGTAACGATGCCTTTGAGTTGACCAAGAGTCAGGGAGGTTCCCCCTTCGTCGAAGTAGGAGTTCGACGGGAAGGGATAGAACGTGAAGGCACCAGAGGGTGTGAGGCGGCCAACGGCCTCGTTCTTAGTCGCGAACCAGAGGTTGCCGTCTGGACCGGTGGTGACCCCGGCAACTTCAATCTGCATATTGAGATGCTTGTGCAGGTTGGGATCGAACAGGCTGATCTGACCAGCGGGAGTTATGCGCCCGATGGCGGCAAAGCTTGTGAACCAGATGTTGTGATCGGGGCCAACCGTCATATCCTCCGGTACATTGTACTTGCCCAACGAGTAGATGCTGATCTTACCCTGAGGGCTGATCTTGCCTATGTTGCCGATGGCGTTGTAATGGGAGTCGCTACTTTCAAAAGAGAACCAGAGATTGCCGTCAGGCCCAGCGATGAGGTGCTGTAGGTAATCATGCTGGAAGAGCGCGGGAAGTGGGAAGTCGGTGAACGCGCCATTAAGGGTCATGCGAGCGATGTGCAGGCTGGTCGCACCATTGTTGCCATTTTCGGCCAGCCAGAGGTTATCATCCGAGCCAGTGGCAATAGCAATCGGAGACATATCGTTCGAGGGGAACGAGAAGAAGTGGAAATGACCATCGGGGGTCATGTGGCCGATCTTGGGAACCACGCGGGAGAAATGCGGGGCGATATCGACATTGGGAGCCAACTGACCATTGCCCTGGAAGGCGAGGAACCAGAGCGTGTCGTCACGCGTGAACGTGATGACAGTCGGGTAGGTGTGGGGGATAGGCAGTGGGAACAGAGTCACCCGCCCGCCGTGCGTAAGCCGACCAATAGCACCGCCGGGTCTGGTCGTTGTGAAATTGTTATAGGCAATGGCAGGAAACCAGAGGTTACCATCCGGCCCGGCGATGATTTGGCCCGGCAGAACATAGGGATCAGGCACTGCGAGAAGGCTGAATCTGTTCTGTGGGAAAGACGAGTGTGAAGCCGGGCTGGAACTACAGGCGGCCAGCGTGCTCAGCAGGAACACGACGGTGAAGGCTGGGAGAAACAGATGGTATGGACACTGCGTGCGGGTGGCGGAGATATGTAGAAACATACGGGTTATTTCCTTTATTTATTCAACTCTCAGTTCTCTACAAGCAAGTTTTTTCAGACTCATCAAGATGAGCGATCTCCTGTTCGAGTGAAGAAGACGGGAGAAAGAGCGTCTTTTTTTTATCGAAGCAAAAACGTTCATTGGAGGGTGATAAGTTCCTGGAATTTTGTGAAGTTGCTCACACTGATTGGCGAACAAAACCAAGAGATGCGACTGCTGCAAGAGAACGCACCTATCTTGCCTATTGTCACTCTGTCCTCCGCTATCTCGAACAGCGGGAGTCTCTTCAGCCATGAAGCGAGATAAGCGTCGCGTGTTATAATGGGATTATGCTTAGAACTATTCATGCAACACGCTATGTTACGCCGCTGCGCGAAGGTGGTTCGCTGCCAGCCATCGTTGAGGCTGACGACGATGGGCTGTATGTTTTAAAGTTTCGCGGAGCTGGACAGGGTCCAAAGGCGCTGATCGCCGAACTGATTGCTGGCGAGATCGGGCGCACACTGGGTCTGCCGGTGCCGGAGATCGTCTTGATTGAACTCGATAGCGTGCTGGGACGTTCCGAACCAGATTTCGAGATTCAAGCACTGGTCAAGGCTAGTGCCGGACTCAACCTGGGTCTTGATTTCTTACCCGGTTCGGTGGCCTTTCATAGCGCCGATCTCTCGCGCATTGAGCCGCGCCTGGCCTCGCAGATTGTCTGGTTCGATGCCTTTATGAGCAATGTCGACCGGACCGCGCGGAATACCAATATGCTCTTCTGGCATCGTCGTCTGATATTGATCGACCACGGTGCCGCTCTGTATTTCCACCACGGGACCAGCGACTACATGGCGCGGAGTCGCGACCCCTTCAAGATGATCAAAGACCACGTGCTGTTAACGTGTGCCGGCGAACTGACCGATGTCGATAGCGCTTTCCGGCAGGTGTTGACACCCGCCGCGCTAGCCTCGATTATCGAGGAGATCCCTGAAAACTGGCTCGACCAACCTGACCAGCGAGTTGCTTACCTGGCCTACCTGCAAACTCGTCTGCAAGCTTCGCATTTTTTCGTGGAGGAGGCGCTGCATGCCAGATCACGACTCGTATGACTACGCGATTGTTCGCGTAATGCCGCACGTTGAACGCGGGGAGTGTATTAATATCGGCGTACTCCTCTTCTGTCGCACGCGGAGCTTTCTGGATACGCGGACCTATATGGACACACCGCGTCTGCTGGCCCTTGCGCCCGATCTCGACCTTGACGCAGTCCAGCATCAGCTTGATCTGATTGTCCAGGTCTGCAAGGGCATGCACGAAACCGGGACGATTGGACAGATGTCGCCCTCCGAGCGCTTCCACTGGCTGGTCTCGCCGCGTAGCACGATTATCCAGACCTCGCCCGTCCACTGTGGTCTGTGTAGTGAGCCGCGAGTCGCGCTGGAGGGTCTATTTCAAAGGCTGGTGATGGTTTCGGTGCCTTCGCACGGTTGAACTCCTGTTGTGCATGTTTTGCCTTCGGAAAAACATGCACAACAAAAGAAAAAGTTTGTTGGGGACACCCCAGATTACCTGTCCCCTGGACAGGGTGCTGGCAAAGGGTTGCTGCTCTCTGCACTCCCGCTTCACTTCATACCTATGCCGGCGGCTTTCGCCCTCACCGCCAGGGGAATGAAACTCAGCTACATCCATGCTATACTAGGTGCATGACACTAACCACTACATTTATGAGGAGGGCCAGTATTTAGTGATGGATTGTGACTTGAAACGCAGGCACTTGCTTAAACTCGACGACTTTACCTCGCAAGAGATCCAGACCTTGCTGCGGATATCTGCCGAGTTAAAAGCGGCGAAAAACGCGGGGACGGAAACGCAACTGTTGCGCGGCAAAAATATTGCGTTGATCTTCGAGAAAGACTCGACGCGCACGCGTTGCGCCTTTGAGGTAGCGGCCTCCGACCAGGGTGCGCACACAACGTATCTTGGTCCGATCGGCTCGCACATCGGGTACAAAGAAACGATGAAAGACACGGCGCGAGTCCTCGGGCGGATGTATCACGGCATCGAGTATCGCGGAGCGAAGCAGGCGACGGTCGACGAACTGGCCGCCTACGCTGGAGTACCTGTATGGAACGGTCTGACCGAAGAGGCCCACCCGACGCAGACACTGGCCGACCTTCTAACTATGCAGGAGCATGCACATAAGCCGCTCGACCAGGTCGCTTTCTGCTTTCTGGGCGACGTGGGCTTTAACGTCAGCGACTCGCTGTTAATCGGCGGTGTCAAGATGGGGATGGACGTGCGCCTGGCCGGGCCAAGAGAATACTGGCCCACGGCAGAGCGGCTGGCACAGGTGCAGGCCGTCGCAAACGCAAGCGGCGCACGCATCCTGCTGACCGAAAATCCGGCCGAGGCGGTCGACGGCTGCGACTTTATCTATACCGATGTCTGGGTCTCGATGGGCGAACCCGACGAATACTGGGTCAAACGCGTCCAGCAGCGCCAGATGCTCCCCTACCAGGTCAATAGTCTGCTGATGAACCAGGCGCACAACCCGGACGTGAAATTTATGCACTGCCTGCCCGCCAACCACACAAGCAATACGGAGGTCGGCAAAAAGATCTACGAGCAGTACGGGTTGGAGGCGATGGAAGTAACCAACGACGTTTTTGAATCGCCCGCCTCGATAGTCTTTGACCAGGCCGAGAACCGGCTGCACACTATCAAGGCGATCATGGTCGCCACACTGGCCGACTAGCAAACCGCGTTGCGAAGTCGACCACGGGTGGCGACCCAGCAAGAAGAGATGCCCCGGCAGAGGGCAGGGCAATTGCCCTCTGCTCTCCCCTCTCCATGCATCCTACTCGGGCGTGATAGAGGTCGGACGCGGTCGCCGTCGCACGACTATAAAACGGTAGAGCACGACAAAGAAAAGCACTATCAACACAAGCGGCAAGATGAGGGCCGGACTAAAAGCGCCGCCACCCGTATAGATAAAAACTCCTCGCGCAGCGACTAGCAGCCGTCCATAGCCGTTGCCACTCTGGACCAGACCCGAGGCGAGCTGGCTGCCGACCAGACCAGAGCCGACCGGCACCCAGGTCTGACCGTTGTCCTGCGTGCTCAAGACGCCGATCGAGGTGGAGGTGTAGACCTGGTTGGCCTGGCTGGCGTCGACCAAGATAGCGCGAATATGCACATTGGCCAGCGACGATTGACTCGGCACCCAGTGCTCGCCCGCGTCGGTCGAAAGGAAGAAACCGTGGTTGGTCCCAACGAAAAGCAGGCTCCCGCTTCCCTGAGTCTCCTCACCCGCCCGCAGGACGTTGATGCCTGCACCGACTGGCAGACCCGTATCCATCGCTTGCCAACTTGCGCCGCCATTGACAGAGCGGTAGAGCGCGGCGGAAAAAGCCGCCCAGAGCTGCTTGAGATCGGAAGCGTAGAGCAGACTGGTCACCGCCTCGCCAGCAGGCAGGCCCGCAGCGATCGATGTCCAGGTCGCTCCGCCGTCGGTACTTTTCAAGACGCCTGAGGTCGCGCTGCCGACATAGACGGTCTGCGACGTGTTGAGATCAAAGGCCAGAGAGGTGTAAGCCCCCGGTGCGACGTGGTCCACGGGCGTCCAGTGCTGCGCCCCATCGCCGCTGACAAAGAGACCAGCACTGGTAGCGGCGTACAGCTTTTTGCCCGCGCTATCAAAGGCCAGGTCCGCAATTGCCAGCGGCATAGGCAGACCTGGACCACTTTTGTGCCAGCTTGAACCAGCGTCGGTACTGACAAAAACGCCGTCCAGCGCATCGCCCGCGTAGACATCGTTTAGTTGAGTGGGATTGACCGCCAGCACCTGAATATGCTCTTGCGGCAGACCACCAGTCTGCCAGCTTCCACCGGCAAAGATGCCCGCAGTCGGCGCACAGCCGGTGCAGAGCAAGAGCAACAAAGAGCAAAACCCGGCTTGCCAGCGGCGTTGGGGAGAGCGGGACTGCATTCGGTGCTGTTGCATGTTGACCACCTACTCCAGCAAAGCAATCTCTTCGCCTAGACCGCGGGCGCGGGCATTCGTATAAACCAGAGCCGCCACCGCAATATCCTCCAGAGCTACGCCTATGCCCTTATAGAACGTAATATCGTAAGAAGAATCGCGCTGTGGACCATCGCCCGCCACCACATCGGCCAGCTCCCACACGCGTTCCCAGGCCAGTTTACCAGCGTTGGCCGGAACCACCAGGTCCCCGGCCTCAGTGCGAGCCTGTTCAAGCGAATCGGTAGTAATCAGACTGGCACGCTCAAGCGTCTCGTCGTCGATCTCGCGTCGTCTGGCCCAGTTAGAGCCGATCGCATTGATGTGGCAGCCAGGCTTGAGCCACTCACCCATAAAGACAGGCTCACCACTCGTCGTCGCCGTAATTACTATATCGGCATCCTCCACCGCAGTTCGCGCACTGACCACCGGGCGTACCTCGATCTGCAACTGCTCGGTCAACCGCTCACAGAAAGCCTCGCAGTTCTCGGGATGGCGACAGAAGACCTGCACCAGGCGCACTGGACGCACCGCGCAGATGCCCATCAACTGCGTCACCGCTTGTTTGCCTGCGCCGATCAGCCCCACCTGTGAGGCCTCCGCAGTCGCTAGATAGCGGGTTGCCAGACCGCTGGTTGCTCCGGTACGCATGCGGCCCAGCCAGTCGGCCTCGATCAGCGCCAGCAGGCGACCGTCGGCGGTACTATAGAGTTGAACCAGCGAGCGCACTCCCTGACGAAAGACCGTAGAGGTTTTCAGGCCCAGCACGCCCGCATCGGGGATGGAGGCCGAAAGCATGTGCAGAACACCGTCTTTCTGGACCAGGCGCGTACGGGGACGATTGATGGCACTGCGCTGCGAAAGCGCTATAAAGGCCTCCTCCAGTGCATCGATTGTCTCAGAAATATCCAGCAGGGAGCGCACATCCCCATCGCGCAATAATAGAGCCATACAGCTTCTCTTCCCAATCCAATTGCAGTTAGCTACTCTTCGCGCCGCGTCACCCGGCTCAAATAGATCATCGTTTCGTGGATTTCGTAGCCGCGCGGCAACTTCGTCATCCGTTGCTGGCCATTGCCAAAAAGCTCACGCGCATGGCTGGGGGAGAGCGAGGGCAGATGCCTGGTGACACTACGCGAAGGGCGTGCCAGGCGAGCCAGCAGACCCCGGCGCAAAAGTTCAAGTCCGACGCCTACCGCCAGCGCACCGACGCCAGCCGCCAGCCGTGGCAGTTGAGAATTATGCAACACAGATGGCAAACGCGTCTCGCTGAGTACCACCGACTTTGCGGGAATAGTGAGATCCAGGCCGCAACGACGGCAATAGGTATCGTCGGTCGCACAGGCGGCCCGACAATCAGGACAAATCATCTACATGCCTGCTTTCTTGAGTCTTTTCTATAGACACGATTCTAAACATAGGAGTGTTACGGTCAAACGCGCCACCTACCCACTTCCCTTGTAGTACCCGTATGTAGCCCACGCTCAGGTACGGCTGCGCCGCTTTTCTAGATGATTCTATTATGTCCATAGCTACCTACGTTTGTTTCATAATACCGCC
>DAOTTJ010000393.1:0-14979 GCA_034437695.1 Ktedonobacteraceae bacterium
GTTATAGCCTGCTGCACTTCACAATCCCGCTGGTCAATCTTCGATTGACAGAGCACTATGCTGCGGAAGCAGAGGTATAGATGCTTGACCCAGTAAGATTACTGGGTCATAGGATTGACTGGAAGTGCAAAACCTGTCTTTTCTTCCTGTAATTCTACAGGTCCCTTACACTCTTTTCCGCGTTACACTCTACTTAACGGTTCGCGCTCACCTCGCTTACTTGGGAACGAGAAGCGTACCGGATCGCTGGTTTTGTACCGGCTGGTGTAGACGCAGGTAGACCCTTGGAGTCTACGAGAAGGAGCAGGAATATGACAACGCTGAATGATGTTTTTAATCAGACTCGTACATTTGAGCTGGCGGGACAGTTGCCGATCCCGTTGTCGGTCCAGATTATCCATATGGGTAACTTTGATGGCACAAGTGGTCACTTTACATGGACACTACCGCCAGGCAAGACCATTACAACCTACGAGACGGGTCCTACGGGCAAGCCTATACGCATAGTTACGCAGATGCCGCGTGTGGCGCAGGTCTACACCTTGAACGTCCAACTGGTCTTTACGTTGACCAACGTTCAGAGCACCGTGACCCTGACGGCTGCTGGGCAGACGGTAACGGCTGCCCCTGGACAGACTTCTATCGCTGTGACTGTCGCCGGTTCTTCGCTTGACGTGCTGTGGAGCCTGCGTTCGGCTGGTAAGATTGCGAATGATGAAATCATCATCGATCGTACCGCTGGTGCACTGGGAACGTGTATTGTGCCGGCGTTGCCTGTGCTGGTCGTTTATGATGCGGTACAAAATCAGGCTCATACTAATGCGGTGACATATACTGAGACGAGATCGCTCGGTATGACTACCACTTTCTCCGCTACGGCGAGTAAATCGATTAATACCCAGGTTGTGACTGCGCAGGATACCTTGAACCAGGTGACCAGTCTGGTCACTGCGCTCGGCAATGTTCTCGCATGGATGACCTCTGTCGCGTCATTTGATAGCAGTTCGGGTTCGGGCAATTCGTCTAGCGATGGCTCGGTAGTGCAGGGGATTCAGTTAGCGCTCAATGGATACAAAGCCCTTGTTGGCCTGTTCACTTCAGCGATTGGTTCGACGACAACTACCAACAATACGAGCGTAGAGACGACGCAGACGCATCAATTAAGCGTCAATATCATCGATGCCAGTTCGTGTATGCCGGATCGTGAAGGTCCAGGTCTGGGCGATCAGATTGTGTACCTGCACAATGCCAGGTTTCTGTGGTTTGCCGACCCAAACACCAACGCTGTCTCATTTGTGTATGTCAGCGCCGATGCGATCGCGCAGGTCAGCGCGTCGCGTCTGCGAGCGGCGGTGAATACGGGCAATGCCAGCGCTTCGGGTACTGGTCTTGATCTGCCGACGTTGCAGGAGTTGTTCAATCTCGATCCCTTCTGTGCCACAGCTATCCCTGATTTGCAGGACAATCCGCGCTTTATTGGTTATCCTCAGAACCCTGATTTGAATATGATGCAGCACGAATTTCATGGTGGTGGTGGCGGCTCGCTGACCTTTACACAGAAGATTACCAGCGACGACCTGACTCGCCAGGTCAATACGACGACGCAGACCACGACCGTTAAGCCGGGCTGGCTCTCGTTGTTTGGACTGGAAGATCCGCACAATACCGTAACTGTCTTGCAATCGAGTAAGAGTAGCTCCAGCGAATTGAACGTCTCTGATCAGGTAAGTACGACAGCCACTTTCAATTGCGCTCCCACCGAGGACTACGCGTTCATTCCTTACTACGACTCGGTCAGTGGCACCTTTGCCTTTGTTCCGGCTACCCTTTCCGCAAGCGCTATCGTCTCTGGCACGATTCTCGATCCTTCCAAAAAGCCGCTGGCACATCAGCGCGTCATCCTGACGACGCCTGGGAAGACGATTGCCACCTTCACCGACGATCAGGGCAGGTATCGTTTCAACTCGGCTGGCGTGGTCAGCGGACAACTGACGATCCAAAGCCAGAATAGCTCGGCACGGGTTGACTATGTCGAGGGCCATCCTCAGAGTCTCGATCTGCATGTATTGTCTCCTGTTGTACCGTTTGAGAGTAGTAGCTCAAGTCGATAGTCGTTACGTAGGACATATAGAGCGGACATCCGCCCTGGATGCTAACCGCTCTACATGTCATATTGTTCTAATGTAGCCCTGACTGGGATCGCGTCACATTATGCGGCGGCCTGGCAAACAAAGGAGTAGTTCGTATGAATGTAAGTGCGAGTGGCGAAGTTGCGGCTTTTGTCGATGTCTCGCAGTTTGAAGTGGGAAGAAGCGCCTACGAGTGCGTGGCTTTTGCGGCTGCGCTGTGCGAGTACATGGGTGCGCCGGGGGGACGGCCGGCGGGTTTGCCCGCGCAGGTAGCCGCCTCAGCCGAGAGCTGGTATGGACGCCTGACGGGCAGTACAGTTCCCTCAAATATGCTCGGCGTGTCGTTAGAGCAGCTACACGTCATGTTGTCCGGGATGGACCTGCGCTGGAATAACCTGGCGATCAGCGGCAACAGCAACCATGCCAGCGATATCGCGCTGGTCAAAGCCTCGCTGGCGGCGGGCAAGCCGGTACTGATCTGTGGAGCCGAGACCGGTTTCTACGACATAGCGCTGGGCGATCGTGTCCCGTATGCGTGGACCCCGACGGGCAATCACGCAATCGTTGCCACGGGTCTTGCATCCGATGGCAACCTGCTCGTACGTGACACCGCGAACATCGGCCCGCAGGGCGTCCGACCGGGTCCGCGTCGTTACGATGTGAGCAAGATGTTTCTCGTCAGCGGGACAGAGATTATCCCCGCCTGGGCGGAAGGAGAGCAAAATATGCGTATCGATCTAACCAACGCAGTTGTGGCCGGCTACTTTGATGCACTCTCTAATGGGCAGTGGAGATGTAAGCAGAACGGTCATGTCGTGCAGTACGGCATTCTTGGTTTTTATCGTTCGTTTGGGCAGAGCGCCTACTGTGGTCTGACCTATCTAGGATTGCCTAAGAGTAACGAGATAGGTATCGATGGATTTGCCGGCGTCGTCAAGCAGGAATTTGAGCGTGGCTGGGTGGTCTATGATCTCCAGCGAGCATTTGACAATCCGCCGGGCGCAGGCAACGTCTACCTGATGCATCTGCCATAAGTGAGTAGAGGGTTGATTGCTGAAAAAGCATTTTACAGAACATAGAGAGAGAAGGAAAGAACCAATGCATCTAACATTCCAGGAGATGGGAGCAATGGCATTGCCTATCGTGGGTACGCTGCTCAGTCGCTGGCTCAAGACCAACGGTCAGCGTCCGGGCTTTAACGCGTGTATCGCTGCGCTGTTTCTGCTGGCGACTGCGACGCTAGAGGCGGTGCTGACCGGTAACTTCACGGGTAATTGGCAGCTCTCGCTGTTGGCCGTTGCGACGTATGTTTCGCTTCTGATGCACGGCGACCTGGCGAGTCTGGGTGACTTTTTTAGCCAGCTCAACTCGCCGGTCGCCGGGCTGGTGCTGGCCGATATCGATAAGATTGCCGCTGGTCATCGCCCGGTGACTGCGCAGCCAGCGAACCCGGTTGCGGGGCCAGTCAGCAAGCCGCCTGTGGCCCCGGTTTCGGTCGCGAAATCGTAGTGTGTTGTTCTCTGATGCGGCGTGGGCGAGTCTCAGCTTGCTCCCGCCTGTTTTTTTATTGTCTGGTGAACGTCATCCATGATAAAACCAAAGACGCCGCCAGCGAGTGCGTAGAGAAGCGCACTGATAAAGATGAACCAGCCGCCAAAAGTGGCGCAGAGCAGAAAGAGCAGCAGGCCGACCGCGCAGGGGATGGTCCAGATAAGCCAGAGCGGAAAGCCTTTAGGGGAGGCTGGTTGCTCGCCAGTGAGCCGACGGTGGGTGAGCAGCGTTTTCCAGGCCAGGAAGGTAGGGTAGCCAAAGATTACTGGAATGAGTAGAAAGGTCAGCCACGCCGAACTGCCAGATGCAGCCAGGATGTTGCCCAGGATAGCGATTATACATCCGCCGACCACCAGTCCGATGAGTCCAATGCCGATGCGCTGACGGAGCGTTGCGATGCGTTGCATGCTCTGCCAGGTTGTAGGTAAGATCTCGCCCTGTACATGCAGCGTCTTTGGACCCTGTGCGCCGGGCGTTGCTGTATAGTCGAGGTCAAAGACCACCTCGTAGCGCTGACCGCGGGGTCGACGGTGTGTATCGATCGAGAGCGTAATCTGGCTATTGTGCTGGAACATCATAGGCAGAGCGCTGGCGGCGGGGTCGTTGGTAGTAATGCGTCCTGCGAGCGGAGCCAGGTTCTGGTGACCTGTAGAGTTAAAGGCCGTAACCTGTAGATTGACCAGCTCGCCCTGACGGGTAGAGCCAGCCTGAAGTGGATGTTGCTTGTCAAATGGAGGAGCAAAGGTGACGCGTGGTGGGATAGGAAGGATAAAGAGATCGAGCGGGAGCTGTAGTTCGCGTACTGGTTGATAGTTTTCCAGGCGCACGAGGAGGAAGGCGCGGTGGGTGGTATTGGGTGCGAACATCTGGGCGTGTAGCTGGAAAGTCAGTGGAATCTTGATCTCGGATGGGCCGAGTTCCGGGCTGGTTCCTGAGGGCATCAGTGCAAATTTCAAGCGGTGCTGTTGCTCAGGCAGTTGTACCCAGTCGGTCTGACTCTCGATACTGCCTAAGACGCAGCCGCGCACCCCCTCGTGGCTGAGTTGCAATTCACTGCGGGCTGGAGCATCGGTAATAAATTCGCCCACTTGCCAGACTTTGCCATCGAAGCCTGGATTAAAGATAGTCACGCCTGGACGTTCAGTCTGGGGATTGAGCAGCATAATACAGCGTTCCAGGGCCTCATTGCTGCTTATGCGTTTCTCTGTTCGTTCGTTTATCGCTTTGAGTAGTGGTTCGATCTGAGTGGCCAGATGTGGGCGTCCCGCTCTATAGATCAGGAAGCTAAGAAAGATGTGAGTTTCATCGGTCGTATCGGTGAGCCACGTACTGGCCTGCGCCCATTCTTCATCTATCTTTAAAGCTATCTCGCGGAGCGTGTGGGCGGGGGTTTCTGTATCAAAGTTGAAGGGATCAAAGAAAAAGGGGCTATCCAAAAGATCGTCCAGTCCTTCGGTGCTGGCCAGTTCATCGCGGTGTTTTTGGTATTCCTGGTGAGCAACGAGTAACTGGTTATAGTCGGCGCGAGTTTCGGGGCTGGTGAGAAGATATTGCTCGATCACAGGCTCAATCACGTTATGGGTGTAGAGCGCCGTATTTGCCGTGAGTGGATTGTTGAGCTGTAGTTGTGTGCGGGCTACCAACTGGTCAAAGGCAGCCTGTATCTCTTCTAGCGGAGCTTGGATAGCTACATTGAGATATTCATAGCAGTTAATGAAATTGTGTGTATATTCGGCCTGCATACATTCAAGCCCTCCCTGGTGGATAGAGTAAAGACGCGTAACGTTTGCGTAGAATGCACTCCATGCTCGCGTGTCCGAATGCGAGGAGCGTTAGAATCAGCGAGATCAAGAGCCAGAGGATGAGGCTGGCCCCTAAGACGAAGAAGAGTGCGAGAAGCTGGGCATTAGAGCTGATCAAGCCATTTTGTGAAACGAAAGAGGCAGTCTGGTCCCAAAAAGGCAGGCCAATCGTTACAAGCAGTGAGGTCACAATTCCCCATGTGAGCAATGTGCGTATACCTCGGCGTGCTGTATAGTCGTCGTGACCTTTCCCGAGGCCGCTCCAGAAGCCGGCCAGACCTGCTAGCGTTGCGGTAATCAGGACGAAGCGCACGCCCAGGAATTGGAGTGCAAAGAGCGTGCCATTTCCTATAGTATGGAGGAGCATCTCGGCTGTAATGGTATCGGGCGATACATACACAGTAGCTATGTGGAGAAAGAGTGGGATCAGATTCAGCGACAGGAGGGCCAGGAGACCTGCTGCGATGGCGTGCCAGAGCAATCCTATCACATTGCCACGCAGACCAAAGATCCAGAGTTTGCCGCGTAATCCCTGGTAGAAGTTCATAGTTTTCAGGGTCATGGGAAAAGATTGCGTCAGTACAGGCTGGTCATACGCCTGGCGGACAGACAGGACAAACTTGCGTTGATAGGTTTTGCCGCGTTTGAGGCTGGGCAGATTATAGAGTGTGATGGGTTGGCTGATGAGAGCTTGACCTTCTGCGAGACTGGACGCCTGCTGTGATTGAAACTCGAGCCAGGAGACCGCGTTGGGCTTATTTGGTTGGTGCATATCGATCGCGGCACTGACATACCCGCGCGTGGTATTTGTGACAGTCAGGGTAACGGGTTTATGAGGGATCTCGCGGTCCCATCTGCTCACCAGATAGCCGCTGACCTGGTTGTCGAAGGTCACGACTAACTGTGGCTTGATCAGGGAGGGAACGGCGTATTCTAGCAGAAGTTCAAGGCCAACGCCACGATTGTGGCTCGCGCTATCGGTGGCATAGTCAGCTACCGCGCGTGCGAAATACTCGTGTAGACCTGCGACCTGTTGCAAGCGTTCCAGCCAGAAAACCATCGAGCCAGCATAGAGATGGCGTTCGGCGATCTGCCAGTTGAGATCGCAGAGCGTGGCCAGTTCGATCGGAGTGGCAGCGCTGGACAGGCCTGGCGTCGCCTGCCAGGCATCCTGATTGTAAAGACGAAAGGGCCGTGTGGGGTCGAGGCAATAGAGCATCTCGTTCAGCGCTCGGAAATCAGAGATCTCTTTCCGTTTCTGGTAACGTTGAGCTTCTTTTGAGAGTGCATCCTGGCTCAGGTGGTAGTGTATCCACTGCCAGAGTTCGCCTGTGCGCAAATAGCGGATGCCATCTTGCCAGCCTTCCGAGCGTTCTTCGCATGCATGGCGAAATTCCTGGGCGGTCATGACCGGGCGTCCGCCCACAGAGAGCGCTCCGATGTTGCCACGTGCCTGTATTCTTATCTCATCGCGCAGAGCCTCAAAGGCGCTCTCGTCTTGCAGTTCTGTCTGCCACTTGCGCAGACGTTCGTTCATCGTTTTGTATGCGGGATCGCTCGTTTTTCTGGCCCAGGTTTTTGCCTGCTGGCGTAGTATTTCGCGTACCTGACCATAGGGGGTATCGAGTGGGATCTCCAGGACGGCAAAGATGCTGTCGGGTGGAAGATTGCGTTTCAGTGGAACAATAGTTCTGCGTGGTTGCTCTCCTGCCCTACCCAATGGGGCGGGTTTGTTTGCGGCTGCGGCAGGTGTGACAGGTGAAGTGCTGTTAGAGCCTGGGGGAGCCTGATTGGCCCAGGCAATCTGCTTCCCCTCGGCATCTGCTTTTTGACTACATGTATTGCAGATAAAGCGGTGGTTTTGCATTTCGTAGAGCACAGTTTCGGTCGTTGCCAGGCTGTTGCAGCGTACACAACGAGGTTCAAGCCTGAGTCCGCTAAATTCGCGCATATCCTCTCTCTCCCTCTCTATGGGCTAAAGCGCTGCGAGTCGTGCAGCCGAGCCGTGCGGCATAATCAAGCATTCGTTAGGTTGTAAGCGTGCCATTCTGTTGCGTTGGCGTGTAGACAGGCTCAGGAAGGCGGCGGTGCATTCCTGGGCAGTTGGATGGTTCTGCCGTGTGACCAGGGTCAGCGAGGCGTCCTGTAAAATCGTCTCATCCAGCAGATCGGGGCGATCATCGATCAGCAGGGTTCCAACGCGGCAGGCTCTATTCTGTTGAATGAGCTGATGCATCGCTGTCTGTCCCACAACTGATTTTCCAAACAGGGTATGGGCTTTTTCCAGACTGAGCAGGCCGCGCGGTACTGCGGGTGCAGTCGAGAGTGTGGCGAATACCAGCGAATACCAGTTCCATAGGCATGCTTGCAGAAAAGAGTTAGTGGTATCGCTGCTTGGCCAGTTTGTGCTGAGAATAAAAGACGGGTGGTGTGACCAGCTAGCGGATGTGTCCTGCTGAAAAAGCGTCCCGGCTGTGAATTCCAGGTCGTAGAGTGGCAGGACACAGGAGATGTGTAGTCGTTGAGCGATTTCACCGATCTGTGAACGCTGAGTGGCGGTCTGTTCGAGCTGGTGAGCCAGATCTTTCGGCGAAAGAGAGTCTCCGCGCTCAAGGTCCTGCCATCCGGCCGCTGTATAAACTGCGTGGAGAGTCTGGCGCAGCACAAGGCTGGCGGGCTGATCCAGGCGAAAAACCGTCTGCATCGCACGGAGTAGAGCCTCCTGAAACCTTGCCAGGTGGACGCCAGGAGGCGGCAGGAGTGGATTGAAGTTCAGCGTATTCGCGTTAGTCTCGTCGAGCTGTATATGTGGCAGACCGAGCGTCCCGGCCAGACTGGCGGCCTGTTCAGGCGCATCGGTCATGTGGACCCAGTGCAAACCCTTTGCCAGGAGGCCTGTACCAATCTGCTGTAGACTTTCACTGCGTGCCAGGTTGGCCTCGCCCAGCAGCAGCGTCAGACGTGAGAGCGTGGCCAGGGGCATGATAAATGGTGCGGCCAGCGGCATCCCACGGTCGACCAATCGTCCCAGTGTGATGCCCTCCTCGTCCGGGTCAAAGTCTTCTTCGGGCAGTATAAAAGGTTCGTCGCGCACAATGACTCCGGCGATACTGTCGCTGCCGGGAGCGACCGGCAGGCGGAAGGCTCCAGCAGCCTCGGTGACCGTCGCTAGCTGACGAAAACGCAGGATGCGCCGGTCATGCAGGACGAGAGGTGAGATACCCCAGCGAGCAAATTCCAGCCATTGAAAGTTAAAGAGCGCCCAGCGCCATTCGTCGGGTTGCGCGTAGACGCGTTGCCAGCGGCTGGGATAGGTATTGCCCGCATTGTCCATGATTTCCAGGCCGAGGGTTTCGATTACATCGTCCTGGGCTACTGGTTGTCCAAGCACCTGGACGCGGATCAAGAAGAGGCTGCGGTGCTCGTGGACAAGATTTTCATAGACTTTTTTGCCCAGGGTGGCTCGTTCGCGCAGATAGGAGACAAAGATATCGTCCTGAAAGTAGCGCTTATACACATCTGCGAGCGGATTGTTGAGCTGGATTTCGCCGAGTGCCGCTCGGTGGTACCAGCCGGACATCTCGTTTAAGATCAGCACTTCCTGGTCGGTGAGCTTTTGGGGGCGCAGTGTAATCGCCACTAGGCAGACCTGCTTTTGCCGGGAGAGCGTTTCAAACAGGCGCGACATTGCAGAGAAGTCGAGCGCAGGGACAAAGTTGTGCGGGATATAGTCGCGTGTATGCAGACTGCCGCCAATATCGCGCACCGTGGGCCAGTCCTCGTATTTGCGCAGTTCGACGATGCTCTGTGGTTGAGTCGCGAGAGTGAGTGGCAGCGGCTCGAACCAGGCACGAAAGCTGCTAGTTTCCGCGTTCGGCTTCTGGTCCAGGTGTTGGACCGGGATCAGCGGATAGGAAAATGGAGCCTCGCGTGGGAAGACCGCGCTAAATTTGTCCCAGAGATGCAGGGCCATCTGTCGCGATACGCCTTCATCGGTATGAAAGGTTTTGCCGATGAAGGCGATGCCGACGCTTGCCAGACCGTTAGTGCGGGGACGGGAGATCAGGCGTAATTCAAAGGTTGCCAGTGCCTCCTGTGAGTGGGCCAGGCTGTAGAGAAAGCGTATCTGTCGCTGCAAATTCTGCGTGACGCGGTTCGTCGATTCTGTATCAAACGTACGTTCTTCCCGACCGACGTGCGCGGGAATAAAGGGAACTTCAGCCGCCCAGAGCGTATGGTAGCCAAAGACTGTATCGGTCAGTAGTCCCTCACGGGGCAACATCTGGGCGCGGTCGATCAGTGCAAAGGTGCGTTCTGAGGTATGAAGATAGGGCTGTGGCAACTGCATTGCCTTTTCTCCTTTGCCTTAGAGCGTCGTGTCCATAAGTTCCTGCGCGACATCGACGAGCATACGGTGGGCCTGCCAGCCATGAATAGTATTAGGGTTGCTCGCCGTGTACCCGCTTCCCGTCGACGTTTTGATCTGGACTTTCGGTGCGATATTGGGATAACCTGGCGGGCAGGTAAAGGCAATCGTGAGAATACCATTCTGGCGACGCCTGTAGACCATCAGTGTCCACTCGTTGGCGGCGTTGATCTGGCCACGCCCGGCAGCGTTGAAATCGGCCTTGAGCAGTGCATCAAGCTCCAGTGTCTGTCGCATCTCATCGACCGGAAGCCTATCGGAGAGATCCGCCTGCGATGAAAGCGGTGCCTGGACCGGGTTCTGGAACAGAAAACCCGACGGGTTTTGCGGACCGGACGGATACTGAGGTGGGAAAGGTCCAGATGGCTGCTGTGGTGGAATCAGGGGACCGGACGGATACTGAGGTGGGAAAGGTCCAGATGGCTGCGGAGGCGGGAACAAAGGGCCAGACTGAGGCTGTTGAGCCACGGGCGGGAAGTTCGGATTAGACTGGCCTATGGGGACAGTTGGGGAGAGCGAACCGGTAATCTGCTGGTAAAACTGACTATTTAAGGGACCGCTCTGTGATGGGAATCCTTGCTGGCCTGGAGCAAGCTGTGCAGGATTGGGCGTCACCGGTTGGAGGTAGGTATAGTGTGGCTGTGGACCTGCGACCTGGTATGGTTGCTCTTGCAGCGGCTGAATATTGATACCGGGATTTATCCCCGAGGCGATGATCAGCTCTTTGAGTCTGGCGTCTTGTTCGAGCAGGGCCTTCCCGATCGGGCTATCCTGGAGCTTTAGAATCGAGGGCGCAATATTCAGAATACTGCCCTGATCGGCAATGCTCTGAGCAGATTCTTTATCTCGCTTGCGGTTGTCCATCGCTTCGACCATCTCGCGTTTGCCGCGCTCGAGCAACCGATACATCGCCAGCACCTGGCGATCGTGTGTGCTACTTGGCTCAAAGCCCACGACAAAGACATCGACGATATTCAGGCCGAGGCGCTTCTCGGCGTTATAGCGTTCCCCCTGGAGCGCATTGCAGATGCTGGTGCGCAGGTTTGTTGCCCAGTTGCCGTACTGGTCGTAGTCCAACTTACCAATGTACTCGATTACGAGGTCGTGCAGCGCTGCATTAAAGACGGAGATCGGCTCGCTAAACTGCAAGAAGGTCTCTGTGTTTTTGATCTTAATCGAAAGGCTAAGTGAGGCCTTGACCTCACACGCCAGGTCTGAACCAGGGGCTGGAGCATTACCAGGCTCTCTGGGGACTGCCGGGCCTTTGACGCGGCCCACAGCATGATGATCCATCAATTTTGTTCGCGTGTCGATGACCAGCGCTCGCCATTTAGCAAAGAAGCCCCACCAGCGATAGCGTCCTGGTTTAAGGTTGTCCATTAATGCGCTATCTTTATAGAGTAGCCAATTCTCGCCTATCCTGACTTGAATACTATATCGGCCTAGAAAGATCGGTGTGATTTCTTTATCATCCAGTACAAAAGAAAGCTGTTCTTCAGTTGATGTATGAATAACCCCAGAAGATTCTGACATAAGGAATATCCTTTCTTTGCAAAGCACGTGTTTCTCAGGCGCGACGTAGTGTCCCAGGTAGCTCGTTCTCGTTAAGCGATAGCTGCACCTGAATGAACCCATCGAGGTCTTGCAGCATGCGAATGCTGGCCAGTGCGCCCTGAGGCGTGTTTGGCGGAAGCGTCAGCGGTATCTCGCCCATAAAATCGTCGGGGTCCAGGTGCGTCCCTTCGCCCCGGTAGACCGCGATAGGTCGAAAATGTTCGATTGAGCCAACCACGCGTACCGACAGAGGGGAACTCCAGGTATTCAGTGGATCGCCCTGTTGGAGCATGATGAGTTTGGTCCACTGCGTACCGGTGCGGTCTAATATAGCCAGCCCAACTGCGTAGCTGACACAATCAACGATCTGAAGGCCTGAAGTCGCGTGCTCGTTCTGTGCCTGACAGCGCCAGGCCTCGTATGCAGCTCCCAGCGCGACGCTGAGATCCAGATCGAGTATTTGTTCGGGTGGGCGGCCAAATGTCTCGGTGAGCATTGCCTGAACCGCTGGTACGCGTGAGGAGCCGCCGCAGAGCAGCACACGATCAATCTCGCGGGGCATTTTGTGGACACGGTCCAGCACCAGCTCAACTGCGCCCTGAAGCTGAATCACAAATAGATCGATCAGGTCTTCAAATTGGGCGCGAGTGATCTCAATAGTTGCACTTGCGCCTGAAGCGGGTGTCAGCTGTACATAGATGCTCTGCTGAGTGCTGAGCTGACACTTGGCGCTCTCCGCAGTGGCCACCAGGCGATCCAGCGAGAGGTGGTCTTGCGGATAAGGCGTACCTTGCACGCTGCGATAGCGTTGCTGAAGGAGTTCAGCCAGACTGTTGGTGAAGTTGACGCCGCCCAGCTCTTCAATGCCCTGTGTGCCGAGCACGTGGGCCTCGTCTGCGCCCAACTCCAGCACCGTTGCATCGAAGGTACCGCCGCCGAGGTCGAAAACCAGGGCCACGCCCGCCTGAGCCTGCTGACCGTGCGCGTAGGTCAGAGCCGCTGCGCTCGGCTCGTTGATGATTTTTAGCACGCGCAGACCGCCCATCTCGGCGGCCTGGTGGGTGTGGTGGCGCTCTTTATCGCTGAAGTGAGCGGGGACAGTAATGACCACATCGTGTACCGGGAAGCCTAGATACATCGAGGCATCGCGGGCCAGTTTGCCCAGAATCGCTGCCGAGACCTCGATTGGCGTTGTGGGCTGTCCGTTCGAGATCAGTCCCCTGACGGGTGGATTGCCCATCATGCGTTTTGGACTGCGGATCAGGCCGTTTGAAAGGCGCTCATGCTCTGCCCCCTCGGCCTGACGGATGCGTGCGAGCGCCGCCTGTCCAATCAGAAACGTTCCGTTGTCGTAGAGTGCCACCGAGGGAGTGGTGAGAGATCCTTCGGCGTTGGGGATGGCTCTGGCTTGACCTTGCTCATCGACTATCGCGACTGCCGAAAAAGTGGTTCCAAGATCGATTCCTAAAGTAGTAACTGGCACGTTTATCCTCCGTTAGCTCGGTACGATTGAGCAGCAAAATCTATCCTCTGCCACCCATCATTGCATCCAGTAGCAAGAGCAGTGTAAGGAGCATCTCGCATGTAAAAAGGACCCAGAAGATCCACTCTACTCCAGCAATCATATGCATTGAGTTATCGACCGGCGAGAAATTGGTGCGCCAGTGAAAGTGCGCGTAGCCAAAACCGACCAACAGGGTAAGCTGACCCAGCATGAAGAGCGTGCCTATCACGCGATTGATTGCCAGACTCAAGAGCGGCAGGATGATGCCCAGGCCAAAGATAATTGCTAAAAGGATTGTCTGGACTGGCGTCAGTAGAATCGGACTGAGCACGCAGGCAGTCAGGGCAAGCAGCAGACCAGCGATCGGCAGTGGACGTGTCTTAATCAACTTGCCGAGGGCTTTGATCTGCCCCTTCAACGTAAGCTGCCTGGGCTGCGAGATGGAGCCTCGCTGTGTTACTGGTGCCACGAAGAATGAACTGCGCCCGCCCACGTCGGTCAGCAGTGGTGGCGTTGGCAACTGTTTGTCGCGCCGTCCAGGCTCGGCTAGTGGTCGCGCCTCGCAGCGTCCGAGTTCAATCGGCCTGCTACCATAGATGTTGGCCTTGGGTGTCTGCTCCATCGGATAGTTTGCGAAGCTCTCTTCCAGATAACCCCGCAGGCTGTTGAGCGTCACCATGCCATTGGCATTGCGGGCCTGTCCATCGCGCCAGCCGCGCAGTATTTCGTGTGTGTAGATGCCATGCCGCATTAAGTCATCTTCACGCGACTTCTGGTCGCTGCGGCATGAGAGAAAAATGCCGCCGTTTTTATTGTCTTTGCCATAGAGAATATCCAGCGAGCGCCGGGCGATCTCGGCAGGCGTACTATACTCAAACTTCGTCGGATCGGCCAGGCCGCCCGCAAAACAGGCATCTATCACAATAATTGAATAACCGGCACTAGAGTTATGCAGGTAGTCGTGTAGTTCGTTGAGGCTAATGCCTCCGGCGGCGGGATCGGCGATATCCATATTGGCACAGGCCAGATCGATTTTATCGTTGCGTCGATCTTTGATGCCGTGTCCTGAAAAAAAGAAAAGTGCCAGAGTCTCATTATCAAACGTCCATTGGCTGGGAAAAACATTGGCCAGCGCTTCAAGCACTGCTGAACGCGTGGCTTGTCCATTTGTATAGGGGTAGAAATGTCTGCCCACGCGCAAAGACTCTGAACAGGCAGCCGTTGCAGCCATCTCTTCAGCGTCGTGGCTGGCCCAATGTAAGGGGTCAAGGCGTGTATCTTGATAACGGTCCACCCCAACAAAAAGCGCACGTAGATCGTACTTTTTTTCGCTTTCTCCATTCATATTATTTGGCCTCGGTATCTCCCAGCAGCGCTTTCTGCCGAGTTGGTGAATGATATGAAAATATACAAAGTTATACATGTAAATTGTTACGTGATGCGGAAACAAATCCAGATCGTTCTTAGCTGTCTCCAGTTATATATCATTACTATATTTTAAGTTTGCCAAAATAGCAAGCTCATTGAGAAAATAGTAATATCATCGAATGGGTATCTGCAAAAAAGTTACTTGATGATAGAAAAATGCTATACTTACCTTTAATAAGGAGTAGCGCATTAAAGCGAGGAATGAGTATGGAAAACAAACAGATATTTGGCGACCAGTTATTGCCAGAATCTCCGCAGACCTGCGTCTTTCTGCTGGGAGATGAAGGTGAGACGGGTAGCAAAG
Source organism: Ktedonobacteraceae bacterium (assembly GCA_034437695.1). Lineage (GTDB taxonomy): Bacteria > Chloroflexota > Ktedonobacteria > Ktedonobacterales > Ktedonobacteraceae > Paraktedonobacter. Next base: position 14,699 of record DAOTTJ010000393.1, read on the forward strand.
GGTGGGGAGAGGAAGGCTTGCCGGAACTAAGGGAGGTGGAGGGAAAAATTACTTTCGACCCGGCCAGTACACGTATATATATGCTCGCATCTGCCTTGAGCGATCCACCAGGCCTTGAAACCTGGGATTTTTATTACATTTATATCCCCTTTAATCTTCATCCCCCCGTCGAGGGTAAGAAATATCGGAAAGTAACCTTTGTCGTCCAATTGATCGGCAAACAGGCGACCGCAATGGATCTCTTTCCTAAGAATGTGACCGAGCAGGTCGATGCAACCGGA
>DAOTTJ010000394.1:0-33921 GCA_034437695.1 Ktedonobacteraceae bacterium
GCTGGGTTATAAATTTCTTTGACTGGCCCTTAGAAAAGGCTGAACTTTATCCTGATTGTATCGATATTATAAAAAACAAAGTTAAACCTGTTCGTCAGCAAAAAAATGATAAGGGAGAATATGCTTTAAGAAAGCCCTTGCCAGAGAGATGGTGGATATACGCTGATAAAAGACCTGCTCTCTATACTACTATTGCTAACATGGAACGAGTGATAGTGAGAGCAAGAATAGCAAATATCCACTCTGTGACTTATGTACCAAAGGGGTGGGTTTATAACGAAAAGATTGTTGTCTTTATCAGATGTCCACTTGCTTTACTCCAATCTAATATTCATGAAATCTGGGCAAGAGATTACAGTTCTACATTGCGCACAGACATGCAATACACCCCCTCCGACTGCTTCGAAACTTTCCCATTCCCCACCGACACGGACTCCCTCGAATCCATCGGTGAACGCTACAATACCCACCGTCAGTCGATCATGCTCGCTCGTCAGGAGGGGCTGACCAAAACCTACAATCGCTTCCACAATCCCGCCGAGCTTGCGTCTGATATTGCACAACTGCGCGAATTGCACAGGGAGATGGACGAGGCGGTGGCGCTGGCCTATGGGTGGGACGATCTGGCGCTGGCCCACGGCTTCCACGCGACAAAGCAGGGTCTACGCTATACTATCAGCGAGGAGGCACGACGCGAGGTGCTGGACCGCCTGCTGCTGCTCAACCATGAGCGTCACGCCGAGGAGGTGGCCGCCGGTCTGGTCGATGCAAGTGGCAAGCCGCTCAAGGGTAAGGCAAAGACCGCTAAGAACGCGAAGAGTGCGGCCAGTCCAAAGCTGACCGACTACTGGACCACCACCGGGCAGACCAATGGACATGACGAGGACGAGACTGACGAACGCGCCGACGCTGAGGCCGCGTCCGCTACCCAGGAACAGTTGAAATTGCTCTAGACCGACGTTGGACCTACCGCAAGGAGGTTGGCATGGCGACACCGTTACCACCCAGGTCTGACACCCCTGAGGCCTCAACCACGCACAGCAGACACGCCTTATCGCTGCTTGTGCTGCGTTTCGCCGTCGCGTTAGTAGTCGGCGCACTCGGCACGCTACTGCTACTTCTGCTGCCGAAAAGCGGAGGAGTTTATATCCTCACCCTGGAACTCTCTCCGCTCTTGATCGGCATCTGCGCAGCTCTTACCGTCAAAGCCACCAGCAGGCACCTGATCGCACTCGCGGTAGGAACCGGAGTGGCGGTCATCGCCGGGAGCTATCTCCTGCTCCTGCTCTCTGCCCTCCAGACGGATGCTGAGAGGAGAGCGGCCTGCCCACCCGCCTCCTGTGCCTACGTCGGCCCATCGAGCGCGGGCCTGCTCAACCTGATTTTCATGCTAGCCCTCGTACTCGTCGTGTTCAGCGCGTCGACCACCGGTCTGACCATCCGTATGGCACATCGTACCCGTCGCAAAAGGCAAAGCGCCGGGCGCTCTTGACACTACACGTTTTCAGGAGCAAAGTTCTCAAACTGCCTGGTTAAGCCGCCCCTGTCTACTCTCGATCCGTCTCAAATGGTGGCGAGAGGGCTTCACCCGGCTCCCGTGTCACACGCTGATAGGAGACATAGGAGTAGATGTACAAAGAAATGAGGACCGCAATAAGCGGCACCAGAATACCCCAGAGACGCAATGCCGGGAGAAAGCTGCACGGTATGCCGATCAGGCCCACAGCCACAAAGAGCCAGCCACCCAGCCGGTGAGTTCTCTCCCATACGACCGCATTGGCCAAAGCCCAGGGTGTACGGATACCTATCCAGAAATTGCGGCGTATCTTGCCCATGTAGTTACCAGCGAAAATGTACAGCACCGAGAGTGCTAGCATGATTACCATCGTTATATCGAAGTCAGCACCCAGCGCTTTGGCAATCGTCGAAAGCTGGATAATCAGCAGATACAGCATGATAGCCGCCAGAAGGATCTTGCCGATCTGGATATTAGCCGCTGTGTGCTCACGCCCTTCCAGACTCGGACCTGCCACCAGCAGCATCCGAACCAGCACATAGATGCCAATGCTTATCGCTGGAAGGAGGAATGTACCCACCCACTTTGAGCCATAGCCATTCGCCTGACCATTGAATCCCCAGTGAATGGGTACCGTGCCAGGCAAAACGGCAAAGCCGTAGACGGCAATAATCACCTATGAAAACCCAGTGGCAACCAGTGGATGTGTTTGCCCTCGGAAATTGAAGTTGTCAGCCGGGACCGAGGAGAAGACTTTGCGGCCGCGGCGCGTGCCAGCGCTCCTCAAGCCGTTCAGTGCGCAGATCGCTTTCACCTCGCGAAGAATTTAAAGGAGATCGTTGAAGAGATCCTTGCTCGTTGCCGGGCCGAGATCCGCCAGGCATCGAAGCCTTCAGACACTCCTCCAAAGCAGCAAGAAGAACAGCAGGCGGAACAGACGCAAGACTTCATGAACATCCTCTGTCATCGCGAGGGAGAACGGCTGAACGCCTGGCTGGCGAACGTGCGAAACAGCCAGATCTGTGAACTGCAAAGAATGGGCCGCAGTATCGAGAAAGATAAAACAGTTGTCCTTGCTCATCTGACCTTGCCTCACAGCAATGGGGTGGTTGAGGGAAGCGTGAATAAGCTGAAATGCTTGAAGCGTCTGGGATTCGGCAGAGCAGGGTTTGCTCTGCTGCGGCAACGGGTTCTTCGTGCTCTCTAAGAGGTGTAGAGCAGGCTTCACATGGTCTCTCTGTTGTGTCACTGAGGATCAAGTGTCTTTGCCATCGAGACGTTGGTCGTCTCATAGCCCAATTTTTTGTACATCTCCTGGGCTGCGTGATTGTTCCCAAAGACGTGCAAGGAAATCTTGTTCCATCCAAGTGCTCGCACTTTATTCTCCATCTCGCGGAATGCCTCTGAGGCATAGCCTTGACGCCGAAACGCCTCATCAATGCGCACATCATAGACGAAAGCTGCAAGGTGGCCCTGGTTCTCTCGCTTCGCGAACCAGAGCACTCCTACCTTCTGCTGGGCTTCGTTCATAAGCGTGAAGAGATAATGGTTTGGGGTAGCAACTCCGTCAGGTAACAAGTCATAAAATTCTTTGCGGGATTGCTCTACAGCCTCTTCCTCCGTCCATCGTCCAGCAGCGACATGATCCTGGGCATACTCTACGATGGCTGGCTCAAGGAAGCTTTGCAATTCTGCTTCGGTCATTGGTTTTAAGGTCACCATAAGAAAAGCCCTCTTCTTTTGCGTATTTGTGCGTAGCATAAGTGTAACAAAGATTATCTTCCTTTACAAGAACAGTGATTGGCTCACATAGGGCTGTAAGTTTCAGAATAAGCGCGAGCGCGAAATGAGCTTCGATCGACAACCGGAGTGGCGTCATCGCCGGGAGCTATCTCCTGCTCCTGCTCTCTGCCCTCCAGACGGATGCTGGTAGGAAAGCGGCCTGCCCACCCGCCTCTTGTGACTACGTCGGCCCATCGAGCGTGGGCCTGCTCAACCTGGCTTTCATGTTAGCCCTCGTACTCGTCGTGTTCAGCACGTCGATCACCGGTCTGACCATCCGTATGGGCGCATCGCACCCGTCGCAAAAGGCAAAATGTCGCACACGATCGGCACTAAAAGGGGTTTCTCCTGGCCCGCAAGAATGACTTCTCTTTCGACGCATAAAGTGGCTCATGGTACAATTTGAGACTCTCTGCTTGTTCAGCAGCCTTAATCCCTGCTATACTTTTGAAAAGGGTGGCTTGCACGCTGGCTGGCGAAAATCTCCAATTTCCGTAGCAAACATCAATCAATGGGCATACCTATGCTTTGTCATATCTCACCATAGGTAAGCCTGCTCCAATTATTCGCCAAACATCGAGATACACAGGCACATCTAAAACCTCTCCGGCTCGATGCATACAGTTATTGACATGTATTTATAAAATTTGCTATAGTAACGTGCTACCTTCCAGGCAGTATACCCAGGCGTCTCATTGTTCACTACGCGGTCAGCGCTCCAGCAGGGAAGCGAGCGCAATGTCGCAAGAGGGAGAGAAGCACCTATGAAAACCCAGTGGCAACCAGTCATCAAACCTACACTGTTGATCGATATCTACCGGCTCCCCGCTAAGGAGGCACAGCAGATCTTCGCCAAGATCGGTACGTTGCTACAAGATCCACTGCCCGACGGCCATATGAAAAAGCGGCTCAAGTACCTCAATCGCGAGGTCTACCGCCTGCGCTCTGGTCGCTATCGTCTCTTCTATACGCTCAACGACCACACTATCAATATCCTGACCCTGCGGCTGCGCGACGACGATACGTACCGCGACGATATCGATCTGACCAACGATCTCGCCGACGAGGAGTTGGACGATCTCGCCGATCTGGCTCTGGTCGGCAATACACCGACGACGGTCGATTGGGAGCGCTTCGTTTCTCCCAGACAACCTGCCTCCACGCCTCTGCCCGAGCCGATGAACTCCAAGCTGCTGACGACGCTGCATGTGCCAGCCGTCTATCATCCAGCCCTGCTGCGCGTCTCCGACCGCGACGCGCTCTATGCCTGCGAGCAGAGCGGTGTCCCCGCCGACCTTATTCTGCGCCTCGACGAGTATTTCTTTGCACGTCCGCTCGGTCAGGTCTTGCAGCAGCCCGATCTGGTCCTCAACGATGTCGACGATCTGCTGCGCTACCGCGAGGGCGAGCTGCTCGCCTTCCTGCTCAAGCTCTCGCCGGAACAGGAGAAATATACGCGCTGGTCGCTCAAGGCCAGCGGTCCCGCGCTGGTCAAGGGCGGCCCCGGCACTGGCAAGAGCACCGTCGCACTCTACCGCATACGCTCGCTGCTCGCTCAACTGCTCACCTCCGAGCAACACACGCCGCGCATCCTCTTCACAACCTATACCAACGCGCTGGTCAAGGCCTCCGAGCAGCAGTTAAACCAGCTCCTCGGCGCAAACGCTCCCTGCGTCCAGGTCGAAACTGCCGATAAGCTCGTCTATGGCATTCTGCAAGAGCTGAACGCGACCCGCGAGATAGTCAACGACTCCGAGTTGCGCAAAATAACAAACCAGGCCGTTCAGCAGACGACTCTGCCCGGCAATCCCCTCCAGCAGGCCGCTCAACAGCAGACCTTGCGGCGTATGGGCCTCGACTATCTTTTACAGGAACTCAATGGTGTGATCGTCGCCCGCCAGCTTACAAGTCTGACCGAGTATCAGCAGACGCCACGCACTGGACGCAAGCTGCGCCTGAACGCGACTCAGCGTCAGGGCGTCTGGCTGGTCTACGAGCACTGGTGCTCGCTCTTGCTGGCCAGCGGTCAGGAAACCTGGCAGCAGCGCCGCGCACGTGCCGCGACGTTTGTAGCACAGAGTTCGTTTGCACACGCCTACGACGCTGTGGTGATCGACGAGGCCCAGGACCTCGATCCGACGGTTCTGCGTCTGCTGATCCAGGTCTGTCGAGCAAGTGACCGGATGTTCATCACCGCCGATGCCAATCAGTCGATCTACGGCAGCGGCTTCACCTGGCAGGATATCCACGCCGATCTCAAATTCCAGGGCCGCACCAGCATCCTGCGGGCCAACTATCGCTCAACTTCGGAGATCGGCGAGGCTGCTTTTTCATTTCTTGCCAGTGGTATACTAGAATCGGAGGTGGTTGAACGACAGTATGTCAACAGCGGACCCCTCCCGGACGTACGCAGCGTGGAAAATCACCAGTACGAAATCCAGTTGCTCGTCAGTTTCTTCAAACAGGCCAGCCGCGACCTGCGTCTAACCCTCGGCTCGTGCGCGGTCCTCTGTCCAAATAAAGGCGTCGGCCAATCCATCGCCCTCGATCTCACTCAGGCGGGCCTGGAGGCCAATTATATGGAAGGGCGCGAACTCAATCTTACCCACTCGGGCATCAAGGTTCTCACCCTCAGTTCGGCCAAAGGATTGGAATTTCCTATCGTCGCACTCGCGGGCCTTCTCTCCGCGAACTATCCGTTCATCCCCAGAACTGCCTCGGAGGACGAACGCGCGGAGATCCTGGCCCGCGAACGTCGCACGCTCTACGTCGGCATGACGCGAGCGATGCGCGGCCTGCTGGTCGTCGTCCCCACCGATCCCAGCACACCGCTGTTTACCGGCTTCGACGCCTCCTACTGGAACGTCAAAGGCGGTCTCTAGAGAGATTGCTACCTGTGCTGAACAAAGACTAGAAAGCGAGCATCAACAGTGCAAACTATTCAGCTTCCCGCCCACTTTCCCGGTGATCTTGACCTGGAAGAAGTTAATCGCCGTCTGCACGCGGGCGAGATCGACCTCGATTGGTCGCTCGTCGCCCCGGAGGTCGACCCCGCACACCTGCGCACCCTGCTGGCTGGCCTCAGCGTCAGCGAACACATCGAGTTGCTCGGCACCTCCACGATCGGAACAGACATGCAAAAGGTGATCCTGACCATTCTCAACGAGCAACCACCGACCGAACCAGTCGCCACCCAGACCGCCAGGCAGTCGATGATGCAGATGCCAGAAATCTGGCGGCCCTTCCTGGTTCCTCAGTCTGTCACAGCGCTTACAGAGGTGGAGCAGGAGGAAGTGGTGGAGGTGGAGGAGAGTCAGCCGACGCAAAAGCTGCTGGCCGTGGCAAGGCCGTCGCTGCTCACAGTCCCGGCACCAGCGGCACTGCGCGATGAACTCGCAGCGCTGGTAGTGAACGACCTGCTCGGTCCGGCTGGTGGTCCCGAGGAGACGGTGGCAGAGGCCCGCCTGAGCGAACGCTACCTGGTTGGACTGCTCGCCCCCACCAATTCACAGATCTCGCCCGAGGAGCAGGAGGGCGCAGGAACAGTCGAGGAGGGCAGCGAGGAGCAGGGTCCGCTCGATAGCGATTCGTCGCAGACCAGCAGCCTCAGTCCTTCGACCATCGGCCTGAGCTTCAGCGTCGGCCTGGCGGCCACCTCGCTTGTGCTTACGGCCCGCTGGGGCGACTACCAGCGCGTCACGCTTGAAACACCCGACCACCAGCAGAGCCGCGTCTGGCAGCGCACGCCGTGCGGCGGCCAATCGCAGCCCATACCGCTCAAGCCAGGTACTATCGAGATCTGGCACCCTGAGGCGGAAGCGAAGCCTCACATTTATGTCAAGGGCATGATCAGGCGCAGAGAGACCTGCTGGATGGTGACCCTCTTCCTGGTCAATGGTCAGCCCAAACCCAGGCAGTTGCGCGAACAGGCCTATCTCTTCCAGCCAGAATTGAGCGTGGCCGCACCCGATGGCGCGGCCATCTTTCAGAGCCGCCCACTCGCCAACGAGCGCATCCACAAGACCGAGGACCGCGCGATGTCGATGCTCTACCGCCAGCAGGTCAGCTTTGCCGTTGGCCATAGCGTCAGCGTCCACGCCGAGATCTCAGCCGACCCCACCTGCGCGACGCGCCTGACGACTACTTTTGTGCCGCACTACGATGTGCCGCTCACCCAGGCCCCCACCGTCGCGGAGGTCCCGGCCCTGGCCAACCTCTGCCTGGATATGCAGACCCTTGCCCTGACCGAGATGGCCGACCTCGCGTCCGCACTCCGTCCGCTCGTCACGGCCTACGCCGCGTGGATCACGACGCAGGAAGGCCGCCTGCCCGATCCCAACGAGCGCCTGGACGGCTACGGCGAGGTCGCAACGCAGTCGATCGCGCACTGCCGTCAGACCCTCGCACGCATCGACGCGGGCATCGATCTGCTGACCAGCAACGCCGACGCGGCCCGCGCCTTCGCGTTTACTAATCGCGCAATGTGGCTCCAGCGCATCCATACGCTCTACGCCGAGCAGAAACGGCGCGGCGGTTCGCGCACGCTGGCCGAGATGGATCTGCCCGCCAACCGTAGCTGGCGTCCCTTTCAGCTTGCATTTATCCTGCTCAATCTGCCCGCGCTGACCGATCTTCACCACGCCGACCGTGGAGAAGGGAAAGCAGCCATCGCGGACCTGCTCTGGTTTCCGACCGGCGGCGGCAAGACCGAGGCCTATCTTGGCCTGACCGCCTATACGCTCGCCATCCGTCGTCTGCAAGGCACTATCGAGGGTCGCTCCGGCCACGACGGCGTGGCAGTGCTGATGCGCTACACGCTGCGCCTGTTGACCCTTCAGCAGTTCCAGCGGGCGGCCTCGCTGATCTGCGCCTGCGAGAGCATCCGCCGCACCGCTAGCCAGATCTGGGGCAGCACGCCCTTTCGCCTCGGCCTGTGGGTCGGCCAGCACTCAACTCCCAATACCACCGAGGCCAGCCAGGCGGCAATCGACGCGGCCCGCAACTCGCGCGGGAGTTTCGGCGGCAGCGGCAGTCCACGTCAGCTAACCAACTGTCCCTGGTGCGGCACCGCGATCGAAGCAGGCAAGCACCTCACAGTCGAGAAAGAGCGCGGGCGCACGCTGATCTACTGCGGCGATGCCTTTGGTCAGTGCGCCTTCAGCCAGCGCCAGTCGCCCGGCGAGGGCCTGCCCGTCGTAGTCGTGGACGAGGAGATCTATCGCCTCCTGCCCGCGCTGCTGATCGCGACCGTCGATAAGTTCGCGCAACTGCCCTGGAAGGGCGAGACGCAGATGCTCTTTGGCCAGGTCGATACGTTCTGTCCGCGCCACGGCTTCCGCTCGCCTGAGATCGACGACAACGATATACACCGCGCCAGCAAGAGTGGTCTGCCCGCGGTCGTCTCGCTCCCACACGCGCCCCTGCGTCCGCTCGACCTGATTATCCAGGACGAACTGCACCTTATCTCGGGTCCACTCGGCACGCTGGTCGGTCTCTACGAAACCGCCGTCGATACCCTCGCCACCTGGACCGTCGCTGGCCGCGCTGTGCGCCCGAAAGTGATAGCCGCCACTGCGACCATCCGCCAGGCCGATGTGCAGATCGAGCGTCTCTTTATGCGCGATGTCTCGATCTTCCCGCCCCAGGGCATCGATGTATCCGACAACTTCTTCGCACGCCAGCGCGAACCCTCGATGGAGCATCCAGGCCGCCGCTACCTCGGCATCTGCGCCCACGGCAAACGCCTCAAGGCCGCGCAGATCCGCGTCTACGTGGCCTACCTCGCAGCGGCTCAGACCCTCTACGAGAAATATGGTGCCGCCGCCGATCCCTGGATGACCCTCGTCGGCTACTTTAATTCGATGAACCAGTTGGGCGGGATGCGCCGCCTTGTCGATGACGAGATCAAGTCGCGCGTCTGGCGCATGGACCAGCGCGGCCTCGTCCGGCGCGGCAGTATGGCGGTCGAGGAACTGACCTCGCGCAAAGGCTCAGCCGATATCCCCGAGGTGCTCAATCGTCTGGAACTGGGCTTCGATCCGGCCAACGACCCGAAAAAGCTGCGCCCGATCGATATCCTTCTGGCCACCAATATGATCTCGGTCGGCGTCGATGTCAGACGCCTCGGCCTGATGGTAGTCACCGGGCAGCCCAAGACCACCGCCGAGTATATCCAGGCCACCAGCCGCGTCGGACGCGCCTTCCCTGGTCTGGTCTGCGTGGTCTACAACTGGGCGCGACCCCGCGATCTCTCGCACTACGAGCAGTTTGAGCACTATCACGCGACCTTCTACAAGCACGTCGAGGCGCTTTCGGTCACTCCCTTCGCCTCCCGCGCACTCGATCGCGGACTGGCCGCGCTACTGACCAGCATCGTGCGCCTCGCTAGCAGCGATTGGAATAAAAATATCAACGCCGGACTGCTCACCGCCACTTCCCCGGCCTTCGATGCCGCCATCGACGCGATTATCTACCGCGCCACAGAGACTACCACCGATGGCGACCTGCCTGGCCGCCTGCGCGACGAGCTTGAGAGTCTCAAAGAGCACTGGGTGCGCGAGGCAGTGAAAAACAAGAGCCTGGGCTATAAGGTCCAGCGCAACGGCCTCACGCTCGGACTGCTCAAGGAGCCACAGCGCGGCCAGTGGGAGCCGTTCACCTGTCTGAACTCGCTGCGCGATGTCGAGCCGACAGTTCACCTGATCCTCGACGAAAATGGCCTCGATACTCCCTTTGAGCAAACCACCACCGAGGGGGAACACGTATGAAGAAGTTGACAAGACACCAGGTCGCCGATATCCGCCCCAGTCAGCTCTTGCTAACCTATGGCGTGGGCGCAATCGTCGATATGCCGCACATCTCAGCCCTGGTCATGGGCCTCGATAGCTGGAACACCAGCCAGGCCAGCGAGATCATCGAGGAACGCCTGCTGGCCGCCGTACAGAGCGTAATGGGCAAACAGGTCAAACACCTCTACGCGCCGCCCGCCGAGCAGAGCGCAAATACCACGACCAGCGTGATCGGCGTCCCCGTCGTCGCCTTCCCGCGCTGGATGGTCTGTCCCGCCTGCCGCCTGCTGGCCCCGATCGATTCGGGACTCTTCACGCTGCGCACACAGCCCTTTCGCCCTGACCGCACCTGCTACGTCCACCACAACTGTCCCAGGAACCCCCACATCCCGGCCCTGCCCTCGCGCTTTATGATCGCCTGCGAACACGGCCACCTCGACGACTTCCCCTGGGAACACTTTGTCCACCGCGGCCAGGCTTGCCGCTCCGACCTGCGTATGCAGGAACAGGGAGTCTCCGGCGAACCCTCGGCGGTAGTGATTAGCTGCACGCAATGCCCGGCCCGCCACGCCATGTCCGAGGCCTTCAGCAGCGAAGAGGAGCAGAACTACCGTCCACAATGCACCGGACGCAGTCCACACCTGCGCACCTACGCCAGCACGCCCTGTCCGGTCGGCCATGCGCGTACGACGCTGCTCTCGGCCTCAAATACCTGGTTCCCTCTCAGCTACACCCTGCTTGCACTGCCAACGACCAGCGACCCACTGGGCCAGTTAATCGAGGCCCAATGGGAGACGCTGCGCGAGGCCGCAAGCGTCGAGGAGGTCACGGTCTACCGCAAACTGGCGAAGCTCAGGCAGGTCTTTGGCGACTATAGCGATACTGACATCTGGCGCGGCATCGAGCGCCAGCGCAGCGCCCCGGCGGTCCAGCAGGTCAAGCCGGGCGACCTCAAGTTTCCCGAGTGGAGCGTGCTGAGCAATCCCGCCCACGCCCCACGCACCAACGACTTCCAGATCACGCCCGCTAGCGTCCCCCAGGAATACGACCACGCCTTCGCCCGCGTTGTGCTCGTCGAGCGGCTGCGCGAGGTCCAGGCCTTGACCGGCTTTACGCGCATCGAATCACTCAGCGACTACGCCGAAGAGGAGAAACTTCCCCAGGACCACATCATGCCGCTCGCCAACAAAGGTCCCTACTGGCTGCCCGCCGCCGAGGTACGCGGCGAGGGCATCTTCCTGCAATTCCACGAAGACGCCATCCAGGACTGGCTCCAGCACCGCGTCGTCCAGCAGCACAACGCGCTCTTCTTCGACGCCCATCGCCGCTGGCGTCAGGCACGTCGCCTCGCCGACCCCGAGGCCAACTATCCCGAACTGCGCTACGTCCTGCTGCACACCTTCGCCCACGCGCTCATGCGCCAGCTCGCGCTCGAATGCGGCTACGCCGCCGCCAGTATCCGCGAACGCATCTACGCGCAGAGTCCCACCCACACGGGCGGTCCAATGGCGGGCATCCTGCTCTATACCGCAGCCTCCGACAGCGAAGGCACACTCGGCGGACTCGTCAGCCTCGGCACCGACCTCGGCTACCACATCGCCGGAGCCATCGAAGCGATGGAATATTGCGCCTCCGACCCGCTCTGCGCCGAGCACGTCACTCTGGAAAACAACACCCTGCACGGTGCAAGTTGCCACGCCTGCCTCTTCGCCCCCGAAACTTCCTGCGAACGCGGCAACCGCTACCTCGACCGCTCAGTACTCATCTCAACCATCGAACGCGAAGACCTGGCCTTCTTCACCCAAGTTGTTGGGTAAATAGATAGGAAAGAATAGAAACGTATGGCGACTATAATGATCTTAGACAAGCTTGTCGGTGCCTATCTGGCAGACCCTAAATGGATAGAGGATAAAAGACGACGTACTGAGGCACGTACAGAGTCCCTTTCTCAAGCAAGCACTTTGAGCAGAAACTTTGTAGACGGAACCATAGACTTAGAAACATACTGCAAAGAGTTATATACTCTGTTTAAAGTAACTGGCGAACGGTGGGGCGCACAGGGCAATAGTTTCACCCTCCCCCTCTACGTAATGGCGAGAGCACACGATGCGAAAGGGCCAGTCGCCGAGCTAAAATTGCGCCAGATTCTCCACGGTCTCGACGCCTCAAATATGGGCGAAAGAATCGAACAGCTCTATAGATTTCTGCTCAGCGAACGCGCACGCCTGCGCCAGGAGAACAAACACGCCGCCGAAGCCGGGAAAAGTGCCATGATTGTCTCGATGTTCACGTTCTGGCTCCATCCTGAACAAGAACCGATCATCTACCACGAAGGCGTCAGGCACGGTCTGGGATTACTGGTCAAACACCAGTTTATTGCGCCTGCGCCAAGCCTCAGTATAGTCGGAGAATCTGCCAAAGTGCTCACAGCGCTGGATCACCAGGCATTCACCTCTACAGTTGGTAGGCTCTTAGATATGTACCCCGATTTACGCAACAGCCCATACTGGTCCGAGTTCTTCTTTTATTGGGTGGTCGACTTCTTCAATCGGCAAACTCAATCTACAATAGAACAACCCCAACTCATCAAAGAGCAAGATGAAGCAGGTGTGCTGGCCTTAGAACCTCGCCGGATGCTCATTGCGCTGGAAACATCCACGCTCGATACAAATGATACGAACTATACAAACGGTATGCATCCCACCCAGGCACCGATCGCTTCGACTATCCTCGATGAGCCGCTCATGCCCACGCCTGAGCCACTGCTCACCGATCTCATTCACGAGGTTCAGCGGCATATCCTGGTCGAAGCCGCGACGATCCGGGATATCTACCACGCACTGCTCGCGGGTCACGTGATCCTCTCAGGACCACCCGGAACCGGCAAGACCGAGTTGGCCCGCCTGATCCCCGAAATTCTCTGGAAAAGCGCGAGCAACGAGCGCGAGACCGATGGCGAGGAAGACCTTCCACGTGCCAATCACACCGCCTATACCACGCGCCTGGTCACAGCAACCGACGAATGGAGCGTACGCACGCTGATCAGCGGCATTACCCCGCTTCTCAAAAACGGCAGCGTTGCCTACAAGGTCCAGTACGGCCACCTCACCGCCACGATCTTAAAGAACTGGTCGGCCAGCAGTGACGATAATCCAGAGAACTGGAGCATATTGACCCTGCGCCGCTCGCCTGTGATCAGCAGCAGCGGCGTCGAGCGCGGCACGCAGCAGACCTTTCGCGGCCAGTGGCTGGTCATCGACGAGTTTAACCGCGCCCCCATCGATCTCGCGCTGGGCGATGCGCTGACTGCCCTCGGCGGCAACGATGTGCTGCGCGTGGCGATCGAGGGCGGCAGTGCCGAACTGCCAATCCCCAAAGACTTCCGTGTGATCGGTACGCTCAATAGCTTTGACCGCAACTACCTCAACCAGATCAGCGAGGCCCTCAAGCGCCGCTTCTCCTTCGTCGAGATCCTGCCGCCGGGTCGCTCGCTGCGGGACGCCGAGCAGGCGATCGTCCTCTATAAAGCTCTGCAACGCATCAGCCATTTGAGCCAGACCATCGTTTGCGAGAACGAGATGCTCGCCTGGGAAAATATTACCGTCGATGTCGATGCCGAGGGTCAGCACAGCATCGCCTGGCCGGACGAGCCTCACGCCTTCCGCGTGGCCTTCGAGACTGCCTGGCAGACCTTCGAGGTCATTCGCATCTACCGTCAGCTTGGCACTGCGCAGGCGATCAGCCTGGTGCGCCATATGCTGATCGCCGGTATCCTCCAGGGCTATACTACGTCCGCCGAATGGATCGACCAGGCGCTCGACGCGGCTCTCTGCGACACGATCGCCGACCAGCTCCACGTGCTCCTGCCCGACGAGGTCGATGCACTGCTCCTCTTCCTGACCGCCCCACGCCTGACCTTTGGCAGCGCTTACAACGACCTGCTCGCCAGTCTCGCCGACCGACCCCAGCGGCTCTATGGTCAGCTTCTCTCGTTAAGTCGCGTCGGCACCGAGTATCTCACCGACGAGGCAGTCGAAGCGATCGCGCGGAGCAGTCCACCAGCCGTGCCACAGGAGACGCTCGCCGGTCTCTTCCATCTCAATACGCCCGCCTATCGCTTTGTCCACTTCACGCGCCGCCTGCGAACATTTAAGGCCGAACGAGGTTTATAGTGACCGAACACTCAACCAACACCGCTCCAGAGACATCCTCAGCCGAGAGCCGCGCACAGCACTTGCAGCGCCGTGTCCTGCGTCTGCTCTTACAGCACGACGAGACGCTCTTCCACAGACAATTCCACCTCTTCTTCGTCACCAGCACGCTCCCGCCTATGCCGCTGCTCCAACAATACGACCGCTTTATCAAGCTGCGCACCCTGAGCGGCGAGCTGCTCAACGATCTCATGCCGCGCATCCGCCGCGAGCTGAGTCTCAAGACCAACCACAGCCGCCTGCACGAGGAGGCTCCAACGCGCGGCGACATCGACTGGATGCGCTCGCTCGAACGCAGCCTCAGTCAGCAGCCTGGCCTGCCACCCCTGCAATTCGAAACACGCCTGCGCCAGCGCACCCTCGACACCCCCGAGAACGTGCTGGTCGTCGCGCTCCTCCTGACCCTGCGCCGCGAGGTGCAGACCACCCTGCGCGAACAGTTCAAAGACGAAGAACTCAGTCAGAGCGAACGCCAGACGCTGGTCAGCGCCGAGGAACAGATCGAGCGCGAACTGGCCACGGCCTACGCTCGCACCCTGACCGAACAAGCCACCCACGCCGACCTGCCCACACTCGTCGCGCAGGTCACCACCCACCTGCGGCCGGGGGCCGGTCCCTATCGCGACCTCCTGCACTGGTGGCAACGTTTCCAGGGCTTTCGCGTCGGCCGCGCCACAGGCACACACGCGACCGCACTAACCAGCACACGCACAGACGAGAAGACCAACGCGTGGCTCTACGAACTCTGGATCGTCCTCGAACTCCTCCACCTCCTGCACCAGAGCGCGGCCATCCAGTCCCACGAGGTCGAAGTGATCACCGACGCGCTCCAATGCACCTTCACCTGGCAGAACCGACGCTTCCGCCTGCACTACAATCGTCAACTCAACACCACAGGTAGCTACCAGCCCGACTGGCAGCACGGTCCACCCACGCGCCCCGACTATACCATCGAACGCGCCGAGCCAGACCTGCTGGAGATCCGCCATGCCGACCAGTTGATCTGGCGCGAACCACCAGTCATCCTCGACGCCAAGTACTACCTCGAAGGCAGCGATCCGGCCAATACACACGCCCCCATCAAGAAGATGCTCGGCGATATGAACCTGCTGGACATCCACTACGGCGCACTCTTCTTCCCACTCTTGCCCGAACCACCCGCAGGACAGACGATCACGCGCACCCTGCGGCGCACAGGCAAACAATACGGCCAGAACCAGACGCGTCAGATCCACCTCTTCCACCTGGAGCCACAGATGCCCCTGGAAACCCTTCAGACGCGCCTGCGGGCAGTCCTCGACTTCGCAGCCGAACAACTCCCGGTGCGGCCTGCGCCAGTCTGTCGCGGCATGATGCTCGATAGCGACACCGTCAACGCCGACAACCATCCCATCGGCACGCTCACCGCACTCTGTCCCAAGCCGCACATCGGACCCGGCGTCTTCGACCTCGTCAACGTCGAAACCGACTGTCTCAAGAACCCACGCCTCTGCCACGTCATCGGCGAGCCAATCGTCCCGCCCTTTATCGTGCGCGTCATCACCCAGGAAGAGCTTGAACGCCAGTGCCAGACCCTACGCACGCGCGGCAACGAACTCCTGCAAGCCGCCGAACAGGCCGGCGACGAGGTCCGCGCCGAACGCATCCGCACACACATCTTCACCGGCATCGGCCTTGCAGTCGAACAGTATGTGCGCCTCTTCGGCAGTACCACCCAGATCGAAAACAAGTTTGACTGGGCCTTTGGACCCTACTGGCGCGAAGATCCCCACTGCCTCGCCGAAAATACGCGCAACTCGCTCGTCAGCGGCGAGCACATCTGGGAAAACTACAGCACCGCCAACGTCCTGCAAGACTGGGCGGCACCAGCCATCCAGTACTGCCGCACGCTCGAATACGAACTCAAACGCCGCCTGTACGATCCTAGTCGCCACGCCTACAGCTTCGTCGGCTCCCACAACTTCACCCTCGGCGCAATCACCCACGCCTATGACTACCGCAACAGCAACCCCAGGGACCGCGCCACCTGGCAGACCATGCTTTCGCGCCTGCCCCCCAAAGACCACGACGCATTCGCCCGCATAGTCGAGCGCATGAGCAACGAAAACCTCCACACCAGGCGCAACAAACTCGCCCACGGCGAAGCCATCAGCAAAGAGACAGCCGCCTCACTGCGCGAAATAGTCATCGGCACCAGGCAACAGCCCGGTATCCTCTTCTGGCTCGCCGAACACATCAACACCACCTGACCCCAACCAAAGGAACGCCTGGAAAACAGGGCCGAAAACCCTTGACAATCCCGCGCTCACATGGTATTGTGTACTATATAGTACACAATACCATAAGGAGCAAGCGAGATGGGACGACCAAGTGACGCAAAAGAACAACTGATTGGAGCAGCCAAAGAAATCATTCACGCCAATAGCTACGAAGCGGTCAGCATCGACGAGCTATGCGCAGCCGCAGGAGTTGGCAAAAGCAGCTTCTATCACTTCTTCGCCTCCAAGCAAGACCTCATGCTCGCGGCCCTTGAGAGTCGGTGGCAGCAATTCGAAGAACTTGTCCTCAAGTCAGGTTTCGTCGAGGATCTGCCGCCCCACGAACAGCTCCTGCGTTTCTTTGACCTGATGGAGAGCGCCCAGTCTATGCAGAAGCAGGCCAATGGTCATGTACGCGGCTGCCCTTTCGGCAATCTGACGCTAGAACTGAGCACCCAGAACGAAGTGATCCGCGCTCGCCTGGCGTGGATCTTCCAGCAATGGATCGGCTACTTTGAGCGCATGCTGATCGCGGCAAAGCGACAGGGATTGGTGGCTGAGACACTGGATACCGCCGTGACCGCTCAGGCGCTCCTCGCCTACACCGAGGGCGCAATGCTGGTCGCGAAAGTTCGCAACGATCCAGCATTGCTCCATACCCTGCGCGATGGCGTACTCGTAGTCATGCAATATCAAGGTAAGTCTTAGTCAGGTCAGCTTTTTTTTATCGCTTTTGTGTACTGTTTAGTACACAATGAGATGGTGCTTGCTTATGCAGGATAGTCCATTCTTTTTTTATCGCTTTTGTGTACTAAATAGTACACAATGAAAAGCAGACGAAAGAAGGCTCATAACTCTATGTTTCTTGCCTATATTATTCTCGCCATTGTAAGGACCGCGCAGATTGGCTATTCCAGTCTCATAAAATTCCGCCGCGCTCCACGGGTGATGAAGACGATTGTTGAGGGGGCCGGAGTGCCTGTGGAGTGGCTGCCGTGGCTGGCAGCCTGCGAGATGGCCGGCGCAGCGGGTATCCTGCTCGGCATTGCCTGGCGACCGCTGGGAATTATCGCGGCCAGCGGGCTGGTGCTCTACTTTGTGGGTGCAATCATCGCACATAGACGGGCAGGAGATGTGCGGGGGATGCTCACCCCGCTTA
This sequence comes from Ktedonobacteraceae bacterium, assembly GCA_034437695.1. Lineage (GTDB taxonomy): Bacteria > Chloroflexota > Ktedonobacteria > Ktedonobacterales > Ktedonobacteraceae > Paraktedonobacter. Next base: position 17,715 of record DAOTTJ010000394.1, read on the forward strand.
TCCCCTTGCTGTTCTCGATGGCTGTCCTGGTCACGCGCATCCTGGCGTCCTGAACGAGAGACGCCAAACTGACAAGAAAGAGATTCTGCACTATCTATGCAGAACAGTCGTTTACTATACAGAAGGAATCTAGATAGATATGTTACACGAAGATATACTTCAGGCAAAGCGCGAACGTACGCAGCAGATCTGGATACTCGCGCTTGTGCCGCTGGCGGCATTTATGGTCGCGATCGACGCCACAGTTGTGGCGACCGCGCTCTCGGCGATCCGCCGCGATCTCGGCACATCGATCGAGGAATTGGAATGGGTGGTTAATGCCTATAATTTGAGCTTTGCCGTATTGCTGATTATAGCGGCGGCATTTGGCGACCGCTTTGGGCGGAGACTGATGTTTGTGGTGGGATTGGGACTTTTCGTGGCGTCGTCGGCGGCCTGCGGGCTTGCGCATGACGTTGGCTGGCTGATAGTCGCACGCGCCATCCAGGGAGGCAGCGCGGCACTGGTCTTCCCGCTGGCTCTGACGCAGTTAAGCGCGGCCTTCCCTCCCGAGCAGCGTGGGCGAGCGCTGGGCATCTTTAGTGGCGTAGTTGGACTGGCGATCATCATCGGTCCGGTGCTGGGTGGAACCATCGCCGGGGGTCTAGCCTGGCAATGGATCTTCTGGATCAATGTGCCGATCGGTCTGGTCGTGATTGCGCTCGTACTCCTGCGTATACAAGAAAGCTTTGGACCGCGCACCACCTTCGACCTCGGGGGTTTGCTGACCGTCTCAGGCGCAGCGCTTGGTCTGATGTGGGGTCTAGTGCGCGGCAATAGCGCCGGCTGGGGTAGCTTTGAGGTGGTGGCCACACTCGCCGCCGGGGTACTGCTGACGGTCGCCTTCGTCGTCTGGGAACTGCGTGTGCGCTCACCGATGGTCCCGATGTACTTCTTCCGCTCGCGTGCCTTCTCTGCGGGCAACGTAGCAAACTTCTTGCTCAACGCCTCGCTCTCCGGTGCAGTCTTCTTTATAGCGCAATTTCTCCAGGTAGCGCAGGGCTATGGACCGCTGGACTCGGGTCTGCGCCTGCTGCCCCTGACCGCCCCCGTCTTCGTGATCGCACCGCTGGCCGGGAGCCTCGTCAACCGCGTTGGGGCGCGATTTCTGATTGTCAGCGGCCTGCTCCTGGAAACCGTGAGCCTGGCCTGGATTGCCCTACTTGCCTCGCCGGTCCGACCCTACCCGGACTTTATCACGCCGCTGATCATCACTGGCATCGGCGTCTCGCTGACCCTTCCTCCCTTGCAGAACGTCATCATCAACTCGGTGGCGGCCAGCGAGATCGGCAAGGCGTCCGGCACACTCAGCATGTTCCGCCAACTCGGTGGAGCGTTCGGAGTCGCGATCCTGGCCGCCGCCTTCGCCGGAGTTGGCAGCTTCGGCTCCCCCCAGGCTTTCAGCAACGGCTTCGCCCTGGCCCTCGGCGTCGCCGCACTGCTCTCCTTTATAGGAGCCATCGCCGGTCTGCTCCAGCCAGGCAGACGCAAAGTGGTCGCACCGCAAGCCAGCGAAGCCGAGATCATCCAACGCCTGACAGGAGACACCCTCGAACCCACCCTCTAAACCAACTAACATCTTCTAAATGGATCAAAGCAAGCTGCTAGTAGCTTGCTTTGATCCATTTATTAACTGAGAGTCGGGGCAGAACCAGGCAAAAGTCGTCAGAAGCAGGAGTGCAGAGGACAGCAGCCCTTTGCCGGGGCTTGGGGTGTTTGACATGGGTAGGTTTTTCGCTAAACGCTTCGCTGTGGCGAAGCCCAAGTCTTCACCGTGCAGGAAGGAGCTTGTCAGGCGCAGATTGCGCCTGACAAGCTCCTTCCTGCACCTTCTTCTCTCTGGGGGTGGGGCAGTTCCGACCAAGAGTCGAGGGAAGGACAAAAAACCTACCCGTGAAAAGCTTGGGGTGTCCCCAATAACCTTTTTATTGTGTTTTGCGTGTGGCAAAACACGCAAAACACAAGTGCAGAGAATACCCCTCTGCTAAAAAACGAATGGACAAGCAAAACCAAGAACTTTAGAGAAATCAGACTTTTTGTAAGAACCCGCTAAAGTATTTTACGCGCATTGTGGTATGATGTTGACAATCTAAAAGAGGAGGAAAAGCTATGGAGCTTTCACTACGCCTGGATACCCTGGGCATGTTGGAGATGCGCTATTTGCGAGGAAGAGAGCGTTATCGCGACTGGCCTCCATTTCTCCTGCTTGCAGCCTCCAGGCAAGCGCGGGTTCTGGCCTATCTCAATCGGGATGCAGTTGAAGAGCTGCACCAACAGATCCTTGCGGTCGAAGAGGCCGCAGGATTGACGATAGACAACGAAGACGATGATGAAGATGAAGATAATGAAAGCGAAGAGGGCGGAGAAGCCGATGAAATAACCGCCAAAGAGGCCTCCGAAGGCTCAACCAGCCTTTCGCCTGCTTTCGCTCAGGCGCTCGAAAAACTCAACGAGATGGCACGCCAACGCCTGCCCGACGCCAGCAGCAATAACCCGGTCAGTCAGGAATTGGCCGCCTTGCGCGAGGCCGCGTTAACTGGCGACGACGACGACGAAGATGCGCTTGAGCAGTTGCAAGACGCCTTTGTGCAGATGATGGAGGTCGTCCGCGAACTGGCCGAGGAACTCTCGACCGATGCGCTCAAACTCACCGGGCGGCTGCGCTGCGCACGCACCGAAGTCTTTTTCACGCAGGCCGAAACCGAGACCGAGGAGGTCGAGACAACCGAAGCAAGCGATGAAAGCGAGCAGATCACGCTAGCGTTAATCCTGCGTCTCTACGAAGAAGGACACTCGCGTCCAGACGATCTACCAGCCGTCGAGCTGCAACTGGATGTCGACGACTTTGAACGTCTGCATGAAACGCTCGATGTCGCCATCGATCGCGAACGGCGTAGTCGGCGGCGGCACTAAGGTCCGTCGTGTCTCTCCTACTCTCAACCATCTGCCCGACACGTAGAGATCCAGCTTCATAGAAAAGCATATGAAGCTGGATCTCCATGCCTCTATAGCTGATTACCGCAGATATTTCTCAAACCACCGCATACCGTGCTGAAGCCGCTCGATACGCAGCCGCGGATGTCCACCGCGTGAGAGACCGTGGCTCTGACCCTCGAAGCGCACAAATAAGACTTCACGTCCCAGATATTTCAGCGAGATATACAGTTGCTCGGCCTGCTCGATGCTACAACGTAGATCCTGCTCGCTGTGAACGATCAGAAGCGGGGTATGAATATTTTCCACATAGATGATCGGTGAGTGCTGGCGCAGCCGCTCTACGTCCTTCCAGGGCGTTGTATCAAACTCGTCTGCCCCAAACTCCCAGCCAAAGTCGCTGGTGCCAAACATTGAGACCAGGTTGGTGACACAGCGATCTGTCACGGCGGCTTTAAAACGATCGGTGTGGCTGATCAGCCAGTTCGTCATAAAGCCACCATAGCTGCCTCCAGTCACGCCCAGCCGCGTCTCGTCGATATAGCCCTTGCCGATCAGCTCATCCACCCCAGCCATGATATCCGCCGAGTCGACCTCTCCCCACGCACCGCGCACGGCCAGCGAAAAGGTGCGCCCATACCCGCTACTGCCGCGCGGATTGGTGTAGAAAACGACATAGCCGCTGGCAGCCTGACAGTGCATCTCATGAGTAAACCCATAGCCGTACTCGGTGTGGGGTCCACCGTGGATTTGCAGGATCAACGGGTACTTTTGCGCTGGATCAAAGTTCGGTGGCTTGAGAATCCACCCGTCTATCTGCCAGCCTTCCGCCCCGGTATATGGCATGTACTCTAGCTCTGACAGATTTAGCCCGGCGAAAAACTCATCGTTACAGGTACTCAACTGGCGCAATTCGCCCTCGCGCTTGAGCGACAGGGTAAAGATCTCGGGTGGACGCGTGCCGCTGCCCATGACCAGCGCCAACGTGTTCACTGCATTGTCGGCACGAAATTCGCGCACGTGTCGGTCGCCTGGCGTGAGCGCCACCGGCTCGCCGCTTGCGCCCAGCGCACTCAGCGCAAAGATCCGCGTCGCACCTCGATACGCGGCCAGCGCATAGATGGTCGCGCCATCGTTCGACCAGACAGGCTGCGGCGCGGCATGCTCGTCGCCGAGGTCGCTGTTCAACCAGTCCTGAAAACTCCCGATGAAATCCCCGGTCAGACAGAGAGCCGCAGCCTTGCTAGCCTGCGCCCCGATGGTGTAGACATCGATATGCCCGCCCGCGTGAAATTTGAGTCCACCCAGAAAGGCCAGCGTACTCCCATCCGGCGACCACGACGGCGAGAAACAGACCAGCGTGCCATCGGTCAAACACTTCAACTCACCGGGCTGGCCTGCCCTTATCTCCAGCGTATAGACATCGGACGCAGGCGTCTGCCAGCGATCTTCTCCCCGACTGGAGACAAAGGCCAGCTTCGTCCCATCCAGCGACCAGGCCAGCCCGTTGTCGTCCCAATCTCCGTCCGTCAACTGAAGCGGCTCGCCACCTTCACGCGCAAGCAAAAACAGATGAGTGCGATGCTCGTAAATATAGCCCACACCATCCAACCGATACCAGAGACGATCAATCACACGCCCCTTAGGCCACGGTTTACCCTCGTCGTCAAGCTCTTCCAGCGGTCCAACCGCCGCCTCAAAGGCAACCCAACGACTGTCGGGCGACCAGACAGGATTGCCCGCTCCGTGCGGCAGAAAAGTCAACTGGTGCGCCTCCCCACCATCGGTCGGCATCACCCAGATCTGCGGCTTCGCATGTCCCTGCTGACGCTTCTCCTCACCCTTCAGGCGACTGGACTCGCCCACCCGCGTAGAGACAAAGGCCAGCCAGCGCCCATCGGGCGACCAGACAGGACTACCCGCATTCGCCGGTCCGCCAGTCAGACGCCTGGCCTCACCGCCCTCCACCGCAGCGACCCAGATCGCCGAACGATACTCGTGCCTGACCTCGTCGATAGTTGTAACTACATACGCCACACGACTCCCATCCGGGGCAATCTGCGGACGCATCACGACAGCAAGCTTATAAAGATCCTCAATCGCCATAGTTCTTTCAGGCATACACTTTCTTTCCCTTCTCTAACATCCAAATGGTGCCTTTTCACAAAAAAGGCTTTAAAACGTTCCTGTGCTGATCTTTGTTTTGTATCACAAGAGACTACCCTTGAACAAGTCCTTCTTTGCCTTGCTCAGTGCGTTTCCTTCGACGAACGCCTGCGGCATTCGTCCCCCTCCCGGTTTTTTTAGTGCGATTTGCGAGCCTGAGGCCCGCAAATCGCACTTCTCTATGAGAGAGGCGAAGCAGGAGTGCAGAGGGCGGTAGCCCTTTGCCGGCACCCTGTCCGGGGGACAGGTAATCTGGGGTGTCCCCAACAAACTTTTTCTTTTGTTTTGCATGTTTTGCTGGAGGCAAAACATGCAAAACAGGAGTGCAGAGAGGTGCTCTCTGCTACCTTCATGCTTATGGGTGGGGACAAACTATAAGCAACAATTTGTGACATAATAAAAGCACCTAAATCTACGCAGAAAAGGCAGCGCAGAAACTTTACACTTTCCTGCCACTTCTTTGATCTTTTTCAGGTAGAGTTACTCTACGTACGTATAAATGGTACTGACCCTGGTTCACGAGGTTATTCGGAGGCTATACTTATGTCGTCTTTTTATGACCAACCATCACAAAAAAAGCAGCAATCTCAATCGTCTCGTCGTGTGCCGCGAGCAAACGCTCCTGGTCCACAGGCGTATTATCCCTATGATCCGCAGCCGATGACCTTTCCACAACCAAACCGCTCGCAGCAGCCACCCGTGCGGACGCCACCGATGCCTAAGGGCCAGGCTATCGCTCTGGTCGAAAAGATCAAGCGCGGTGTGGTTCTGGTCACGCTGGTTGGCTTTGGCACGCTCAGCGCACTTGTGCTCAGCAATATGCACGCCGACGCGGCGGGTCCTGGCAGTTCGTCGGGACCTGCACAGACCAATCCACCCGATGCAAATGATCCTGCGGGCAGCAATACATTCCAACCGCAACAAGGAGGCTATGGCTTTGGTCCAGCCGATCCAGGGCAGGGACCCATCTCTACCTCCCACGGTTCCTGAGACGCTGCACACTCCACGTGGCCTGGTACGCGATGAGTTCTACGCAATGGGGACGACTATCTCGCTCTTGCTACCTGAAGCTCAGGTCCAGTCGGCCTCCGAGGCTGTACGCCAGCTTTTCGCTACCTGGGAGCAGACCTTGAGCCGCTTCCGCGCAGATAGCGAACTCGCGCAATTAAATCAGCGGTGTGAACAGACGGTAATCGTCAGTCCACTGCTGTTTCACGTGGTGCAAACGGCCCTGGCTGCGGCCAGAGATACGCGGGGTCTCTACGATCCGACGCTGCTCACGCAGTTAGTCCAGGCCGGCTACGATCGCACCTTCAGCCAGCTACCCGCTACACAGGCCGCCAGCGCTCAGCGTCCACTGCCTGGCGGCGGCTGGCAGGCCATCCAGGTCAACCCACAACTGCGCTCAGTGATCCTGCCCGCAGGCTGTGGTCTGGATTTCGGAGGGATCGCCAAAGGCATGGCGGTCGACGCCGCGCTCGTCGCGCTTCAGCAGCTCTCTATCACAACAGCGCTGGTCAACGCGGGCGGCGATCTCGCCGTGCTTGGGCTGGCCGGCGACTACAGTTCATGGCCGATAGTGATCGAGGGACCCACGACCTCGTGGACCGTTCCTCTTCAGCGCGGCGCACTCGCGACATCCAGCACGAGCCGACGCCACTGGCAGCAAGGCACTCACCATCAGCACCACCTGCTCGATCCACGCACAGGCGCATCCATTCAGCACCCGCTCTGGTCTGTCACAGTCGTAGCCAGTCGCTGTATGCAGGCCGAAGTCGCCACCAAAGCCGCATTCGTCCTCGGATTAGTACAGGGTACCACCTTTTTAACCCAACACGCTCTGGCAGGTCTGCTCGTCCAGGATGATGGCACCTGGACCACCGCAGGCGACTGGCCCGCGCAAAGTATGCAGCCACCATAACACTCCGTCACGCTTCGATTGACGACAGCAGGGAGGTGGGGCTGTGTCCTAGCCTTCTTTTCGATTGGCCAGCAGGGATGCAAGGGGTGCAACCCCTTGACTGGGGTCTGGGGCTGCGCCCCAGCCTTCCCTCCCCTCCTTCGTCGCCGCAGGCGACGCGTCACAGGAAGCGTGACAGAGCACTATGGCTGCTAAAGGATAACAAGCAACATGACAAACACATGGGCTACCCTGAACTGGGCAATCGCACGCGCAGGAGGCTTTACCGCGCTCTTACTCCTGACCCTGGCGGTAGTCGCCGGTCTGGCGATGTCGATCCAATGGCAATCCGCCAGCCGCTGGCCGCGCCTGGTCAATAACGAATTGCATAACTTTCTGACGCTCTTCGCCACCATCTTTGTCAGCATCCACGTCCTGAGTGTCTGGATCGATCCCTTTACACACTTTAACTGGTACGAGGTCTTTATCCCTTTTATGAGCAGCTATCGCCCGTTCTGGACCGCGCTGGGTATCATCTCGCTCTACCTGGGCCTCGCCATAGGCATTACTACCCTACTCCGTCCGCGCATCGGCTACCGCTGGTGGCGACGCCTGCACATCTTTACGCTGCTCATCTATGCACTGGTGGTGCTCCACGGCATCACCTCGGGCAGCGATACCCAGACCTGGTGGGGCGTGACTATCTATGCCGCCTCGCTCCTGGCGGTCTGTCCATTTGTGGCGATACGTGTCTTGAAACAGCTACGCACCCCGCAGAAGAAGCGTCCCGTCCAGTCCCTGGCTACCAGTCGTCGCCGCTAGCCAGGCTCAACGTCAGACGGAGAGACGTAGCGTAGCAGCGTCTCTCCGCCGTCGGTTGCCCGTTACGCTGGAAACGTCGCGGTAAACTCCTGCCCGGCCTTATACACCGTAGGTTTTCCACCACGATAGAGCGTAACTGCGCCCTGACCATAGACACGCCACGCGCTGCGCCGTTCACCCGCGCCGTCGTCCAACATGGCGGTGCGCTCATCGATGCCGAGCAGGACGCTCCCAGGCAAACGCTCGGCCAACTGACGCGCCCAGCTCTGACCAAAGGTATTGTGATGAGGCAGAACACAGGTGCCAGGCAAGAGGTTTAATCCCTCAACTACGCGCTGACCACCAGGATCAAAGTAGTGCTGACAGAGAACCATCGCGCCCGCGCTACTCCCGCCCAATACCGCGCCATCCTCGTACGCCTGAAGGGCAGCCTGCCAGCAGAGGCTGCCCTTGAGAGTCTCACCCAGGTAGCCGGCGAAACCACCCAGCAGATAGATGAGCCGCGCCCTGCGTAGCTGCTCGGCCAGACGCTCGTCGTTGGCTGAGGCCGTATCGATTACCGGCACAGACGCGACGTTGCTCGCGCCAAGACTGCGAAACCAGCGCACACCGTTATTCCCGGCCCGCTGATCGTTTTTATCGGGAGCCGCCGCGGTCGGTATGATACAGACCGGCACGCTGGTCCCTCCGGCCAGTTCCAGCGCCCGCCGATCCGCCGCCGCCATCAAACCACCAAATTCGGCCCCTCCGGCCAGTAGTAGAAAGCCTGGCATAACAATCATTCTCCTCTCTTCCATCTTACTAAAAGATCGACAAATGCATAGTACGCTGACGCGGCCCGTCCAACTCCACTAGAATCACGCGCTGCCACGTTCCCAGGAGCAAACGCCGTTGCGCATAGGGGATCACCAGGGAAGGACCAAGCAGGGACGAGAGGATGTGGTCGGGCGTGTGTGACGGATCGTGTGGATGACGAAACGCCAGCGGCGGCAAGACGCGGCGTAGTGCATCCAGCAGATCCAGGTCGGTACCTGGGTCCAGGTCAGCCGTCGTAATGGCACAGGTCGTATGTGCAACAAACAACGAGCAAAGCCCCTCGGCCTGCTCCTCGTCACGTAGATACCCCTCAATGGTATCAGTGAGATCGACAATCTGGTCTTTTTTTCGCGTGGTTACGGTGAATGTGCGCATCTCAGTTCTCCACAAGGTTTTTCTTTCCCACCTACCTGCCCTTTCTCAAAGAGATTGTGTGAGGTGTCCTTCATAGTGCTCTGTCACATCTCATTTGACTCGTCACCTGCGGCGACGAAGAAGGGGCGAGGAAGGCTGGGTCACAGCCCCAGACCCCAGTCAAGGGGTTGCACCCCTTGCATCCCTGCTGGTCAATCGACGTTTGACAGAGCACCATAGGACTGCTGTCCCCTGCACCTCTACTTGTCTGGCGATTAGTGCATGTTGACGTTAAAGGCGATGTTAATGCCCAGGATGGTCGAACACATCGCCATCAAGGCAAGCACACTGCCAAAGACGCTCACGGGGGTCAGGAGCGCCAGGATGGTGCCGGTCAACGGGAGAAGCAAGGCGACCGAAACAATCGCCAACGCCAGGCGCATCCCCGCCCGCGCATTGGCGGGATCTTGCACACTCTTAGGCGGATTCATCATGGGAACTTGTACCGGAATCGCAGTCTGCATCTGCAAACGACGGGCAATCGCGTCGGCCAACTGGTCGTTCTGTTGGGAGGTGCCTGGATAGCCTGCGTCGTATTCTCCAACCGAGGAAACGTTGTTCCACTCGCGCTCGTCACGTGGCTGCGGGGTCTGTTGCTGATACATGTTCATACTCTCTTTCTACTCAAGCATTTATAGCATGGATAAGGAAACAAAACACGCTCAATAAAGATATACGCTTTTTCCAAATGATTCCGTACAAAGCACAATCGCCGTTCTTATAAATTCCCCATATATACGGAGTAGAGCGGAAAGAGTTGCAGAACTTTAAAATCCGCGCGGCAGGCCCTTCAGGTTGCCAGGACAGTATCGTAGAAGAGCAACTCAAACTCGTGGCTCAGGCGAATCGCTCGCACAATCAGCCGCCGCTCCTCATCGGTCTGGTAGCGCGTCAGGAGGCGCTCGTCGATCGGTGCGACGCGCTCGCCCAGGGCTTCGTGTGAGCTAAAAAAGACCACGTCGGCGGCGCTGAGTCCGTAGTTATTGATCAGGGCAGGAACGATGCGCAGGCAAATCTGGATAAAGATATCTTCGCTGGCTCCGACCGCAGCGAGCTTCTCACCCGGCGTGCCATAGGCCAGCATCCAGTAAAAGTAGTTGGTCAAGGCCATACAGCCTGCCAGCGGCTCAACCGCGTCAAAGTCCTCACGCGTCAGACCCAGCGCCTCGCCAAAGGCGTGGAGGGCGCGATATCCTCCGACTTTGGGCTGCAATTTGGCTATCAATAACTCCTGCGCCTCCAGGTCGGTCGCGGCGGCGATGGCCAGCGCGTCCAGACGATACGCCTCGCGCACTAGCCACCAATCCTGGAGGGCAAAACAGCGCAACTGTTCGCGCGTGACTACGCCGCTCTCTATGCCTCGCCAGAGCTGATGATCCAGCAGCTTTTGACGCAGGAGCTGTACGTCAGCAGGCAAGAATGCCTCGGCAAAACCCATAGAGTCTTACCTATCCTTTCCCGGTCGGCAGAGCCAATAAACGCTGCTAATCGGTCAGCAGCGTGGTCTTCATCTGGCATAGCTGCGAGGGCGTTCACAGAGAGACGCCCTCTCAGCCACAGTCAAACGATCGCAGATCACAAAGTAGCCCGGAATACCTATGTATTCGGATGAGAAAGAATCGGTTTGAGCGCCGGGTAGAGCGCTCGATAGGTTGCGTAGGCTTGCGTGTACAGCGCGGCCCGTCCAGCGTCGGGGGCTGTCCGCTCGACCACACGTACGGTGAGTTCGCACGCCTGCTGCACGGAGCTATAGACTCCACTGGCCACGCCCGCAAGGAGGGCCGCTCCAAAGGCCGGTCCTTCCTGGATATTGGTCGTCACCAACTCGACGCCCAAAACATCGGCGATAATTTGCCGCCAGATGACGCTCCTGGCTCCGCCGCCGGTCGCTCGCACCTGGGCGATTGAGAGACCCTGTTCGCTGATGATGCTAAAGCAGTCGCGCAGACTAAAGGCGACGCCCTCCAGGACCGCGCGGATCAGGTGACGACGGTCGTGAATGGCGCTCAAGCCGATCCAGCCGCCACGCGCGTATGCGTCGAGGTGCGGGGTGCGCTCGCCCTGCAAGTACGGCAGAAAGAAGAGTCCAGCACTGCCTGCGGGTACGCCGAGCGCCTCTCTGGCCAGCAGCTCATAGGCATCAAGACCCGTCCAGCGCTCCAACGCCATCTCTGGCAGACCCAGGTTGTCGCGCACCCAGCGCAGGGAGAGGCCCGCACCCTGCGTCACGCCCATCAGGTACCACGCGTTGGGGACGGCGTGGTTAAACGTGTGGACGCGTGGAACTGGCTGCGAGGTATCCACTGCTGGCTCGTTGGCATGGGCCAGCACGACTCCGCTGGTCCCGATCGAGACGAGCGCCAGACCCGGCTCGACGACTCCGCTGCCCACGGCTCCGCAGGCGTTGTCAGCTCCACCGCCCGCAACTGGCGTTCCCACCACCAGACCAGTCAGCACGGCGACCTCTTGCGTGAGCGTTCCCGCCACCTGGTCAGCGGCCACTACCTCGGGAAAGAGCGCCGCGTCGAGATCGAGCGCGGCCAGCACCTCGCTCGACCACACGCCCCGCTTCACGTCCAACAGACACGTCCCCGCCGCATCCGAGATCTCCATCGCCGCGACTCCCGTCAGGCGATAGCGGATATAGTCCTTTGGCAGCAGCACCATACGCGTCCGCGCAAAGATCTCCGGCTCGTGGTCGCGCACCCATAAGAGCTTGGGCGCTGAAAAGCCGGGCAGCGCCGGGTTGCTGACATACGCGATCAGATTGCTCAGTCCGACGCGCTCGGTGATCCATCTGCACTGCTCCTCGCTGCGCTGATCGGCCCAGATAATACACGGACGCAAGACCTGCGCGTTCTCATCAAGCAGAACTACCCCGTGCATCTGACCCGAAAGGCCGACGCCGCGTATCTCCTCCGCCTTGACTCCACGTCCCTGCGCCTGCTCGACACAGGTGCGCATGGCCTTCAACGTGGCCTGCCACCAATCGAGCGGATTCTGTTCAGCCCAGCCCGGCTGTGGATGGAAAAGCGGATAATCGACAAACGTCGAAGCAAGGACTTCTCCGCTCTCGCTCGCAAAGAGCGCAGCCTTAATCCCGGTTGTACCCAGGTCGATCCCTAAAAGAGCCTGCATCTTTCTTAACTCTCCTCTGTCTTGCCAGAAGCTGGCGATTTTGTTCCTTCACTCTCTCCCCGGCTACCCCGTCCCCCTCTCACTCACTATACACCAGACAGGACTCACCTTATGTAGCACCTATTACTCATGGTCGAACCGCGAGCAATGGTTCTTCTCTTCGTCCCGCAGAGAGATCTACTGGCATTTTGCGCAATACCAGGATATCGTAAGTATAGGGGATTCTTCACTTATAGACAAAAATATAGATAAGATATATACTTTGATAGGTAATAAATATAGATAATCAAAAATTAGAAAATACGTATTCTCTCTTATGAAAAGAGAGACTACTGCTCTATCAAGCTTTCTGTGACGTGTCGCTTGCGATGACGAAGAGGAGAAAAAGGCTGGGGCGCAGCCTCAGACCCCAGTCAAGGGGATACACCCCTTGCATCGCGCCGGTCAATCGACGTTTGACAGAGCATTACAGTCTTTCTCAAATCAGTATGGTACAACAGGAGAAATCATTGTGAATGAAATGGTAAACATGCAAAACAAGCAGAGTATCGGTGCCATCTGCACTGGTAATTTGGCTCAACGTCGCCTGAAAAGTATCGTCTTACTCACCATTGTGGCCGGTCTGCTCATTTCAAGTCTCATCTATACTCACAAAGTATCAGCAAGCTCGCTTATGCAAGGATCAACTCGTCTACCAGCTCCAAGTGATGTTGGCGCGACTCCACAAGCAACACCTACACCCACTGCAACACAGCCCCCATTGCCTGTAAAGAAGTGGAAGCTCACAGATCCGGGATTCGGCGAGTTAACATGGATATCGGTAGTGGATGGCTTGCTCTACGTTGGCTCTGGTTTCTCACCTGGTAGTGGAAAGATCTATGCGCTCAACGCGACAACTGGTCGAAAGCTCTGGACTTTTTCTACTGGTGGTATGGTCTTGGATGCGCCAGTGATAGCCAATGATGTACTCTACATTGGCTCTGATACTGGCATCGTGTATGCACTTAATGCAAAGACTGGTAAAAAAATCTGGACCCTTTCGACTGGCGGTTTTATAGAAGATACACCGACAGTAAGCAACCATATACTCTATATCAACTCTAGTTTCTCACCCAGTAGTGGGAAGGTCAATGCACTCAATGCGACAACTGGCAAGCAGATCTGGACATTTCCGACGAAGAGCGATGACTTCTCTTCATCAACAGTGGTCAACGGCACGCTCTACTTCAGTGACGACAATGTGTACGCACTCAATGCGACGACTGGCCGAAAGATCTGGATGTTTCCCTCCAATGTTGTAGAGTCTACTCCGATAGTGGCCAATGGTGTCGTCTATATTGGCTCTTTCGGCGATGACAAAGTGTATGCGCTCAAAGCGACGACTGGTCAGAAAATCTGGACCTTTGCCGCTGGCTACACTCCGCAAGAGTCACAAGGAGCGCAGCTCATACTGGCCAAGGATGTGCTCTATGTTGTCCTGGTTAAGGGTATCATTATGGAAAATGATATAGATTACAGTCTGATTTACGCACTTCGTGCCAGCACTGGCCAGAAGATCTGGGCGCTCATACCCGGATACTCTGTGGATGCCACGGTGCTAGCTAATACTATACTTTACCTGTGTTTTAATTCTCAGGTGAATGCATTCAATGAAACTACCAGTCACAAGCTCTGGACCTTTGCGGACTGTTTTGCATCAGGTGTCCTGGCTGTTGCCAATGGAGTACTCTATGTGAGTTATCTTGCTCACAATACACTCTTTGCCTTCACTTTGCCAGCATCCTAAAGGTGTATTGCAAACATGCCATGAAGAAACACGGTACCCCTCCAGTTTCTTCATGGCGTTCCCTCCCTGTCTCCAACTTGATCCTTTGGTTGCTTAACAACTTGTATACAGCCTTCTAGCTATACTTCCAGTTGATGGCCTGCAATAGTTGTTGCAGCGACTGCGAGGCGTGGCGAAACAGGTGTGGACCACTGAAGCCGCTCAGTTGACCCGCCGCGGCCAGGTGCGGCTCCAGCGCGAGAAAGCCGTCGTAGCCGTCGGCGCGTAGACGTTGGAGCAGTTCGGGCCAGCGAGCTGCGCCTTCGCCTGCGGCTGTGACGCTGCCGTCGGACTGCGCGTCCTTGACGTGGACGTAGCGTATCCAGGGACGCAGCGCCTCGTAGGCGTCGGGGTAGGGGGTCTGGCCGCACTGGATAAAATTGGCTGGATCGAAGGCCGCCTGAAAGTAGGGACTGTCGATGCTCGCCAGCAGATCGACGCAGCGAGCAATCGTATCGCCGTAGACCCCCTTCTCGTTCTCGTGGACAAGGACGACCTGCGCGGCCTGCGCCCGTGTAGTCAACTCACGCAGACGCGCGAGCACCTCGTCGCGCCAGTCTTGCGGGTCTTGCGGACTACTGGCCGAGGCGGGTGGATAGAACGAGAAGAGACGCAGGAAGGGCGCTTGGAACGTCTGAGCCAGGGCCAGGGCGCGGTCAAAGCGCTCAAGGTAGGCGACGAAGGGGAGATCGATGGCGACCTTGCCGATCGGCGAGGCCAGAGCCGCCACGCCTGTCTGCTGCTCGGTCAGGGTCCGCGCGATAGTCGCGACCTGCTGATCAGTGAAATCCAGAACGTTGGTCTCCCAGGCTCCGCGCAGGTCGATAAAGTGAATCTGCTCGGCGTGTAAAACGGTCAGTTGCTCGTGCAGATCGGGCGAGATCTCGTCGGCAAATGCGGAGAGACGAATCATGCGAGCACCACCTCTCGCCCGGTGCGGGCCGATTCGTAGATCCCCAGGATGACCTCGACTGGACGCCGCGCAGCCTCACCATCGACCAGCGGTGTACGGTCGGCGCGGATAGCAGCGATCATATCAGCGATCTGGCTGGCGTGCGCCTGCCAGGCCAGCGCTGCCGGGTCGCTGGCCGCCGAACGGCCCGCCGCAACCTGGCCAGTGCGTACTCCACTCCCATAATCGCCGACCACGCTCGTCTCCTCACGCGCCAAGTACAGATAGCTGATCCGCTCGCTCTCCATGACCACCGAACCCTGGTTGCCCAGCAGTTCCAGGCGCGTCGCCAGACCAGGATAGGCCCCGGTCGTCGCGCTGATCGTGCCAACTGCCCCGCTGACAAAACGCACAGCCGCAGTGGCCACATCCTCGGTCGCCATACTATGAACAAGCGTATCTGTAACGGCCTTCACGCTTTTCACCGGACCCATCATCCACTGAAGCAGATCGATCGTGTGGATCGCCTGGTTCATCAAGACCCCCCCACCGTCAAGTTCCCAGGTGCCGCGCCAGTCCCCACTGTCGTAGTAGGCCTGCGAACGCCACCAGGGAATCATAGCGTTGCCCAGCACCAGACGACCAAACGCATCCTCGTCGATCAGGGCGCGTACGCGCTGTACGTCAGGTTCAAAGCGGCGCTGACTGATCACCGCCAGCTTGACCCCCCGCTCGCGCTGGACGCGCAGCATCGTATCGATTGCGGCCAGGTTGATCTCCATAGGTTTCTCTACGATTACATGACAGCCGGCCTCCATCGCCTGGCACGCGTGAACCCCGTGCAGCCCACTCGGCGTACAGATCGTCACAACATCCAGACGTTCGTGGGCCAGCATCTCACCGATGTCGGTATACACACGTGCTCCGTACTTGCTCGCAACCTTCTCAGCCGGGGCCGCGACCAGGTTAGCCACGGCACACAGCTCGGCATCGGCTAGACTGGCCAGGGCCTCAACGTGAATCGGACCAATCACGCCACAACCTGCCACTCCAAAGCGCAATCGTTCTACTGCCATTGTTCGTTCCTTCTTCTTCTTTGATCAAGATGTGGAGAATCGCTTGAGTCGTCACTGCCCATGTCTCGCTATGAGCAAAGGTACTACGGGAGTATTTATATGTATTGAGGTTGTACATCTTGTACACTCAGAGAGTCAATAGGGATGAATACCGGTAAAGGTGGTCGATACCCAGTCCAGGTAAC
>DAOTTJ010000395.1:0-8084 GCA_034437695.1 Ktedonobacteraceae bacterium
GGTAGATACACAGGTGTACCGTATGGGATTCGTGGATATACTCGTGTTCCATGTCGATAGTATACGACTTGCCTACGTCTGTTGTCAACAGGAAGATTACCCCTCCCATCTTGCCGCCAAAAGGAAGGCCCATTCATCCCTGGCATGAATGACCAGGGCTTTCTGGGCCGAGCCGTGTAAAATGCTCTTATCCTGGGCCTCCCTTAGCTCCATACCACATCACAAGATCTTGCTCGGCAAGGTGACAAAACCCCCGTGTCCTCGCACTAGTTCGACCACCCCTCCTGGATATCACACATTCTTGAAGGAATGACTCTCTTCGAGGTCAGCAATCAACCCTGGCTGCACAGGATGCCATCTCAACCACTGTTGGGTCAGTGCGCTTGAGGCCAGGCTATCGATCGATGCAAAGGCGGCGAGCCAACCAAAGTGACTGCCAACATCTTCAGCGGTCATACCGACGACCGGTAGATGCAAACGCTGGCCAATGACGCTAGCTATGTCGCGCAAACGGCTCACCCTCGTCGCTAACCCCGTGCAACCGTACACCCGCAGGCGCTGTTTCCAGGGCCAGCCGGAACAGGTGCGCAAGGTCGAGCCGATGCACGGCAGACCAGCGATTGGATCCATCGCCCGCGTATGCCGATATTCCCTTGACCCTGGCTATGCCGATGAGGGCCGGGACAAATCTACGCTTGTCGCCGTCTCCGTGTACCGACGGTGCAGGCCTCACCACCGATACGCGCACGCCACGCGTGGCAAACGAGAGCGCTACTTCTTCCGTTTCTCCCCGGAACGCCGTGAACGCCCTGCGATCGGGTACGTCCTCTTAGGTCACAAGGCGATCTGGTGGGAGCAGACCAGTCCCAGAAGGGATAACGAAGGGTCGGTTGGAACCCTCAAGCTCCGCTCCGATCGTCTCAATGGCACGCCGATCAGTTTGCACAGCCCTCGCCAAAGTGGTGCTCTTCTCTCAGGAGCCACCATTGACTGGCTGCGCCGACCACGAACCATACCCACCAACCAGCGGATCACAGACCCCAGAGGTATTTAAGCTACAGTAGGAACCGCTGAGGCTGCCGTCCTTCGCAACTGCACCGGTAAAGTAGAGCGGCGCATGGACGTTCGCGTCCGAACTATGCACGATAAACTTGAGCGTATCGTTGGGAGCAACACTGCCTGTAAACGGCCCATTCCCACTGAGCAGTGTACCAACTATAAAGTTCCCCTGAATATTCGCCTGCTGCTGCATCACAGCAGTCAGCGCCATAGAGGTAGTAATATTCCCATTGTTATCGTGAATCGTCCCATTATAGTCAGAGGCCAGCGCAGGTAAAGTCGCCACAGGCGTAGCCGTCACTCCTGGCGTCTTCGGCATAGGGGTCGCGGTCGCCGTTGCCGTGGCTGTAACTGTAGGTACAGACGTATGAACAGGGGTCAGACCAGCGCGGTGAGTGGCGGCTACTCCTCCAGGAGTTGCAGCAGATGTCTGAGACACTTGTCCACGCAGACCAGGCAACAGAAGAAAGGCCGAGGCAAACCCCAGACCCAGGGCGAGTAAGAAGAGCAAAAAAATCGCGAGCAGCCGCCGCCGACTACGCGAACGCTTCGGCGGCGTGAAAGCCGGGACCACACTAACAGGCCCTCCTTTGCTGGCTTCCCCTTTATTCGCAGCTAGCACCGCATCCACAGGCAACACAGCAAGTTCGGGTGAGACCGCAGCCTGTAGAGCCGCCCAGAAGTCCTTCACCGATGCAAAGCGCTCCTCGCTATCCAGGGCCATTGCCCGTCTAAGCGCCGCCGAAACTTCCTCAGGCAAATCCGGCACAAGCTGCTTGGCCGGCGGTAAAGGATCAATATTCTTAGTGAGAGATTGGGTCATGCGCACAAAGGCGTCGGTCGGCACCATCCCGGTGAGCAAGGCATAGATAGTCGCTCCCAGCCCATATACGTCGGTACGCGTATCAGTTCCAGTACTGTATTGCTCAGGCGCACCATACCCAGGCGACGCCAGACGGATAGCAGAGGTAGTGGCGTCCTGAGCAAATTCTTTGGCAATCCCAAAATCGACAAGCACAGTCCGCTCACCAGAGACAGGCGCAATAATATTCGAAGGTTTTATATCCCGATGAATGATCGGCGGCTCCTGCGTGTGCAGATAGATGACAGCCTCAACGATCGGCCCAACCAGACTAAAAACCTCGCTCAACGCCAGCCGCTGCCCTGGCCTCCTCCGCCGCAACTGCTCCAGGTTGGGTCCTTCGATATAATCCATCAACATATACACGCTATTTCGCACAGAATCTTCAAAAGCGCGATACACGCGAGGAAGCGAAGGATGCTCAACACGCCTGAGCAGATCAACCTCAAAGGTGAAATGCCGCCTGTCACGTTGAGCAGGATTAACAATCTCCTTCAACGCAAAAATATTTTGCCGCACCCGCAAATCGCGAACCAGGTAGACTGCGCTAAAGCCCCCTTGACCAAGCAGATCCTCGACCCGGTAGCGATCCCCAATAATGCTGCCCGTTGGTAGCGTCGTTTGCATCTCTTGCACAACAAACCTCAGGAGGAAAATTGCAACACGGTTTTTAGCATAAATTACTTAAACATATAAATATATTACTCTTTCTACAAAGAAAACGTTTCTCTGCCCACCTCACTAAAGCCGAACCACATCCAATACTACTTCACCCTCAACCTATGGCCCCGCCCCCTCAACAAAGACTCGGTTGGCGAATACGTCGCGCTTCTTTCCCCACCCTCCTGCTCTTTTTCTCAAGGGGTCAAAGCAAGCGGTGGTCGACCGCCCACCGCTTGCTTTGACCCCTGTAGTTCGCCAACAGAGTCAACAAATGATCGGGTTGTGAGCCTCTGGCTTGCAAAAAATGAAATAGCCCTGCCCCACCTCTCAGGGCTATGCAAAAGTCATCAGAAACAGGGGTGCAGGGGACGGTCGTCCCCTGACGAAGCGCGATGTGTCCTCGCAAAAACCTCTTTTTCCTCTTTTACCCGCCAACACAGGCGGCAGGGTGGACTTTTGCATAGCCCTGCCCACCTCTCCCCTCACTTGACTATTCTCGATTAACTGACTATACTCAATTCATGAATAATTAACTACTAAGAAACGATATTGCTGAAGTATCTAGAAGAATCTCTTCTTAATCACTGCAATAGAATTATTCATTCAACCACAACAGAGTAGTACCACCCCTTTAGGTCGTCCGTCCTTCGCCGTCCAGGAGTCATAAAGCGTACTCCTTCACGCGAGCACACCAGACGTTGGTGCGCTCTTCAAGCAGCACCTCCATTCGTGCTATCAGTAGTGCCAGTGAGACAGTGGTGTCTCAATTGTATGCGTATACAGAAAGGTACCAACATGGCCATTTCCAATGTAGAAGTCAAAATAGCACCTGAAGTTAGTAAATTTATTGCCCAGCCCCGCACAATGCTTATCGATGGACAATGGGTCGAAGCCGCCTCTGGCAAAACCTTCCCCGTCTATAATCCCGCAACTGGTGAGGTCATGGCACATGTGGCCGAGGGCGATAAAGAAGATATCGACCGCGCCGTACGAGCGGCACGCAAAGCTTTTGAAAGCGGTCCCTGGCGCACAATGACTCCCTCAGAGCGCGGGCAGGCTATTTACCGGCTCGCGAACTTGATTGAACAGCATAGCGATGAATTTGCACAATTAGAATCTCTGGACAATGGTAAACCTCTCACAGTGGCACGCGCCGCCGATGTGCCTCTGGCGATCGACCATTTCCGCTATATGTCCGGCTGGGCGACAAAGGTGGAAGGCAATACTATTCCGCTTTCTGCATCCGGTAACTACTTCTCTTATACTCTACGCGAACCGATCGGCGTTGTCGGCCAGATCATTCCCTGGAACTTCCCTCTACTGATGGCCGCCTGGAAACTGGGCGCAGCCCTGGCTGTAGGCTGTACTATCGTCCTTAAACCCGCCGAACAGACGCCTCTCTCCGCACTCCGCCTCGGCGAACTCATCCTTGAGGCCGGTATCCCCGCAGGTGTGGTCAATATCGTCCCTGGCTATGGCGAAACCGCCGGGGCCGCTCTGGCCGCTCATCCCGATGTCGATAAGGTGGCCTTCACCGGCTCGACCGAGGTCGGCAAACTGATCCTCCAGGCCGCAGCCGGCAATCTCAAGAAGGTCTCGCTCGAACTGGGCGGCAAATCTCCTAACATCGTGCTTAGCGATACCGATGTGCAGACCGCGATTGCCGGAGCCTCCAATGCGATCTTCTTCAATCAGGGCGAGGTCTGTAGCGCTGGCTCGCGCCTCTATATCCAGAAAAATGTCTTTGACGAGGTTATCGAGGGCGTCGCTGCGGCAGCCAAAAATATCAAGTTGGGACCAGGCTTCGATCCCGAAACGCAGATGGGACCGCTTGTCTCCGATGAGCAGTTAAACCGCGTAACCGGTTACCTCAAGTCAGGCGTTACCGAAGGTGCCAGGTCGCTCGTCGGCGGACAACGCTACGGCGAACACGGCTACTTTGTCCAGCCTACGGTTCTGGTCGATACCAACCCCAACATGAAGATTGTCCGCGAAGAGATCTTTGGCCCGGTCGTCGTGGCACAGCCGTTCGAGGATCTGGACGAAATCGCCGCAATGGCGAATGACTCTATCTATGGTCTGGCCGCTGGCATCTGGACCCGCGATGTGAGCAAAGCCCACAAGCTGGCAAAACTTCTGCGGGCCGGCACTGTCTGGGTAAATTGCTATAGTGTCTTCGATGCAGCTCTGCCCTTTGGCGGCTTTAAACAAAGCGGCTGGGGACGCGAGATGGGCCACGAGGTCCTGGCAAACTATACTGAGGTCAAGGCCGTGACGATTAGCCTCTAATCAGCTTTTCTCTCGGACAATGGTTGCGAGCCTGGTAGCAAACTAGCCCCCGCTCGCAACCTCTCTCTACTGAGGTCCCTATCGTGAGTCAACAAAACACTGGCGAAACTAGACCCACCACCTGCACGCTCTGTCGCGGAACAGGTGTGATCACCTGTTTTGCCTGTAGTGGACGCGGCGTCTTTATTAAGGAAACCTACGGCTTCACAACCTCACGCACTCCCTGCTCAGCGTGTGGCGGAACTGGCATTAAACGCATCTGCCAGGCCTGCACAGCAGGAATCACTCAGCGCTGACCCCCCTCAACGAAAACAAGCAAGCACTGAGTTGCATCTCTACAAGCCTAACTGCACTGACCCGTTGGCCCAACCAGGGCCGAGGTCAGTTGGTTCGGACTCGTCACTTCTATACCACCCGGTTCTGGATAGGTATGGTCGACTGGCAATGCTCCACTCCAGGTGAAGCTGTAGGTGTTCGTCGTCTGCCCCGCGCTGAAGGTGATGCTCGCCGGGGTCTGACCACGCCCATTGTTTACGGTATAGTAAAATTGCACGGTTCCGCCTGGACCATCGGCCGCAACATGGATGGTCGCCGTGTAGGTCACGACGATTGAAGTTCCACACGCTTTCCCCTGAATAGAGGTCGGACTCACCGCTATATCAACGCTCGTCACCTGGAACGCCACCGCTGGTGTACACTGACCCGTTGGCGCAACGAGCGCCGAGGTCAGTTGGTTCGGACTCGTCACCTGCACACCACCACGCCCAGGATAGGTATGGTCGGCTGGCAATGCTCCACTCCACGTGAAGGGGTAGATTTTCGTCGTCTGTCCCGCACTGACCGTCGTGCTTCCCGGCGTCTCACCTCGTCCGTTATTCACCGTATAACCGAGTTGTATCGTACCACCAGGTCCGTTGGGCGCAAGATGGATGGTCGCTGTGTAGGTCACGACGATCGGTGTCCCACACGCTATCCCCTGAATGGATGTCGGACTCACCGCCATATCAACGCTCGTCACCTGGAACGCCGCCGCTGGTGTACACTGACCCGTTGGCGCAATGAGCGCCGAGGTCAGTTGGTTCGGACTCGTCACCTGCACACCACCACGCCCAGGATAGGTATGGTCGGCTGGCAATGCTCCACTCCACGTAAAGGTATACGCTTTGCTCGTCTCTCCCGGCTTAAAGGTGATGCTGGCTGGCATATCCCCACGTCCGTTGTTCACCGTATAACTGAACTTGACTGTACCGCCAGCACTATCTTCCTTGACGTGAAAAAGTGCCGTATAGGTCACGGTTACGTTCGTACCACAGGCAAGATTGCCAATCTGCCCAGGTGTCACCGACATATCAACCGCAGTGACCACTAGCTTCCCATGCTCAGGTGAAATCACTCCCGTCGGGTGAGGCGAGGTCGGCCCACTATTCGCCTGGCGAAGCGCATAAGAAACAATAGTTATACCTCCGACCAGCACGATTAACAGAACAGCCGCCACCAGAATACCAAGTCTCTGCCGCAGTGAACGCTGCGGACGCGATGAGCGGGAACTGTTTAGCATCCCACCATTAGATTGTATAGGTATATTTTGCATAGGTCGTTGTTCTTTCTCTTCTTTCAAAGATGTCTTTTCTAAAAAAGCTGCACCCGCGATACGCTTCCAAATCCGGTCAAGCGCCTCTTGTTCCTGGCGGGCATCAGTCTGATAATAACTGCGCAGATACGCCATTGCCTCCGCGTCTCTCGCATCGCCTTCGTTGGATTGGCTCGCCCCTTCAATCTGTTTATCTACCTCTTCAGGTACAAAAAACTCATCTTTTTCAGTCACCGTTCTCCTCCCTTCTTCGATAGATTTTCCGTAAGAGATTCAAACTGCGTGAAAGTGTAACGCGCACAACGTTTTCCTGCTTTCCCAACGTGCTCGCAATCTCACGACAGGATAAATCCTGGCCAAAGCACATGCGTAAAATCTGTTGTTGAAGTGGAGGTAAACTTTGCAGGTGACCATACAAATCCAGGTAATTCTCCTGGCGCAAAGCGGCATATTCGGGACTTGCCATTTCATCTTCAAAAAGACCGTCAGCTACCTGCTCAAGTGTCACGTTCTGGCGCGTTTTCGCACGCCTGTACATATCGATGATTTTGTTGCGCGTAACTCGCCAGAGCCACAGTTCCCTCTCTTTCTCCACAAGCGCGATAAACCTTGTATTCTCAATAGCCGCCAGAAAAACCTCGACTATCAAGTCTTCCGCGTCTTCTTCTGAACCGAGTCGCATACGTGCATAGGCGAGCAGACCAGGTGCGTATTTCTTATACAGAAGAGACATCTCCTGCTCAGTCTGAAACCTATGCTTATTCACTTGCATCATTTCCCTCGCGTTGTTTGAGTAACTCACCCTAACTATCGTCCAACCCCGCAAAATATTACAGGCAAAAGCCACCAATTTCTATCGACTTCGTCTCACTCAATCTCTAACACAGGGCTATGGAATGCTCTACAAGCCAGAAGCTTGCAGCCCCCACGCTCGCAACCCGATCCTTTGGTCAGAGGGCGAGGCCACACGCAGAGCATTCCATCGCCCTGAGAACCACACAGAAAATAGGACAATCCCCAGATTTCATGATAAAATGCCCGCGAGAACGACTATCAAAAAGCAATAACCAACAAAGAGGACCTCCCTCTTTGGAGAAAGGGCGCATCCATCTCTATGCAGCTTTCCAGACAGAATACACAAAAACTCAAAAAAGCCTCGCGCATCATCCAGGCGATCCTCTACATAACGGCCTCAATCCCTCACTTCACTGCCGCCGATACAGAACTCGCCATCATCCCACCATTTCTCCCCTGGCGACGCACAGCCCTGGCGATCAGCGGCCTCTGCGAGTTTCTAGGCGGACTCGGCCTATGCATACCACGCTTCCAACGCCCGGCATCCACGGGCCTGGCAGCTCTATTAGTAGTAATCTGGCCCGCGAATATCTACCACGCCATCCTCGACCGACGACAGGGACGCTGGCCAAAAACGCGTATCTACCATATCCTCAGATCTCCCCTCCAGGTAGTGCTCATCGCTTGGGTACTCTGGGCAGGGAGAGATTAAGCAAACAGGGTTGGTTGGGGAAGCAGGTGCTTCTTCCCTCTGGGGTAGGGCATAGATATGAAGCACAGTGCTCTGTCAAGCTTCGCTTGACCACAACCAGGGCTATGGAATGC
>DAOTTJ010000396.1:0-3579 GCA_034437695.1 Ktedonobacteraceae bacterium
CTTATAAAACTAAGCAGCCTTTGCAGGGTCATCTGATGCCTTATTTATTGAAATAAGATGCTCG
The DNA here is from genome assembly GCA_034437695.1 of Ktedonobacteraceae bacterium. Taxonomy (GTDB): domain Bacteria; phylum Chloroflexota; class Ktedonobacteria; order Ktedonobacterales; family Ktedonobacteraceae; genus Paraktedonobacter. The sequence continues at coordinate 65 of DAOTTJ010000396.1, forward strand.
TCAACCAGGGGTGAACTTCCGCGAAGCGCACGGCTGGTTGGAAGAAGAGTAGAAATTTTGAAGTTATCAAAACAAAACACAAAGGTTGTCGGTGTTCTCACCTTCGCACTACGTTATGCATAAAGAGAAGCTCAAAGTATTGAAACGAGCGGCCATTGAGATACGTATTTCTACTAGAAACATGTTGATATGCATATGATAAAGCAGCATCACTCAGAAAATAATCATGGAGGAATACATGGAGATACCGCATAATGTGCAGACAGCGCTGCAGGAGCGTGTAGATACAACCCAGGATACCTTATCGGCTGGTCTGGAAGCTGCGCAAAAAACGCTACAGAAAAGTGCAAAAGGTGTGCAGAAGAATCTGCAACAGGCCCAATATTCGGCGCAAAAACGCGTCGCATCCGGCTGGTCCGCAACCCAGGACGGCTTTGAGTCCGGTTTATCGGCCACGCAAGATCTGCTAGAGGATAGATCGAAGCGGATACGCAAGAACCTGTCGCAGGTCGCCAGCAACACCAAAGATGCACAAAAGGCTATGCAGGTGCGTCATAAACAACACCAGCGCAAGCGAGCATGGAGACGGCGTCTATTCCGCTGGGGTTTGGTGAGCGGTATAGTATTGGCCCTGTTGTTTGCCCCGGTCAGCGGAGTGGAGACACGCAGGCGCATCGTGTTGCTATGGAACCAGTACAAGCAGTATCTCATGCCTGATAGTAGAAATGACCAGATAGTTTAAAGATCTCTGCGCTGTTGCCTTGGATGGTCTTTAGCACTATCTTGAAAGGGTGCTCTTTATGGCTAACTCATTTGATATTCTTCGCGATGAAGAGCAGTTGACAGATGAACTTTTTGCCTTTGTCCTTGATCGAAGTGCAGACCATCGCAACCAGCGTGCTCTCGTCAGCGTTTTGCATGAAACGCTTCCTCAAATGATTGCTGTCGCCGAGTGCATGATCCTCGATGGCGTTGACGAGCGAGTCTATGTTGCTGAGTATGTTCACGCTCTACTCCATAACAACACCCTGGAGTAGAGATTGATCTGCTCCATCTCAGAAAGTGCTTTCTTGGGGAAAAGTGTGTAGCTTTTCCTGAGAAATCAGAAGCGATAGCAGCGTTGGTAAGAAAGTAAGTGGTACTTATCGCTTCTGCTGCTAATTCTTACAAAAGGTTCAAAGTGACTTCGCATCACTTTGAACCTTTTTCGCGACACTCAACAGAGTACTGACGCTGCCTATCCTCCTGTAACTATTCTTCAACATCTGTTCGGTTGTTAGGCCAGGGCAGGATAATTCCTATAGTTGGGATATTCGAGCCTATAGCATAATCTAAGCGAGAAGAAAGGTCAGTGGGGAGAGATTATACAGCACAAGAGATTTAAGAGTGACAGGCTTCGTGCTGATTCGTTCGTATCATTGAGGAGGGGGCTAGCGGGGTGGATTGTAAAGAGCGATACAGTATACGACAGGCAGCGCTGTCGTTATGGATTAGGAGCACGGGCAGATGAATAAAATCGTCCCACAATACCAACCAGATAAGAACGCTATTTCAGAGCAGCCGACCATTCCGATGGCCGGCATTTTGCATGTTATAAGGAAGGTGCCAGAAGTAACAGTCTATTTCTGGATAGTCAAATTATTGACTACGGCAATGGGTGAGGCCACATCAGACTACCTGGTCAGCCGCTTTAGTCCGATTACTGCGGTTGCGTTTGGCGGCATTGGTCTGGTAATCGCGCTAGCCCTTCAATTTTCTGTGAGTCGCTATATAGCAGGCGTCTACTGGCTTACCGCCATCATGGTCGCCATCTTTGGGACGATGGCTGCCGATGTCTTACACGTTGGATTTGGTATTCCATACATCATCTCGGCCTCCGGCTTCTCGGTCGCTTTGCTCGCTATCTTCGCGCTCTGGTATATGAGCGAGAAGACGCTATCTATCCACAGCATCTCTACACATCGCCGCGAGCTGTTTTACTGGGCCACGGTCATAGTGACATTCGCGCTTGGGACCGCTGTGGGTGACCTGACTGCAACGACGATGGGCCTGGGCTATTTCTCCTCCGGCGTGCTGTTTGCTGTCCTTATCGCTCTGCCAGCTCTGGCCTATCGGCTGTTTGGTCTGAATGCGATTCTTGCTTTCTGGCTCTCCTATATCTTAACGCGTCCACTCGGTGCCTCGTTTGCAGACTGGGCGGTGAAGCCGCATTCTGCGGGTGGATTTGGCCTGGGTGGAGGACCAGTCAGCCTGGGGTTAACTCTGGTGATCGCCGGCTTCATCGTCTACCTGACTATCACGCGCAAAGATCAACAACAGTAGTTTTGCTCAGTTCGGCGCTATATAAACAAATAGTACGCTTGAGAATAGATGTGCCGATGAAATGGATAACTGTGGATACTTATGGCGAATTGGTAGATTTTGCTAGACTCTCAGGCGAGTAGTTAAGGTTAGAACGGATGACGATCTTAGTCTGTGTATGCGTGCTTGAGCAGCTTCACGATGTGATGACTTGCAATCGCCTCCGTTTCCATCGTTGAGAGAGCAGACTCCATTGCATTCACATAATACAGATTTTTGCTGATCTGAAAGGGTGGCCACTGGGAGGTTGGTTTGTAGACGGGATACGCATCCCACTGTTTGCGTTCGGTATGTATCCGCTCGGTGAAGAGTTGGGCGAGGATTTCTTCGCCGATAGGCTCACGCGAGAAGAGCTTATAGGTTGTGCGTTGTGGAGCGTGCTTTTTATCGATCGCCTCTAGCGATGAGAAGGGGGTTGCTGGATTTTCAGTGGTCAGGATCAAATCGGGAACCTCTTCTCGACTTGCCATCCCGAAATAACTCGGATTGACACTTCCGACGACGAACGTTACGTGGGTGACCTGGTATACTCTGCGCAACTCTACAGATGCAGGTAGATCGATGTTTTGGAAGGTAAGTTTGGCCTTTTCCAGAGGGGTAGCGATAATGACCGCATCAAAGTGCTCAGACTCTCCATTTTCTAGTCCGAGGAGATAGCCATCGTCCACCTCGGAGCCAGGACACGCTATCTGCTGGACTCGGCAGGAGGTTTTCAGGCTGGCGTTTGTGAGACGCAGTAGCCCCTGGCAGAGCTGATTGTTCCCTTCGAGTACTGAGCACAGATAGCCTCCGGCCATGCCAGCGCCAGCCAGCGAAACGAGATTGACCAGAGCCGGGATGCTACTGTCCTGTCCATAGTTATTGCGCGAGGCTCCGCCGACAAACTCATGCAGAAAACGCTTTGACACGCCGTGCGAGCGAAAGTAATCGTAACTGGATTGCTGTGTTAGAGGGTAGAGTTCCAGGTAGGTGAGGAGCGCTTCGGGAGTTTGCAGGTCGCGCATATCGTCGTGGGGTGCATAGGCTTTGCTTAAAAGCTTTACCATCTCCTTGACTAGCCCTTGCGTGCGTAGCAGGGTTCGCCCATAGCGGAGTAGAAGCCGCATGCGCGTCAATAGAGTAGAAGAAGAACTCTTGAGATCAAAGAAACGACC
>DAOTTJ010000397.1:0-4750 GCA_034437695.1 Ktedonobacteraceae bacterium
TGGCTGCGTTGCGCGAGACTACTCCTTCCAGAAAGCACTCTCAATAGTGCCTCTCTGCAAGTATACCATAGGCCCGCTATCTGTTTTACCCGTCTCAGAACACGGCAACTGGCCGCGAGTCTCTGATCTTGCAAACCCGCCTTCATCCAGTGTGCGAGCGCGTTGACGACGGTCGCTACGCGCTCGCACACGATACATTCCAGCCACAGATCTGCCAATGAGACAACGTTCGCTCCCAACTAGAGCAAGAGGAGTTCATACAGACGCCACTCTGGATCAAGCTCAAAGCAGGCTAGTAGCTTGTAGCCCGAGATGCCGTTGTAGAGCAAGACCCGCGAGTTCTTGCCGTCGACCAGGAACCAGCAGTCGTCGCGCTCGCTGTACTGACAGTCCTGCAACCAGTCGGTATCGGCCTTGATCTCTTTGATGATCCGCCCGCGCTGATCGACGAAGCTGACCAATAAAGCCCGCCCACGCCCAGTATCGGCGACGGTAAAGTGCTGTTCGTCGAGGATACGCACGGCATGGGGGTGGTTCAGACCTTCCAGCACTGGCTCCCAGGCTCCCGTCTCCCGATCGATTACGATCACCATGCCCTGGTGAAAGAGTGTGGCCAGCACGCGCCCATCGGGCAGTTCAGCCGCCGAATTGACGTGCGTGGTCTGATCTAAGGTGCCGTATTTAATCGGACGCTGGTCTTCGGTCGGGTCAAGCACACGCGGCACGCCCGTAGGAGTGAGCGCAAAGCCGTGCTCGACTGCCCACCACTGCCACAGCAACCGACCCTGCTCGTCAAACTCCGCCAGCGCGTCGACGCCTGTACTGGCCACCAGGTAGCCATGCTGCGTGCGCGAGAGCGAGTGCAGCACGTTGAACAGGGGCAGGCTGACCGCGTCTTGCTTGATTGCGCTCAGGTCAGGCGTCAATTGGTGGATAGAGGAGGCACAGGCGACCAGGATACCGTCAGCCGAGGGAATCATACCCGCGGGCGACAAGAGTTCGACGGCCTTTTGTGGCTTGCCCGTCTCGTCCAGCAGACAGATCAGGCCGGTCTTGCCATTTTCAGGCTTCTGAAAGCTGCCCAGCACGGTGACCGGACAGGCGATCTCGTCACGACTCTTCTCCCAGTGTTCTTTTAAAAGTGAGTGCTGCGTTGAAATGCAGCTAAGAAGCATTTTCATAGCAATATCCACAAATCTTTCTGCTAACTGCACATCTTTTCCCGCACGCTCCCGCTCAAGCAGTCTGGGAAGATAGAGCTGGATGCCTGAGTTTCCCCTCTACTCCTGATCAACGGCAGAAGTAAACCAGGTGAGTGTTCGACTTAACTCGACAACCGATCCAATCACGACGACAGCCGGGGAGGTTAACCCGGCCTCAGCCACGCGCCTGGCTATACTGGCCACGGTGCCAACCACCTGACGCTGTCTGTGCGTCGTTCCCTGTTCAATCACCATCGCCGCAGTCTCCACGGCCAATCCACCCGCAAGCAATCTCTGACAGATCGCCGCCAGGGTGGCCATGCCCATCAAAATCACCAGCGTGCCATTGACTCTGGCCAACGCCTCCCAATCAACCAGCGACGAGGGCCGCTCTGGATCTTCGTGACCAGTGACAATCGTCACCGAGCACGACTGACTACGGTGGGTGACCGGCACGCCCGCGTAGGCCGGGACGGCGAGCGCCGAGCTGATGCCCGGCACGATCTCAAAGGCAATCCCCGCCGCGACCAGGGCCAGGGCTTCTTCACCCCCACGTCCAAAGACAAAGGGGTCCCCTCCCTTTAAGCGCACAACGCTTTTCCCCAGACGCGCCTGCGCGATCAGCAGGGAGTTGATCTCTTCCTGGTGCAGGGCGCAACTCCCCGCACGCTTCCCGACAAAAATCTGTTCGGCCTCGGCTGACGCTTCTTCCAATAGCTCGGCGTTGGCCAGGCGGTCGTAGACCACAACCTGCGCCCGCCGCAGACAGCGCAACGCCTTGACGGTGATTAAATCCGGGTCGCCGGGTCCAGCCCCCACTAGGTAGACTTTCCCACGCGCCCCCGCATCGCTTCCCGCTTGCGGTCCACCCGGTTCGGGTCGGCCAGCGTCTACCTCATACCTCGCTCGCGACATTGCTCTGCTCCTTCGCAAACTCACGCCTCAGAACCTCGCCCTCGACCACTACTCCGTAGGCTTGTAACAACTCGGCGGTGACTGTCAATGCCCGCGCTGTCTCGCCTGCGTTTAGCAGTTCAAGCACCGCCGAGTGCATAAAATCTTCGACAAAGAGATCGCGCGTCTCGTAGTCGACTCCCTGTCGCCGCAGATAGGCCCGCGCCAGCGCAGCAAGATCGACATACGCTCCATACGCCGGCACAAAGGTCTCCTCCAACTGTCGCCGCACGCGCTTGGCTAGACCAGGACTGGCCCCTTCGGTCGAAACTGTCACGGTCAGGTGACCCCGCCGCAAGACCGAGGGCAGAATAAACGAGCAGTAGCGCGGCACATCGACGATATTCACCGGTTGACCCCGCTCCTGCGTCTCACGCCAGATGGCCTCGATCAGTTCTTGCTCCCTGGCAACCGCGACGACGACAAAAGCCCCTTCCAGGTCGCCAGACTCGTAACGCTTCATCCGCAAGGTGACTTCACCGCGCTCGACCATCCCCAGCAGCGCCTCTCCAACGTCTGGATGAATGACCTCAACCCGCGCTCCACTTGCCACCAGCGCTGCGGCCTTCTCGGCGGCGAGATCGTCACCGCCGAGCACAATCGCCCGCCGACCCCGTACGTCGAGCATGACAGGATAATACTCAGGCACAATCGCTCTCCCCTGCACCCGCTCTCTTCAACAAAGCTCACGGGCGCACGTCAAACTAAACGGTAGCCCCGGCCGTGCCACCTCCGGCTACGCGCTGTCTCAGGTAGTCCACGCCGACCCTATAGGTGAAATTACCAAACTGCTCACCCGGCTGACGCTCGTCGCGCCAGATCACCAGCAACGGACGAATCGTGGCCGCCAGTTGATCGGTGTGGACCATCGTTGCATAGAGGACGTTCAGACGCGTGTTAAGCTGGTCTCCGCCGATATGCACGTTGTAGATGTCCTTTGAACGACCGACCAGGCCGATATCGCCCATATACGGACGCGCACAGCCGTTGGGACACCCGGTCATACGCACGCTAAATACTTCGTTCTCCAGACCCAGTTCGCGCATGTCGGCTTCGATCTGCGCGATCAACTCAGGAGAGATACGCTCCGCTTCGGCCAGCGCCTGGCCACACGTCGGCAGCGCCGGACAGGCCATCGCCAGACGCTTTAAGCCCAGCTTGCGCGGCTCGGCCACGATCCCGTATTCACTCAGCCGCTGGCTAAATGCCTCGCGTCGGTCGGCATCGATATCGGTCAATAGCATATTCTGCTGTGGCGTCAGGTGGACGCCCGGAGCAAACTCGGCAATGATCGCGTGCAGCCCACTGCGCAGACGCAGCGCCTCGCTATCCTTGATGCGCCCGTTCTCAATGTACAGTCCCACAAACCACCGCCCATCTCCCTGGTCGTGCCAGCCCAGATGGTCGTCAACCTCGTCCCACTCCAGCGAGCGCGGCTCCTGGACGCTCCGTCCCAGCCGACTCTCCAGTTCGGCGCGAAACCAGGGGATGCCGCGCTCAGCTACCACGTACTTCATACGCGCGTGCTTGCGGTTCTGGCGGTCGCCATAGTCGCGCTGGATAGTCACAATCGTCTCCGCCACCTCAATCACCTCATCAACCGCGATAAAACACAGCGGGAGCGCTAGGTGGGGATAGGTGTCGGGCTTGCCGTGCGTTGTCCCCAGTCCACCGCCGATCAAGACGGTAAAGCCGCTCAACTGCTCGTTCTCACCGCCCACATCCTCAAGATGCGGCACCAGCCCTATATCCTGAGTATACACATCGATACAGTTATCGCCCGGAAACGCCACGCCGATCTTAAACTTGCGCGGCAGATAGGTCGGCCCATAGATCGGCTCGACCTCCTCGGCCTCTTCCACGACCTGCACTTGTTCACCATCGATCCAGATCTCGTGGTACGCCTTGCTGCGCGGTGCCAGATGCATCGCAAGCTCATGGGCGATCTCATGTATCCTGGCATGCGTGCGATTGGCAAGCGGAGCAGTACAGGCCATTACATTGCGGTTGACATCTCCACACGCCGAGAGAGTCGAAACCAGCGCTTCGTTCATCTCATGGATGGTGGCACGCAGGTCGCCCTTTAAAACGCCGTGAACCTGGAAGCCCTGACGCGTCGTAACACGCAAGGTCCCATTGGCATAGCGCCCAGCCAGCTCGTCCAGGGCCAGGTACTGCCCGGCGGTCACTATTCCACCCGGCATGCGCGAACGTATCATAAATTGATACGCCTTCTCCTCACCCGCCACACGCCGCGTCTGCCGCTGATCGCGATCCTCTTGCTGATATGTTCCATGAAATTTAAGCAATTGCACCTGATCCTCTGAAAAGCGCGGAGTATCCTGCTCAAGCTCTTCGACGATCTTTCCACGCAAATGCTTGCTTTCCTGCTTTATATGTTCTACTTTACTACCTGCACCTGCACCCAGATTGAGCAAATTCTTTGCCACATCCTGGTTCTCAGCCATTTCTCTTTGCTCCTCGTGATACACTTACTCTAGCTCGCCCCAGAGACAACAACTCCCTGGAACTCACGCAACTAGCCGCGCAAGCCCTGGCGCATCTCCGCGCTCTCGCCTGGAAAAATACATGTC
>DAOTTJ010000398.1:0-3224 GCA_034437695.1 Ktedonobacteraceae bacterium
GAATCATGCCGGTTGCCTGCAAGAAGAAGTATGCACAGAGGTCGGCGCTTCCGCGTTTGCCCTCTGCCAGGTGCTCGACCAGATAATCGCGGTAGTCGGTGCCGAGCACACCTGTAATCTTCTGTCCACCCTGAAATGGTGGATTGCCCACCACCGCCGCAAATCCCGGATTATCGCCCTCGCCAGCAAACACTTCGGGGAACTCAAGCGGCCAGTGGAAGGGGGTGCGGTCGTTGAGGAGGGCTTTGACCGAGGTGCGCAGACTGACGGTGTTTTGTGCGTGTTCGTGTAGCTCTGCGGGAGTGAGCGGAGTGAGGAGAGAGTCTTCGGCGGTGGCGATCAGGCGTTCGTAGTCGTCGATCAGCGTGGGACTCAGCGTGGCGCGGCGTCGAGGTTCGGCGAGTGCGAGGCTGATCAGCAGATCGCCGCCGAGCTTGAGCAGGCGCATAGTGTGGCTGGCCTCGGCGAGCTTGCGGGCCTTCTCATCGGCGTCGGCGGCGGTCTGTTCGAGGCGCATACTGATTGCGCGGCGCGTCGTCGTGGCCAGCGCGATTGCGCGTTCAAGCGCAGGCTCCATATAGCGCACCTGGCGCACATCCTGCTCGTCCATTGCCAGCGTCTTGAGTTGCTGGAGATTGACCCCCAGTAGCGAGTCGCCGCAGCGCAGATTGGAGTCGAGAAAGGTAAAGGGCTTGTTGCGGGCGAGCGTGATCAGCCAGAGCGAGAGCTTGGCCATCTCGACCGCCATCGGATTTTTATCCACGCCGTAGAGACAGCGTTCGGCGACTATACGGCGGGCCGTTGCGAGCCGCTCGTCGATATCGGTGGAGAGCGGCTCGGCTGAGAGACGGACGACAGGCGCAGCGTTGGGTATAGTTGGACGCTCAATGGCGTCCCAGGCCTCGACGAGCTTCTCCGAGAGGTAGCGGCAGGCCTGGACCAGGAAGGCACCCGATCCCATTGCGAGATCGCAGACCTTGAGGTCGAGGATCGCGCTTGCGCTGCGCAACTGCCACTCTCCACGCGGCAGACCCTCGGCGGGACCAATGTAGACCAGTGGATCGAGCGCGTGCTGCACCAGCGGCTCGGTCAGACTGCGCGGCGTATAGTGAGTGCCGGTCGAGCGGCGGTCGCTGCCGTGGGTGACATAGACCGAGCCGGGCGTGACCAGCAGGAAGCTCCCGAAGGTATCCTTGCGCAGCAGACCCGCGAAGGGCAGCACGCGTACGTAGAGCGCCTGTTTGTTGTCGCAGGCCTCCATCAGATAGTGGCGTTCCTGTGGAGTCTCCAGACCGTGGGCGAGACTCTTCTGGAGCGCCAGCTCGCTGCGCCCGGTGCGTGTGCCGAGCAACTTGAAGAGCGCGTCCTCGCTCTTGTTCCTTGCCGCCTCAAGCTCATTGAGAGTTGCCTCGGGTTCGCTCTCTTTGCTGCCGCCTTGCAGACCGAGGATCGTCTGTTCGGCGCGGTGGGCCGTGTGGTCGAGCAGTCCCTCATAGACGTGGCCGATCTGCTCGATATCGAGCGAGCGGAACGAGAGACGGCGGGCCTCGATAAGTCCGCCGATGCGCACTTGCAGGAATTGCAGTGCGCGGAGCAGATGCAGGACCGTCCGATTGTCGATCAGCAGAGGCGCGGCGGGCGTCTCGCGCCAGGTCGTCGCCGCCTTGCGGCCTTCGAGGAAGGGATAGCGGTCGGGATTGAAGAGATTGCCACCATAGGCGGGCAGGCGCATCTGCGCGTGCTCCACGCCGCCATAGACCACGCGAAAGGTCGCAAGCAGGCGGCTCCAGGCATCATGGCGCAGACCCAGCACCTCCTCGCCGTACTGATCGGCCTGTTCCTGCAACTGCTTATGGATCGTCGAGATCGCATAGTTCTCCTCGTAGAGTGGATCGCCGAGCAGCAGCATCTCGCGCTCCTCGGCGGAGAGCAGAAAGACCAGGCGCATCATCACCGTCAGGGCCGCCTCATAGAGCTGTTTCTCATCGATCTGTTCGAGCAGCGAGCGCTGACTATCCTTATCGAGCCGATCGAGCGTGCGCACCAGCGTCTCAACCGCGCGGCGCACCTGGTCACCGAGCTGAGTCGTCACCTCCTCCTGCTTGAGCGCACTTTTAGCCAGCAGGGCCTCCAGACGCTCGGAGTCAGGCACAGTAAAGAAGCGCTCCATGCCTAGCAGCGAACGGAAGGCCCGCAGAGTCAGCTCCTCCTCGGCCCAGAGCGAGGCGTCCCATGTATAGTAGCCAGTCGTCTCGTCCCTGGGGGCATCGACCAGCATCCACTGGCGGCCATTGGTCAGCAGGCCCAGGCGTACGCCCGTATGGCGCAGCAGCTCGGCCATACGCGTCGCGGGCGAGGCCTTCCAGTGGTGTGCGGCGACTATCTTATTCAGGTCTTGGGGACGTGGATAGAGCACCACCAGCAGGCGCGGTGCAGGCTCAAAGGGCGAGTGTACCACCACCTGCGGACGCAGCGTCTCGTGGTATTCGGGCAGTTCCGAGCAGAGAGAAGGCGGGATCGCCTGGTCGGTCAGCAGCGACTCAGGGACCAGTTCCAGCACCTCCTCCAACACAAAGCGCAGCCATTGCTGATGGATCGCCGGGTCCGGCTGCGAGCCAGACTGATCGTGCAGCCACTCCTCATAGGCCAGACTCACGCGGCGGCGCACCACAGACTCATTTGTACCCTTCGCGAGTCCATGTGGAAACGCCTCTTCAAGCACCGGAGCGCTCAGAAACGGACCAGAGATCTCGACCAGCGAAAGCCAGGTCGCGTGCTGTTGAGCGATAGACTGCGTTTTAGTTGGCATGATTACATCCTCTGGTAGAGTTACTTGCAGAAACAGGCTTTTCGCTCCCCTTTTCCTGATTTCCTTGCTACACTATGTGCTTCACAGCAGAGCATTCACTTGATCCCGATGCGGACTCGGTAACTAAAATACCAGGGAACGGGTTTGGACCCGATATGTTGGAGCGCGGCCTGTCTGAGTCGATCAAACCCGATCTCTTGTTCGGTGAACTGGAACTGGCCGCTTAACGCACTGCTCTGCATCAACTCAAGAAACCGCGCGGCGTCTCCCTGCTCAATATGATGAAGCAACACCTCGCGAGTGAAGCGGAAGCGAGCGCTCGCGTGCAAGGGATCGAGAGATTTGTTCTTAGGCCAGATCGTGATGCTCTGAGTTAGCCCGCGCTCTCGGATCAGCGCCACTGAGCGCATATTTC
>DAOTTJ010000399.1:0-23307 GCA_034437695.1 Ktedonobacteraceae bacterium
GCGTATATCGAAGCAGAAGGCGTTGCAGAAAGACGAAAATGTCAGAAGAACTACTGAGCGGTTAGACATCCCTGCGATCTCCACGCACCTGACCGGTTCTGAGTCAGCGCCACCTGGGACAGGTCATCTGCCACTTTAAGTGATTGAAAACGTATTATAAATACAAGGCATGTGTGTGATGGTATGGGGAGAAAGTAAGCTGCACCAAAGAGCGGAAAAGTGAGTGAAAAATGCAGAGTTGCGCAAGAGTAGCCTTGAGCGGGGTTGTCAGGGGCGACAAGTTCCTGGCCGGAGCACGAGGGGTTCTCGCAGAAGCTCATCTCTCGAGGTGGGTGAGTGGGAAAAAAAAGACTTTTGAAAGATCTTGCGTGCAAATGCAGGGGGGGACTAGATGAAAGGAGGCTTTTGCGTTATAATTAAGAGTGGTGAAGGAATATTTTCCAGGTTGCCTGTGTTTCTAGTGATAGAGATACGGATTTTGTACATCTTTGACTTCCTCCCACTCGGTTTTCGGACACAGTATCCCGATAGCAGTATTGCTTTCCTTAGTGAGTGTGTAGAGCCGAACCGACGGAAGATACTGCTATCTTGCTGCTAAAGATACTACTGTTCACGGAGGGCGCAAATATGATTGATATGGAGCGTGGTACGGCTGGAGCAACCTTGCCCCGCCATGACGCTGACCCAATGAATACTGATCTTGAAAAGCAATACGAAGAAAAGCAATACGAAGACATTTTTGGGCGATTGCTCACTAAAGATCTCGCATATACGGATGAGGGCGAGTGCAACGGTAAAGATGAGTCAGAGTTAGAAGAGGATATGTCGGGTCTGGACACAGGATCATTGGAACTTGATGAAATGGCCGATATGCACGAAGAGCTGGCTCGAATCCCAGGCTCTCCTGAACTTGAAACATCAGCAATTCTCTCATTGCCATCGCTTCCTTCTGACGATGCCCAGCAGGCGCGGCGCAGTAATGTGCGCCGTCGGCGTGCGGAAGATGCTGAAGAGAGCCCGGTTCATCCTTCGGATGCAGGCGAATCAGACGCGGTGATGACCTATCTACGCGAGATTGGGCGAGTGCCGATGATCACTCACGAGCGTGAGATCGAGCTGGCCCAGCGTATTGAGAAGGGCGACCGCGAGGCGCAACGGCAGTTTATTCTGGCCAACCTGCGCCTGGTTGTAAGTATTGCCAAACGCTACGTAGGCCGTGGACTGACCTTGCTGGATCTGATCCAGGAAGGGAATATTGGTTTAATTCGCGCGGTGCAGCGCTACGATTGGCGGCGTGGACATCGCTTTTCGACCCACGCAACCTGGTGGATTCGCCAGGCGATCAGTCGGGCAGTAGCGGATAAAGGGCGGACGATTCGTCTGCCTGTTTATGTAAATACTGCGTTGAATCGTATCCGTCGCGAACGTCAGCGTCTTTTGCAAGAACTTGGACGCGAGCCAACCGAGATGGAGCTGGCCTTTGCCACCGGTCTCGATCCCATTCGCATGGTAGAGTTGCAGGCTGCTCCTGGAGCGCCAGTCTCGCTCGAACTGCCCGTGGGCGAGGACGAAGAGCAGGAGTTGGGCGATGTACTGGCCGATACAGAGTCGGCTTCACCAGAAGATATTGCGACAACCCAGACCTTGAAAGATGAAGTTCAGCGTGTGCTGGAGTCGGTGCTGACGCCGCGCGAGCGGCTGGTGCTGCAACTGCGGTTTGGCCTTAACAATAGCCAGGCGCATCCACTTGAGCAGGTAGGTCGTGAACTGGGGATTACGCGTGAACGAGTGCGTCAGATTGAGGCGGGTGCGCTGGCCAAGCTTCGTCAGCCACCGGTACTGGATCGCCTACGTGGTTAGGTAAGCGTTGCTCGATTACGTCTGAGTGAATACATGGTGTATGTTTTGTCGGTCGCCTGCCGTGACCGACAAAACATACACCATAGGTTTTTGGGGGTTAGCGATTTTTCTTGCCTAGATCGCGTTCGACGCTGATCACGTTTTTGACTTTCTCCAGGCGGGTAAAGAGGCGAGCCATCTGTTCCAGACTTTCGACTTCCAGCGTGACCATAATCACGGCGTGCTCTCTGCTGGCTGCGACGTGTGAGCCTACGGCAGTAATATTGATGCCGGTTTCGGTGACTGCGGTGGCGATATCGCGGACCAGTCCTGAGCGGTCGCGGGCGGTGATGATCACTGGTGCGAGGTAGTGCGACTGCGCCATAGTGGTCCAGCTTACATTGATAAGACGTTCGCGTTCGCGTTCGCGATAGCGGTCGATATTCTTGCAGTCGGCGCGATGGACGATTGCGCCTTTGCCGCGGCTAATGAAGCCGACTATTTCGTCGCCGGGCAGTGGGCAGCAGCAGTTGGCCAGGCTAGTTAGCAGACCATTCACGCCGTCGACCTCAAGCCGAGTATTGCGGCTGCCACGACTGAGGGTAGTGCGAGCCGGTTCGTCGATCTCTTCGCGGATCTCGCGGCCCCAGAGTTCCTGAATTTTCATTGCGATGGCGTGGGGACGTAGCTCTTCGCAGCCGATTGCAGCCAGGATATCGGTGAAAGACTCTTTAGCGAAGACCTCGCAGAGTCGGAGCTGTGCGTCTTCGCCGATCTCTTCCACCTCGCGCATGGGGAGACCGCGCTGTTCGCGTTCGAGCGCCTTGAGTTCGCGGTCCAGGCGTTCGCGGCCAATCTGGATATTGATGTCGCGTTCGTAGGTTTTCAGATAGCGGCGGATCTTGCTCTTCGTGGCGGACGTGCGAGCAAAATTTAGCCAGTCGCGTGTGGGGTGTGCTGTGCGGTTAGTAATAATTTCGACTATATCGCCGCTCTGGAGTTCGTAGTCCAGGGGGACCATGCGGGTCGTCAGGTGTTCGCCATCGCCGCTGCCGCTTTCGGTAGTGACGCGAGCGCCCGCGCAGTGGTCGCCGACCTTTGTGTGGACGCGATAGGCGAAATCCAGAGGAGTCGAGCCGACCGGGAGATCTTTGACCTCGCCTGTGGGAGTAAAGACAAAGATCTGTTCTTCCAGAAACTCGTCGCGTACGGCTCTGACGAACTCGGCGTCGGTAGCAGTTGTGGCGCGGAGATCGCGTTGCCACTCGGCGAGCTGGCGCAGCCAGGAGAGCAGTTCTTTGGCCGACTTAGACGCGTGGTCGCCGACATCCTTATAATGCCAGTGCATAGCCACACCATACTCGGCCATCTCGTGCATTGTATGGGTGCGAATCTGGATTTCGACCAGTTGTTCGGATAGGCAAAAGACGGTCGTATGAAGGGCCTGGTAGCCATTTGGTTTAGGGTGTGCTACAAAGTCCTTGATACGTCCCTCCTTAGGCTTCCAGAGGCTGTGGACGTGGCCCAGAGCCAGATAGCAGTCCGAGGTTGTATCGACCAGGATACGAAAAGCAATCAGGTCGTGGATCTGACTGAAATCAGCCTTTTGAAGATCCTCTATATTGCCATCGCCCCCTACCTGACGCTTTAACTTTTTATAGAAGCTGTAGAGGTGTTTAACGCGACCCGAGACATCTGCTTTGAGATTCAGCTTTTGCATCTCGTCGCGCAAAATATGACAAACATCGTTGACATATGTGCTCCACTGCTTTTTTTCGTCTTCGATCACGCTTTGCAGCCAGGCGTATGTCGCGGGTTCGAGGACGGCGAAGGCCATATCTTCTAGCTCGCTCTCCAGGCGCGACATACCCAGGCGGCCAGCCAGGGGAGCGTAGATCTCCTGGGTTTCGCGGGCCATGTTCAGCATATCCTGTTGATCGACAGTGTAGAGTTTAGTATAACCGACGCGCATGGCGTGCAGGCGATACGCCAGCTTCAGGAGGACCACGCGCGGGTCTTCAGCCATCGCAAAAAACATTTTGCGCACCGTTTCGGCCTGCTGACGGCGCTGGTTCTCGCGAATACGGTGTTTCTTGGGGTCTTCACGCAGTCTGTTTGCCTCGCTCAAAGCGGGGATAGCCTGGGTCATACTCTGTTTTTTGCGTTCCAGGATATTCATGCGCAGCATACTGCCGATGACACGAGCCACGGCTGGACCTGACTCGCCCAGTTCGCTTTCGACCTGTTCCAGCGAAACCAGTTCGGCATCGACCGCCTCAAAGGTCAGACCGGCGGCGACTCCGATCGCATCGATGTGGGTCTGCGCCAGGATTTTGGCGATGGCCAGGGCATGTTCTAAAGGGGGGATAAGACGAGTGCCGAGGATACCCGCGCAGGCGTAACGAGCAAGTTGGAGTGCCTGGTTGACCTGCTCGATTTCGGTGGGGGACATGTATGTTTGGGTAAACTGAATTAACTCCCGGCCTGCAATGTCTGTGGGGTCCTTCTCCGCTGACTTGTGTGTGGTTGTTATTTGTATCATTAGATTTTCCAGTCAACATAAAGGGCGCTATCTGTAAGAACTGGTAAATTATTGCCCCGTTTTTCTCTACCGCTGAATCGAACCCGTTTTCCACTTACATATGATACGCATGTGCAACAAAAAAAATCCACTTTTCGCTTTTATCTGGTACTCTCGCGGTGGGTTTTGGTCTTTGGTTTTGTTGTTGCTGGTTTTGCCGCCTAAGGTGGCAGGAGAGAATAAAAAGAGGTTTTTGGGGACGCCCCAAGCTTTTCACGGGTAGGTTTTTTTGTCCTTCCCTCGACGCTTGGTCGGAATCGTCCCACCCCAGATTACCTGTCCCCTGGACAGGGTGCTGGCAAAGGGTTGCGCCCTCTGCACTCCCGCTAAGTCTGCGCCCTCTGTACTCTTGCTTCGTTTTATGTCTATGGTTTATTGAGAGAAGGGTGGGAAAGGAGGTGCGATGGATTCGTCGGCAGAGTCTAGGAAAAGGGGAAGAGCAAGGGCTGCTTGGCTTAATTGGTATGGCGACCGAGATCTCTGGCGACGCTGACGACGTGTTTCACTTGTTTGAGTCTTTCAAAGATTGGTTCTAGTTGCTCAAGCGAAGTGATCTCTAGTGTTGCAGTGATGATTGCGCGTTGCAGCGAGAGGTTTGTGGTAGATGCGACGGAGGTCATATTGATTCCGGCGTCCGAGACGACGGAGGCGACATCGCGCAGTAGACCAGCGCGGTCGTGGGCGATGACTGTGACCGGGACGAGGTAGTGTTCTGACTCGATCTGAAGCCAGTTGACATCGATCAGGCGTTCGCTCTCCTGATTGCGGTAGCGGCGCAGTGTGCGGCAGTCGCTGCGGTGAATAATGATTCCTTTATTGGGGTTGACAAGACCCTGGATGGCGTCGCCGGGCAGGGGACAGCAGCAGTGGGCGAGTTTGACGATGATCAGCGAGTCCTCGCCGCTTTCGCCGCCCTGGACGAGGTTCTCCCGATTGCTATCGGCTCCGATCAGACCGCGCTCTTGCAGGATCGCGGTCAGGTGGTCGACGACCGCCATGACCGGGACCTCGGCGCGTCCGAGTGCGATAAATAGATCGTCGGCGGTCGAGTATTTGCGCTGTAAAAGTGCTTTGGGTAGATCCTCATCGTGGATAGCCCTGATGCCCGAAGCGCCCACAGCCTTGAGCGCGAGGTCGAGTCGTTCGCGGCCCAGCTGGAGATTGACCTCACGTTCGTAGGTTTTCAGATAGCGGCGAATCTTGGTTTTCGCAGTAGTCGTACGCGCAAAGGTCATCCAGTCGCGCGTGGGGTGAGCTTTACTGTTCACCATGATATCGACTATCTCGCCGCCTTTCAGCTCGTAGTCAAGCGGGACGACGCGGTTGACCAGGCGTCCGGTGTCTTCCATACTAGTAATGATGCGAGCGCCCGCACAGTGGTCGCCGATATTGCTGTGGATGCGATAGGCCATATCTAGTGGAGTGGAGCCGCGTGGCAGATCTTTGATCTCGCCTCTGGGAGTGAAGACAAAGATCTGTTCCTGAAAGATATCGCCTTTGACTGCCTCGACAAACTCGTCGGCGTTTTGTGGTAGCTCACGCTGCCAATCGCGTAGTGACTCGATCCAAGCGATCATCTCCCTGGTAGAGGGGCGGGCGTGTCCACGGTCGCGCATATACCAGTAGCTGGCGATGCCGTAGTCGGCGATGCGCTGCATCTCGTGGGTGCGAATCTGGATCTCAGCGAGCTGATTGTCGAGACTAAAGACAGTCGTATGGAGGGATTGATAGCCATTCAGTTTGGGGATGGCGATAAAATCCTTGATGCGTCCATCGGTGGGTCGCCAGAGGGCATGGATTTCGCCGAGCGCCAGGTAGCAATCGTGGACCGAATCGACCAGGATGCGGAAAGAGACGAAATCGTGGATCTGACTGAGTTCGCCGCTATTGTGGTCGAGTTTACGCTGGATACTGGCCAGATGTTTTTGCCAGGCCTGGATCTCGGCATGGATGCCGACGCGCTCCATCTCCTCGCGGAGCGTGCGGCAGACCTGCTCGATGTGTGGTTGGCGTTTGCGGCGTTCTTCCTCAACCTCGCGGGCGAGGCGGGCGTATTTATCGGGTTCCAGGTAGGTGAAGACCAGGTCTTCTAACTCGGCCTGTACGAGAGCCATACCCAGGCGGCGAGCCAGCGGGGCGTAGATTTCGTCGGTCTCGTGGGCTTTATTCTGTTGTTGCGCGTGGTTCATCGCGCTCAACGTGCGCATATTGTGCAGGCGATCGGCGAGTTTGAGCACTACTACGCGAGGATCTTCGGCCATCGCCAGGAGCATCTTGCGTACAGTCTCCGAGCGCTGGCGGTGTTTAAACTCGCGGACCGTACGCAGGCGCTGTTCAAGCTGTTCCGGGGTTTCGAGTGCGCCCGAGTGATTTTTTTCCTTTGGAGTAGGTGGTTTACTCGCGGCTGCATCGAACTTGGTCACTCCGTCAACAATATTAGCGACAGCGTCGCCGAAGCGTGAGCGCAGATCTTCCAGTGTAAAGTCAGTATCCTCGACCACATCGTGGAGCAAGGCAGAAGCGATGCCATCGGCATCGATGCGCATATCGGCCAGCAGGAGAGCGACCTCTAGAGGGTGCTGGATATAGGGTTCGCCAGAGCGGCGCACGACCCCCATGTGCGCTTCATTCGCCAGTTTGAAGGCGTCCTGAACTTTCTCCAGATCGCGTGGAGAGAGATACTGGGCAGTCTCCTCCAGCAGATTCGCGAGCGTCATCTGAGGTAGTCCAATCGATTCATCAGAGTTAATAGCAACCATCCAACACCTCGGCATTTCAGGCAGAATATCTTGCACCTAGTTTAAATCACAAATGCCAACAATGCAATGAAAATGTCAGGCTTACTTAATATAGTATGTTACGGATAAGGGACAAGTAACGTAACGAACGTTAACAAGTCATCTACTATTGTCGACTTTCTATATTGTCGCGAGTCTGAGCGCTTTTCACAATTTATGACGGACCTCTCTGGTGCTTTTGAAATGCATAGACAAATTCAGAGAAATTTTGGGTGAAATTGTTGCGTGAGTAGTTCAATGGATAAAGAATGAAAGGACAGGTAGCTTTGTTCTTTTACGTTATGAGAGAAGCGTGAGGGATTAAAGAGAGCGAAGTTGATGGGGGAGGGAGGAATGGAGCTTTATCCAACCATACCGCTACAAGAGCGTATGGCTGGATAGAGAGGCAAGTGACGCACCCAATCAACATCACCAGATGGGTCAGCTTGAATATGTGCTTAGCTGCGAGCTACGCGGATCTTATCGTAGCAAGAGCTGCAATAAACGGGTCGATCATTTTTAGGCAGGAATGGGACCTGCGTCTCCACGCCGCACTCGGCACAGACCACTGTGTGCATCTCGCGAGGAGCACGTTCGGGGCGACCGCCAGAGCCTCCTTCCGCACGCCGACGCGCACGGCAACTGGAGCAACGGCCAGGCTGATTCACCAAACCTTTTTGCTGGTAGAACTCTTGTTCGCCGGCAGTGAAAATGAAATCATTTCCACAGTCGCGGCATTTGAGGGTCTTGTCAACGAAACTCAAACCAGGGACCTCCTTGTGATATGATGGTAACCTCCGGGTCAATATCCTTGCAGAGTCACCAGGTGTCTGTCACCCCTAGCAGCGCGGGACTAAATGTTCTGGACGAGCACTGTATACCAGACCGAGACCGGATACCGTTTGAAAGCATACACGATCCTTTAGCGATTTTCAAGAGTTTTTCTTGTAATGTTCCCCCCTTTTTCGTATTTTTAATGAAATTTTTATACCCTCGCCTTATGCTTGGTCTGCTTGCTTGTTATCTCAATTACGTGCTATTCGCCTCTTTTCTTCTGTTTTATTCATTTTGATCCATGTCTTTTGGTTTTTCTTTAGGGCCGCCCCACCCATAGGCATGAAGGTAGCAGAGAGGTGCTCTTTGCACTCCTGTTTTGCCGGAGGCAAAACAGGCAAAACAAAAGAAAAAGTTTGTTGGGGACAGCCCAAAACCCGGCAAGAGTTGCCGCCCTCTGCACTCCTCCTTCACTTCATGTCTCTATTCTTTAGGGCCGCCCCACCCCTTCCTGCATGTAAAATGTTGTGCTTCGCTGAAGCGAAGCACGCCTGGGCGGCTTGACTGATGTGAGAGAATAGGGGCAATTATAGAGAGCATATAACTGGTAGAAGCGAATATGGCAGCATTTTCATTTACAATCGAGGCCGAGTGTACGGAGACGTGGGCGCGGGCCGGTACAGTCGTGACTCCGCACGGAGCGATCCCGACGCCTATTTTTATGCCTGTGGGGACGCAGGCGACGGTCAAAAGCGTTTCGCCTGAGGAGTTGCGTGAGGTGGGGGCGGCGATCATTCTGGCCAATACCTATCATCTCTTGTTGCGACCCGGCTCGACGCTGATTCAGGAGTTTGGTGGTCTGCATAGTTTTATGCACTGGGATGGACCCATTCTGACCGACAGCGGTGGTTTTCAGGTGTTCAGTCTGGGCCATCTGCGCAAGTTGAGCGAGGAGGGGGCCGCCTTCAAGTCGCACCTGGACGGTTCGGCGCATCTTTTGACGCCTGAGAGCGTGATGCGTATCGAGTACGAGCTGGGTTCAGATATTATCTTGCCGCTGGACATCTGCGCTCCCTATCCCTCTACGCCTGCCGAGGCACTTGTAGCTATGGAGCGAACTCATCGTTGGGCCGAACGGGCCTTGTTAGAGAAAGAGAAGTATAATCCGCAGCAGGCGCTTTTTGGCATTGTGCAGGGAGCTTTTGAGCCGGAGCTGCGTCAGCAGAGTGCGCGTTTCATAGGTGAGCAGGCTTTTTTTGGGATCTCGATAGGTGGACTCTCGGTTGGGGAACCTAAAGCTCTCATGTGGGATCTGTTGCGCTCCACGACGCCTGCGCTCCCGCGTGGGAAGCCGCGTCACTTGCTAGGGGTTGGTTCGCCGGAGGACCTGGTGATGGGTGTTGGTCTGGGTATGGACATGTTTGACTGCGTGCTTCCGACGCGTGTGGCTCGGCATGGGGGGTTGTTTACCAGGAGCGGACGCGTCAGCATTAAGGGCGCACGCTATCGCAGGGTGAAGGGTCCCGTCGAGGAGGGGTGCGATTGTTATACCTGCCGCAATTACAGCGCTGCCTATGTGCATCATCTGGCACGCACTGAGGAGCAGCTCTACTACCGCCTGGGTACTATCCACAATCTGCGTTTTATGCTGCGTCTGGCGGCTGAACTGCGTTCCTCAATTATCGCAGGAGTCTATCCGGCTTTCCGCGATGAATTTCTGGCGCGTTACGTACCTGCCTCCGAGCAGGCGCGTGAGGCGCAGCGTGAGAAGTGGAAAGCTGCGCGTTTACAGCAGGCTTGAGCACGCCGGGTCTGCCTATGCAAAGTAAAGAGGAAGAGTTCATGACGGCCATTTATCGTTTTCTAGATACCGGGACGCAGTCCGCCGCCCTCAATATGGCGATCGACGAGGCGATCTTGCTGCACCATCGCCAGGGGCAGGTACCGCCTACGCTGCGCGTTTTTCGTTGGGAGCAACCGGCGATCTCGCTGGGACGGTTTCAACGCATTGAGAGCGAGATTGAGCTTGAGAAGTGCTCACGTGCAGAGATTGCGCTGGTGCGCCGTCCGACTGGTGGACGCGCGGTCTACCACCGCGACGAATTTACCTATAGTTTTGTCAGCAGCAGGGCGTATGGGATTCCTGCGGGCATCGTCGCGGCCTATGCGTATCTTGCGCAGGGCTTAATTGCCGCACTGGCTCGCCTGGGCGTGCCGGCTGAATTAAGTGAGGGGCGGGTCAGCAAACAGCCCTCGGCGGCGTGCTTTGCCTCTTCCACGCAGGCCGACCTGACCAGCGGGGGTTTCAAGTTGATTGGCAGTGCGCAGGTCTGGCGAGACGAGTCACTCCTCCAGCAGGGATCGCTGCCGTTGGACGACCGCGCCGCCGAACTCTATGCGTTGCTGTGCTTTGCCGACGAACAGGCGCGGAGCGAGGCCCTGGCACAGTACCGTGAAAAGACCACACCTCTTCACACCTTTGCTCCCCGCATCTCGTGGGAAGAGGTAGCCAGCGCCTTGCGCACTGGCTTTAGTAGCGCGTTGAACGTCGATTTCCAGCTCGACGAATTGAGTGAGTCTGAATGGGAGCTGGCGAGCCAACTGGCAGCCGAAAAGTACGAACGCCTCGTCTGGACGACTGAGAGAGTCAAGCTGGTCGAGTGATGCTGATTAATTATTGCGTCGTCCCCACCCATAGTGCTCGGTCAAGCGAAGCTTGATGATAGCCAGGGCTATGTAATGCTCGGCGTGTGGCCCGCCCTCTGAACAACGGATCGGGTTGCGAGCGTGGGGCCGTGGCCTCACGCTCGCAACCCGATCCCAAAACCCTGGGGTGAGGGGTCGCAAGCCAGAGGCTTGCAGAGCATTACATAGCCCTGTGACTATAGGTTGTGTAAGTGCTAAAATGGTGCTATAGTAGTAGCATGGAACAGAATGAACAGATTGTTTCCACCAATACAAGGTATCCCAAGCCCTTGCATGATGCCTTACAGCGTCTGGCACGTGAGCATAAGCGCTCGTTTAATGCCGAAGTCATGTGGGCTTTACAGCGCTATATACGCCAGGAGGATGCCAGTGGTGAGCTTATCCAGCAGGTGAGCCTGCCACATACCGACGGTGCGGGAGATAGATTGTCTTAAATTTCCTATATCTGCTATACTTGCACAATAATACTGCTGGTTACAGATTATGGGCCGCAAATCCTTCGCGTGGCCGTCAAAAAGGAGTATTTCGTGAGTTTAACTATAGACTTGGCTAGGCGTGTGCTGGAGGCCAGTAAGCGGCGAGCTAACGACCTGCGTAGTCCTGTGAGCATTGCGATTGTCGATGCTGGTGGGCATCTCGTGCTTTTTGAGCGTATGATGTCTCCCTATGGCTGGGCGACCGGTCATATCAGTCTAGCCAAGGCTAATACCGCGGTTATGTTTAACCAGTCGACCGATGCGGTTGCGCAGTGGGGGGGAGCGATTCCTGGTTTTGCTTCGAGCATGTCTGAGATGAGCCAGGGAAAATTTATCATGGCAGCTGGTGGGTGGCCGATTCGCCTGAATGGGGCGACGATCGGTGGAATCGGGGTTAGTGGTGGGAATGCGCCAGGCCGCGATGACGATATTGCGCGGGCGGGGATTGCCGTTCTGGAGGGTTTGAGCGCTCCTGTGCCGACTCCTCAATATGTGCCGCAATCCTCGTCTTCCTATGTGCAGGCCAGACCCGGCTTGCAGCCTCAACCCACTTATACCGCATCGCCCGTGCCAGTTCAGCCCTCGCCGGCCTCCGCTGCTCAGGAGGGGGTTGGGCTGAGTACTATGAATCTGGATGTGCAGCCAGAATTGAGTAGCCAGGAAGACCTGTATGGCGATGGACCCGCAGATCAGTATAGCGAGAAATAGCGAGGTCACTCATGAACTCAGAGTCTCAATCGACTCAAGCGAGCAAATCTACCCTCAAACGTGCGCACCGTGCCAACCGCAATCGGCCAGTCCTGGTCACAAATGGCGAAGGGTCTGACCTGACCACAGAGCAGGAGAGTCCGGCCGTTAGCGCTGAGACAAACAGATCGGCCGTGGCGCTGGCGGTTGAAGAATCGCCGATTGGTACGGAGAAGCGCAGGCGTGGACCGCGTTTCTTTGCCAATGGTGAGCGAGCAGAGTCGACAACCAACCAGTCTGTCGACCCCATAACCGCACGTATCAAGCGAGCGCTGGGCGGCAAATCGGTCAGCACCGAGCCGAGCGAGGTTGAGGCAACGAAGCCAGCCACGCGAGCGCAAAAGGCCAATGTTGTACCCGCCCGTCCTACCTCGGGCTTCAAGACGCGCTACATGTGGGGAATGGTCATCTACCTGCTGGCAGCCGATCTGCTTGGCGTGTACGTGACGAATTTGATGCAGGCCAATCACCTGGATTCGACCCTGTTCGTGTATGGATCGTTCAAGGTCACCAGTTCGACGGTAGTTTTTCTGGGTTTGTTGGTAGTGATTCTGGTGGTTATGGCTCGTCTTGACTACTTGCCGCGCAGTTTAAGCGGGATGTTTGGTGGAGCTGCCGGGGGTAAAGGCTCGCCGGGGAGCACTAAGGGAAAGGATGCACCCACCTTCGAGAGCAAAGCATCCCAGCCGACTATGAAGCAGGGCGTGCAGGGAGAGCACGACAGCTTATATAAGGAGTATCGCGAGAATCAGCGCTATTTTCAGAAGCGCGATCGTAAACGTTAATCCTGTTTGGGCCGCCTCGACTCATCCAATAGAGATATGGTATACTTGCGATATCCAGCCCAGGGGAATGGAACCTGGCGATCGGAGTGTAGTCTATAGTTATTGGGTAGCAAGAAGGGTGGTGCTGGATAACGAAAATTAAAGAAGGAACTCTATGCCTACACGCATCATTATTGCTGACGATGAAACCATTCAGCGCATGGACTTAAAAGACGTATTGACCAGGCAGGGGTATCTGGTGATTGGCGAGGCAGGGGATGGTGTGAGTGCTGTGAACCTGGCTCGTGAATTGCGCCCCGACCTGGTGATTATGGATATTCGTATGCCCGATATGGACGGGATTGCCGCAGCTGAGACGTTGACTCAAGAGAAGATTGCGCCAGTTTTGCTATTGACGGCCTTTGGCGATCAGCCGCTGGTTGAGCGGGCCAAAGAAGCTGGTGTAGTTAACTATATAGTGAAGCCGCTGCGCGAGAGCGAAGTTTCGCCCGCTATTGAGGTCGCTCTGGCTCGCTACGGCGAGTTCCGCACTCTGGAAGAGAAGACGCGGACCCTGACCGAGCAGTTAGAGACGCGCAAAGTTGTCGAACGCGCCAAAGGTCTGCTGATGGAAAAGCAAGGTTTGACCGAGCAGGAAGCATTTCGCAAGATTCAGAAGGCCAGTATGAATAATCGCAAATCAATGCGTGAGGTGGCCGAAGCTATCCTATTAACAAACGAAATGTAGCGCTTTCCGCTTGCAAAGAGATGTAGGAGGTGAGTTTTGCGCCGCGACTAGTGACCAGAGTCGCAGCGCTCTGCACCAGGCAGAACCGAACTCACCCTGCCTAAGGGGTCCGGTCTAGCAAGGATTGGTAAACATGGCTTTAGCGACCAGTACAGAGAATATGGTCACCATAGTCGGTGTTCGTTTTCGTCCGGCCGGGCGCATTTACCACTTTGACCCTCTGGGGATGTCCTACACAAACGGCCAGTATGTTATCGTAGAAACTGCTCGCGGCGTCGAAGCCGGTCGTGTAGTGATTGCCTCAAAGACTCTCGCTGAAAGTGATCTCAGCGATCCGCTCAAGCCCGTTTTGCGTCTGGCCAGCGATGATGAACTGCGGATGATGCTCTCCTTTAAAAGTAAAGAGAAGGATGCATTGGTGCAATGTGCTTACCATGTCGGTCAGCACAAGCTGCCGATGAAGTTAGTAGATGCGGAGTATACTTTTGATGGGAGCCGTCTGACATTCTACTTTACAGCCGACGAGCGCGTAGATTTTCGTGCACTGGTACGAGATCTGGCTGCGACCTTTCGGACGCGCATCGAACTCAGGCAGATTGGTGCACGTGACCAGGCCAAGTTGCAGAGTGGTGTTGGGCCGTGTGGCAAAACCCTTTGCTGTAGTTCGTGGATTACAGAATTTGGGGTTGTTTCGATTAAGATGGCCAAAGAGCAAGATCTCCCGCTCAACCCGGCAAAGATCTCTGGTGTCTGTGGTCGCTTGCTTTGTTGTCTCTCATATGAAAACGAGAACTATGTTCAGGCTCGGCAGAAGATGCCGCAGGTTGGAGCAATTTTAAACACACCTGAAGGATCGGGCAAGGTTGTTGGTATCAACGTTCCGCGCTCGTCAGTTGAGGTCATGCTGGACAGTGGTATGACCATTCAGGTGCCGGTGGATCAGGAGGAGCGTGCAAGTGTTGGCGGCTGTGGGAGCTGTAGTGCTAAGGGAAGTTGTCAGAGTAGTGGGAGCAGTTCCGGCAGTGGGGGGGGTACCTGTGGCTCGGGTTGTGGTTGTGGGGCGGGGGGTGGTTGTTCAACGCGCAAGAAACACAAAAATACTCCTCAAACCAATGATGCTGTAGATTAGCCAGGTAAGGAAACTATGTTCGAGGCGGCCAAAGCCCGGACTGGAGAGGAGCGTGTATGTCGTCAGATCAGGATGCAAATCGCGCTGGATGGCAGGCGACTGGCGCGATGCAGTGGGAACATGCCGACGGTGCGGATGTTCCAGTTTTTGTAGATGCCGATCCGCAAGTCTTGGGTGATCAGTTTGATCCAGAGGAGCTGGTCGATACCGACGATCTGCTGCTTGAGCCAGAGAAAGACACAGACAACGATTTACGGAACTGGAGCAGGCAGCCGCTGATTAGCAAAGAATCGTTGAGTACTTTTGGCCGCCAGTTTTCCCCCCTCCTGGTGCCTCTGCCTTTTGCTGCGGTAGTGTTTCTCGTGACCCTACCGATGACTTTGCGAAGATTTACGTTTTTCTCGCCCCTGGTGACGGGGATTATGCTGCTGGCGCTGGCCATTTTGCAGGGTATGTTGCTCTATGTTGCGGGTTCCAACGATACTATCTGGATGTTATATATTGCGCTGGGTTATGCGCTCCTTATTCTCGCTGGTGTGCTGGCTGCGCTGGGTGTTATACCGGCGTTGCTGACCCTGGTGGCTTTGATCTTGCTGGCGGTTTACCTGGGTCGTCGCAGTATTCATCCCACACGTGAGGGGCATGTTGACCTAGTTATGTCTTTTGAGAAGTATAGCCATACGCTCTATCCGGGTTTAAACCTGCTGTTGCCCTGGGAGAAAGTCACTCAGCGTTTAAATATCCAGGAGCAGGTTTGGACTACCCCGCCGCAGCGTGTGCCTACCTCGCGTGAGCAGGATGTACAGTTTAGTGCGACTGTTTCGTACCAGCTATTGCCCGAAGACGCCCATCTTGCGGTACTGACCGTCCAGGATTGGGAGGGATCGTTGCACAGCCAGGTGATCGGCACCATCCAGAGCATGGTTAACGATCTGACGCTCAATGACTTTGTATCGTGGAGTCAGAGCGTCTATGCGCGAAACGGTGAGACCAGTTCTTTTAATCCAGCCGCAGCCACGCGTTGGGATCGTATCAGTGCGACACTGTGCAGGCGTGTGCAGGACTATGTAGCGGCCTGGGGAGTTCAAATCAACTGGGTACGTATTCAGGATCTGACGATCTTCCCGACCGCCTCGGGTCTGCCCGTGGGTGCTCTGGCGACTGATCTCGGTGGGATAACACAGATAATCCGACCCGAGCCAGCAGCCCGCTTGGTCCTGGAAGAGGTAGTGCCAGCAGTTGTCAAGCCAGCGGTGGTTGCCGAGCAGCCCAGAGTGTCAGCGCCGGCCCCTCTCGCCAAATCGGTTTCGCTTGATACGCTAGTCGATTTCTATAATGCAGTGCGCGATAACGCCATTACCGATCCGGCAATGATTTTGGATATTGCGCAGCGCTTTGATGCGTTGGCCGGCGATGCGGTCCAGAGTCAGTCATTCCAGTTTGACGCGCATCGTGCAGCCAATACCCTGCGTACGCGTGCTCAGAAGATTCAAGAGGGCAGGCAGACCGGAGTTGCAGCATCCTCTAACGAAGGATAAATTGCGAGAGTAGCTCAAAAAGGGCAAGAAGTACAACAGATGCTCATTTGTTGCACTTCTTGCCCTTTTAAGTCCCAAAAACGCGGCTTTCGACTTTTGGGTAGGGGTCCTTATAGTACTTTTCTGTTTAAACATTGATAGGAGAGAGACTATCTCTTATACTAATGGACGTGGGGTTCGAATTTTTCGAAAGAGAAGTCAGGTAGCTAAGAAGATAGAAAAGGAGAACAGAATCGTGGATATCTCAGGTAGCCATAAAATAACTGCGTCGCGTGAGAAAGTATTTAATGCCTTGCTCAACCCGGAGGTACTCAAGAACAGTGTACCGGGTTGTGAGAAAGCCGAACTGGTGGATTTTCCTGATGGTCGTCAGCTCAAGCTGGTTGTCACCACCAGTTTGCCGGGTTTCAAAGGGCCTTTTGATATTTATTTGCAGACCAGAGAGGTAGTCCCGCCTTCGCACGTGGTCTTGCTGACAGAGCCAAAGAGTTCGCTTGGTTCGGTTAAAGCTGCGTGTACAGTTGATCTTACCGATGACCCGGTGGGGACCAATCTGAATTACAAAGCCAACGCCGAGTTGGGCGGTAAAATCGGAGCGATGCCAGAAATGGTAATCAAGCCTGCCGTCAAAGGTGCGCTGGATAGATTCTTTACCAGCTTTGAGAAGCAGGTTAGCGCGAGCTAAGAGCAAAACTGGCGGAGATAGATACAGAGCTATTCAAAAGTCGTCAGAAGTAGGGGTGCAGGGGAAGGCAGTCCTTTGCTGGAGCGCGATATGTCCTCGCACAAACCTCTTTTTCCTCTTTTGCCCGTCGCCGCAGGCGGCAAGGTGGATTTTTGAATAGCCCTGAGATAGATATCGTTTCATTGATTAATTAATATCTATCTCTATCAGAGATGTTTAGTGGCAGGTAGTAGCCTGAATGTGCAGTGGAATGCAAAGATTTTTCGGGATAGTGATATCTTAACCCTCTAAACGAGCATCACAACCTGTCTTCAACCTTTTAGTAACCCAAATCAAAGAATTTCCTCTTATAGTAATAGTAAGTTATAAAAGAGGCATTCATGCATTCATTAACATGGAACGTGTATATGTATGTCGTTGCTCAAGAAGAGAACGTCTGCAAACTCTTTCAGATAGGACTCAGACGGATAGTACTCAGAGATACAAAGTAGCACAAAAGACACTGGTGGGCTGTTCCCCTGCTGTGAAAAGCGGGAGTGCATGCCGGGATTTGGGGTAGCGCCCCAGCTATCTTCCTCATCTCCGCCGCAGGTGGCAGAGCAAATGAAGAGGAACAGAAGCTGAAAGAGATGTATTGCGCGAGCAAGCTACGCTGGCGGCGTAAAATTTATGAATGCATATATACATTTTATTAGGAGGAAGTCGATGGATACAGTAACACACTTATCTGAAAGACACGTGAAGGTTAGCGTCGTTATTCCGGCGCGAAATGAGGCTCTCAATCTTCAGCATGTACTTCCTAAGATCCCCGCGTTTGTCAGCGAAGTCATCCTCGTTGACGGTCATTCGACAGACGACACGATAGCAGTTGCGCGGCAATTGTTGCCGACTATTCGTATCTTTGAACAGGTTGGGCGCGGGAAAGGCGACGCACTCAGAATGGGTCTGGCGGCCGCCACTGGCGACATCAGTATATTGATGGATGCAGATGGATCTGCCGACCCATTGGAGATCACACGTTTTGTCAAAGTTTTGCTGGATGGTTGCGATTTTGCTAAAGGTTCGCGTTTCATCAGAGGTGGTAAGAGCAAGGATATTACACACTTTCGGCGAGCCGGCAATCATGGGCTGATTTTGCTAGTTAACGTCCTGTTTGGCACACGTTTTACCGATCTGTGTTATGGTTATAATGCCTTCTGGAATCACTGTCTTGACCAGATAGATATTGATAGCGACGGTTTTGAAATAGAGACGCTAATCAATATACGCATGCACTTAATGGGTCTGAAGATCGTTGAAGTGCCGAGCATCGAGTATCCGCGCATTCATGGATTGAGCAATCTAAATGCTGTGCGTGATGGTTTACGCATTTTAAAGTTAATCTTGCAGGAGAGGACGAAGAGGAAGAGCAAATCGCCTGCTTCAGTTTTACGACGCAATGTCCTATCCGAAGAAGCTGTTTTCTAGTTTGAGGCTTCGGGCAATCCCCAGGGCAACGGCGTTGAAATGGATTTGAGGAACACTATGGCAGATGAAATCTCTGTGGTGATTTGTGCTTATACTGAGAAACGGTGGCTCTGTCTCGTTGAGGCCGTGCAATCGGTGCAAAAGCAAACAGTTAGCGTGAAAGAGCTCATTGTTGTCGTAGATCATAATCAATCGCTTCTAGAACGGGTGCAAAGGGATTTACCTGAGATTGTAGTTATTGAAAATCGCGAAGAGCGTGGATTATCGGGGGCCAGGAATACTGGTATCGCAGCTGCGTGTGGTCGGATCGTGGCTTTTCTTGATGACGATGCAATCGCTGCGCCGGATTGGTTGGCTGTGCTGGACGAGATGCTTGATCGTGCGGAAGTTCTAGGGGTTGGTGGTTTGGTGACTCCGCTCTGGGTGGCGAGAAAACCGCTCTGGCTACCCGAAGAGTTTTACTGGGTGGTTGGTTGTACCTATCGTGGTGTACCTGAAGTTGTGAGTAGGATACGCAATCCGATTGGTGCGAACATGGCTTTTAGACGAGAAGTGTTTGAAGGTGTGGGTGGTTTTCGCGAGGGTATGGGGCGTATAGGGACGTTGCCGCTAGGGTGTGAAGAGACCGAACTGTGTATCCGTGCCAATCAACGTTGGCCTCACCGATACTTCTGGTATCAACCGGCTGCACTGGTTTCGCATTATGTACCTGAGACACGTACCACCTGGCGCTATTTTTTTTCGCGCTGTTACTCGGAAGGGATTTCAAAAGCGTTTGTTGCCTGCTACGTGGGTGCAAAGGATGGTCTTGCTTCAGAACGTGCGTACTCGTTGCGTATTTTGCCCCTGGGGGTTATACAAGGATTGAGGGATGGTTTTTTGAAGCACCAGTTGAGCGGTTTTGTCAGGGCATGGGCGATTATTGTCGGCCTATCTGTGACCGCGACTGGATATCTTATCGGGAGTATGATGTTTCATCTGGGCCGGTTCGGGAGGAATGCTGCCAGCGTCTCCTATCGGAATGCGGGTTCTTCTCCTATTACGCGTCGAGTTGGTTGACCATGTGGTTTCAGGCAGGGAGTACAAAAAGTATGCGAAGCGAACAGAAGAACCAGAAAATTCCTATTCTGATGTATCACAGCGTCTCTAATATATGTAGTCCGGCCTTTGCTGCATTCGCGGTTGCGCCTGCGTCTTTTGCCGAGCAGATGGAGTATCTCGCTACTCATCACTATACGCCTCTAACGGTGACTCAGCTTATGCAGACTCGTTTACCCGGTGGGCCTGCGCTGCCTGAGCGGCCGGTTGTGATTACCTTCGACGACGGCTTTGCCGATTTTCTTCTGGCTGCTTTGCCTGTTTTAAAGCGCTACGGTTTTCCAGCGACCCTGTATATTACTACAGCTTTTATTGATGGGACCAGTCGTTGGCTGCGCAAAGAGCACGAAGATGCGCGGCCGATGCTCACATGGCCACAGGTGAGCGAGGTCCATCAAAGTGGTATCGAATGTGGCGCACATACACATACACATCCTCAACTTGATATCCTCTCTGCTTCTCGGGCAAAGGTGGAGATTCAGCATAGCAAGCAATTGCTTGAAGACCACCTGGGAGAGGAAGTTACAAGTTTTGCGTATCCGTTTGGATACTTTACAGCACAGGTGAGGGATCTGGTGAGTGCTGCCGGATTTCATTCCGCCTGTGCTGTAAAGCACGCATTAAGCACGGAGAGAGACCATCCCTTCTCACTTGCTCGGCTGATGGTCAGTCGGGAGATGAGCCAGGAGATGTTTGGAACATTGTTGATTGGACGTGAAGCCTCGCCTGTAGCTGCCTTGCACACGACGTATATGCGCTTACGTACGCCTGCCTGGCAGTTACTCAGACGCAATCTGGCCGTAATGAGGCGGCACTCCGCTGAAGGACAGGAAGAATTACTACAATGAGTAATCAAACGAATGATGATATCTCCGTGATTATATGTGCTTACACAGAGCAACGCTGGCTGGAATTGCTGGATGCTGTGGAGTCTATCCAGAAGCAGAGCATGCTCCCGCGTGAGATTATTCTTGTCATCGATCATAATCCGCGGCTATTGGAACGCTTACAGGCGCAGCTTACCGGAGTGACGATCATCGAGAATATAGAGTCGAGGGGTTTATCGGGAGCACGTAACAGTGGCATATCTATCGCGCGAGGCTCGCTGATAGCTTTCCTTGACGACGACGCGACGGCCGAAGTTGACTGGCTGGAGCGTTTATGTAAAGGTTGTCAGGACCCTAAAGTTCTGGGGACTGGTGGGTATGTCGAGCCGCGCTGGATGGGAGAAAAACCGTCATGGTTTCCCAAAGAGTTTTACTGGGTGATTGGTTGTAGCTATCAAGACTTTGTGCCGGGTCTGGTTGAGGTGCGCAATCCATATGGGGGTTGTACCTGCATGCGCCGGGAGATCTTTGAGACTGTGGGGGGGTTCTGTAAAGGCATCGGGCGGATAGGCAATCATCCTCTGGGCGGTGAGGAGACAGAGCTTTCTATCAGGGCGAAACAGCATTGGCCTGAGCGCATCTTTCTCTGTGATGCTCAGGCGCGTATTCACCACTGTGTTTCGGTAGAACGTGCGCACTGGCGCTATTTTCTGGCGCGTTGCTATGCTGAAGGTCTTTCAAAGGCGACGATTGCCAGTCTGGTGGGTGCAAAGGACAGTCTAGCTTCCGAACGCTCCTATACTGTGTACATGCTGCCTAGAGGGATCGTCCGTGGCTTACGCGATGGGATTTTCAAACTCGATCCGGCGGGCTTTCTGCGAACTTTCGCGATTGTGGCTGGTCTGTTTACTACGACAATGGGCTACTTGATGGGTAATATCTATCGTTATCGTACAGCGCGTAAGGGCGAAGAACAGTTTAAAGCTGTCTACGAGCCGTTACCGCTCAAAAATTAAGCGGACAACGGTACGCTCTACCTGTAAAAAGCACGAGTGTCTGGCAGGTGAAAATTGGGTACAGTTTCTAAGGTGGCAATTACGTCTCCTTTGCAATGGATACAAGCAAATCGCATTATGTTGACAAATACCTTATCTCTGGTTGGGACTACCGTTGTAACCTCAGGTACAGGTTTTGCTTACTGGTGGGTTGCTGCGCGTCAGTACACCCCTGAGGGGGTAGGTCTGGCTTCAGCGGCGGTTTCAACTATGATGCTGCTTGGCAGTATCAGTATGCTTGGATTGGGTACGTTGTTGATTACTGAATTGCCGCGTCAACCTAAAAATCAGGTCTCTCTCATCAGTACGGGTGTTGCCATTGTTGGGATTGTGGGAGTGCTCATAGGTGTTGGCTTTGCCTGCCTTGCGCCGCTTTTTTCCGCACAGTTTGCCCCTCTACGTGCGAGTATTCTGGATGTCTTGCTCATGGGGCTTGGCGTGGGTTTTACTGCTGCGACCTCTGTGCTTGATCAGGCGCTGGTCGGCATCTTGCGCGGCAATGTGCAGTTTACGCGCAATGCTTTTTTTGCCACGAGCAAGCTCATTTTGCTCTTTCTAGTTGGGGCGTTTCTCTCCTATAAAACGGGCATGACGATCTATGCGACCTGGGTGGCTGGGATAGTGTTTTCGTTTGTACTAGTGTTTATCTATTCACTTGTGAAGAGGGGCTGGCAGGGCAGAGGCTATCTACCTCGTTGGAATCTGTTGAGCAAGCTGGGGCCAGCCGCTTTGCAGCATCATATGCTGAATCTGACGCTTCAGGTGCCGACGCAGCTTTTGCCGATATTAGTGACGCTGCTGCTTTCGGCCAAGATGAACGCCTGGTTCTATGTTTCCTGGATGATTGCCTCGTTTCTCTTTCTAGTGCCGATGTCGTTTACCTCGGTGTTGCACGCCATGAACTCGGCGGAGCAGTCGTCGCTCAAGCAGAAGGCTCGCACGACGGTAGGGGTGTCGATGCTGTTCTGTCTGTTGGCTGGCTCGGTCCTGTTTATTGCCACCAAACAGGTACTCGGCGTCTTTGGTGCGGTCTATGCGGACCAGGCGACGTGGTGTCTGCGTATCCTTGTGCTGGCGGGTTTTACCTGTGTGATTCGCGCCCACTATATCTCTTTTTGCCGTATTCGCGACCGTATAAGTCAGGCGATGTTTGGGATGATATTTGGCGGCATGCTTGAGTTAGGTGGGGCAATTCTGGGTGCGCACCTGGGCAACCTGATTGGTCTGTGTGTGGGTTGGGTAGTTGCGACGGCTGTAGAGGCGGCGTTTATGTTTCCAGTCATCTACTCGGTGCTCTGGCCTGCAAAGGGTGCGGTCGAGGAGCAACTCCCGGCCAACTTTGGCGAGAGCGAGCCTATCTGGCTGCTAGATACATATATGATGGCGGCTGTGCCTCCGCGGCACACGACCGGTCATCTGCGTGCTATCCCGCGTCCTGTCCATTTACCTGAGCAACCTGTCTGGCAGGCTGAAACGACTCTGCTCCCGATTACCCCGGCGCGTTCGGTCAAACCCGTCTGGCAGGTCGAGACAAGCTTGCAGCCCGCTGTCTCCTCAGCCGTGCCAGTCTGGTTGAGCGATACGCTGGTTCAGCCTGCTGTGCGACCATCTCGCCAGCAGCAGGGACCGATTACGCCGCTTCCTATCGAGCGTGAGAATACTGTTGAGCTTGTTCACGGAGGCGAGCCTGCGGGGCAAGCGCCTTTCTCGCAGTCAAATCTGCGCAAAACGCGCATTAAGAAGTCTCAATTAAAGGATTTTAAGGACCTGTGACCTTATTGTCGGAGTAGAGTAGTTCGTAATCTGCTAACTATCCTTTGTTAGAAAAGGAAAAAAGTACTATGAAATTGCCAGGCTTGTTTGTAAAAATAGGAGATCTTTTGCGGCGCAACGATGAGCATAGATTGCGAGATATGCTTCTCTATGGCGAATGCTCCTTTCACTATTTTCTATGGTGTTTGCGTTATCCCAGGCTTTTTGCACATCGCTTCTTTATTGCCCGCAATTCGCGTTTACTTATCGGGCGTAAGGCGTCTTTTCAGCTTGGTCACGATATCTACTTTATGTCAAACTTTAATGGTGATTTCTATGGAAAA
>DAOTTJ010000400.1:0-7990 GCA_034437695.1 Ktedonobacteraceae bacterium
GCACCCTTTACGTATATTTGTATCGGGGTGGGTAACTAGAACTCAAGCCTGACTGATCAACGGCACAACGTGCCGCAACACCCCCAGCTTGCGCTCAATATCACTAAACCCCCGCTCACCACGCAGAATCTTACAGATCGCTCCCCACACATAGTCGTTGTTCTTGATCAGATGGTAGAACAGCCGTGGAAAGCGATTAAACACCTGCACAAACTGTCGCGCCGAGAGCAGCTCGGGTGTCAACTCACTATCGAGCAGACGCGTGTACATCGTCAGGTCCGTCGCCTCTTGCTTCAGAAAGGCCTGCACTGCCTGCGCCGCCAGTTGTCCGCTTCTCACCGCATAGCCGATCCCCTCGCCGGTAAACGGCTCAAGCAGGCCTGCGGCATCGCCAACCAGGAGCGCCCGTCCCTTTGTCAGCGGACTGAACCCCTTGCGAACCGGCAGCGTATGCCCGCTAAAGCGTTGCGTGGGATACTCCGCAACCTGATTGTGCTCAAGGTAGGTGCGATTGTATGCTTGGATCTGCTTGATCAGTTTGTGCGGACCCCCGACGCCGATCGAGATATGGTCACGCTTGGGAAAAACCCACCCGTAGCCGCACCAGACCGAAAAGAGATCTAGTTCGATCGTATCGCTCCAACGCGCCATCTGCTCGGCCGGCAGGGCGATCTCGCTCTCCAGCGCGATCTCGCGCTGCACGCCGTCGTGTAACTGCAAGTGGCGCGACACTATGCTGTTTGCACCATCGGCACCTATCAAGACCTGCGCACCATACGTCTTACCGGCAGCATCCTCAACCACTACCTCGTCGTCCCTGACCTCTACCTTGCGAATGCTCACTTCTTCGGTGACGCTCGCGCCCTGCTCTCTGGCCTGCTCAAGGAGAAACTGGTCAAGGTACATGCGCTGAGTCATATACGTTAGCGGCTCACCAGAGACCTTCTCAAAGGGCTTTTCTCCGCGATAGGTAAAACGATATTTGTAGATAACTTTCTCGACTACCGGCTCAATGCTAAAGGGAATGTGACGAGCTGCGCGAACGTTCACGCCCCCTCCACACGTCTTATAGCGCGGCATCTTCTGCTTTTCAAGCACCTGCACACGTAAGCCCTGTCTGGCAAGCATATATGCCGCACTGCTCCCCGCCGGCCCACCACCTACGACGATTACATCTGATAATCTGGTGTTGTTGTTGCTCATCTTGGCCCATTTCTTGTTCTCGAACTTCGCAAGTATCTTATCATATGCCCGCAACTTCTCTAGATGGTTGGGGCAAGCCCATTCGCGCGAACTTTAACAGAGAGACGCCCTCTGCACTCCCATTTTGCATGTTTTGCTCCCGGCAAAGCATGCAAAATGAAAGAAAAAGTTTATTGGGGACACCCCAGGCCCTGCTGCTCTTAACCATCCCGCCTACGTTCGCGTCTATGAAGTGCCGCCCTCTGCACTCTCGCTCCACACAGGCAGCGTGCTAATCAGTCAGCACTGCGGTCACGTCAATCTCTACGAGCTGTCCAGGATAGCCAAGCTGCGCGACTCCAAGCAGTGTGCTGGCGCTGCTCAGGGCAGACGCGATGGCCGAGGCTCGTAGAGTGGTCCACACAAGCGCAAGCTCGTCGCGATTAGGCGAGACGACGTAGATTACGGTGCGCACTACGTCGTCAGGAGTCGCACCGACACCCGCCAGGGCTGTGACGATATTGCTCACAACCTGCTCAATTTGTAAACACAGGTCACCACCTCCGACCAGTTCGCCCTCTACGTCAAGCGGACACTGACCGGCCAGCAGCGCCCACCGGCTGCTCTCGACTACTGTCACATGATGGTACCCCGGCGTCCGATGTAGACCGGGTGGATTGATGCGTTCGATCATTGCGTCGTCCTTTCTGCTATCTCATTCGCCGCCAACTACTCTCTCCTCTTCCACTTCCACAACCCCAAAGTTACCTCGCTCGCGTTTCTGCCAGTTCACTCGCTCGCACTCCCCAATGCATCCTCTGCGACCCTTGACAAGACTCCACTCCGGTGCTACTCTATCAACATGACGTTAACGTAACATTTGGAGATGGCAACGAATGAATGAGCGCATGCGCATGGGCGATCTGACTGCACGGGCCGGGGTGACTCCGCGCACGGTACGCTACTATGAGAGTCTTGGACTGCTCCCGCCCGGCGAGCGCGAGGGCCACGGCCAACACTATTATACCGAGGAGACGCTTACCCGTCTGCAAAAAATCGACCAGCTCAAGCAGCTCGGCCTCAGTCTTGATGAGATCGGCGGCGTCATCGATCTGTATTTCACCGATCCAAGTGGCATACAGCCCAAACAGAAGGTCCTCGCTATCCTGCACCAGCACCTCGCTGAGGCGGACCAGAAGATCGGCGCGTTACAACTGTTTCGCTCCGAGCTACTGGCCCATATCTCACGCTTTACGCGCTGGCTTGAGGAGTCAGAACACAGTTAAGCAGGTTTTTTTGTCACAAACATGACGTTAACGTAATCTTTAACAGATCAACCAATGCAATCAGAAAGGCAGTGAAGACACATGAGTGAAACTATCGGATTTATCGGACTCGGCCAGTTGGGTCTCCCGGTGGCCACCAATCTTCTCAAGGCTGGCTATCCTCTCAAGGTTTACAACCGCACAGCGAGCAAGGCGGACCCACTGGTCGCGCAGGGTGCTCAGCTAGCGACACGACCAGTCGATACTGTGACAAGCGGAGGGGTTGTGGTGACTCTGGTGTGGGACGACGCGGCTCTGGAAAGTGTGGTTCTGAGCGATGGTTTTTTAGAACGCCTGGGACCCGGCGGCGTCCATATCGCGATGAGTACGGTGCTGCCCGCAACTTCAAATAAGCTCGCCGCCCTCCATGCACAATATGACTGCGCCTATGTCTGCGCTCCTATCTTTGGTCGACCCGAGGCCGCCGTCGCTCACCAGCTCTGGATGCCCATTGCTGGTCCACAACAGGCGAAAGAACGCGTCCAACCCCTCCTGAGGGCGATGGGCGCACAGGGGATCTTCGACTTTGGCGAGGAAGCCGGCGCTGCCACGCTGGTCAAGATAGCTGGCAATTTCCTGATCTCTTCGGCCGGCTATTCGATGCGCGAGGCACTGACAATGGCCGCGAAAAATGGCGTCGACCCCAGAGCAGTCGTCGATATGCTGACCAGCACGCTCTTTCCCGCCCCCATCTACCAGAACTACGGACGGCGCATCGCCGAGTCGTCGTCACCTTTCAGCCAGACCGCGATCCCGCTGAAAGATGTCGGCCTCTTCCGCCAGACCGCCAATCAAGTGGAAGCACCCACTCCCATCTCCAGCCTGCTCTACGACCTCTTAAAGAGCGGGGATGCAAGGGGCTGAAGCCTTTTGCCACAGGTGACGCCTCCCCGGAAGCGTAAATAGAGCAAGAGAACCCCCGAATGCTCGGCATGTGGCCCCTGCCCCCTGAACAACGGATCGGGTCGCGAGCCTCTGGCTTGCGGAGAATGAAATAGCCCTGCCCCGGAGGGAATATTTCTCAGGCGTCCAAGAGTTATACTGAGAGAAGAGCAATGTTAAACCGGTAGATATGACAAGGAGTTTTATCGTGCAAGGCACATCCAACGAACAACAGATAGTCATGTATGCAACCAACTGGTGTGGCGATTGTCGTATGGCCAAACGCTGGCTCGACGAACATAAGATTGCCTACAACTATATCAATATCGAACAGGACGACGAAGCCGCCGCCTATGTCGTCAAGATCAACCACGGCAACCGCGTGGTCCCAACTATCGTCTTTCCCGATGGCTCGATCCTGGTTGAACCCTCCGCCCGCGATCTCGCGGCCAAGCTCACCCGGTAACCAGATCCTTACCTTACTTACACCGACGCTTCTACTCAGTTCACCCGAGCAAGCAAGCACGGCTCTACCTACGCCCTTGCGCACAGACAGACGCGTGTTCCCACTCGCACGCGTCTATCTCTACACCGAGCCTCAGGGGGCATAGTGCCAGAGTGGATGGGCGCTCGTCCGCTGTAGGACCGTCAAGCCGTTTTGCAGGTCTAACAGGTAGACCAGCCCGCTCTGCGCGTCCGAACTCCACACCAGCGCAAGCGCGTACGACATGCGATAGCTCCAGAGAAACGTGCCATCGCTTTCACGCCAGGCATCCAATGAGTTGTTGTTGTTCTCGATGATATAGATAAAACCTGCTTGCAGACTCAGCACTCCGACCGGCGTGAGGCTGTGCCAGAGTACCTTCCCGTCGCTGGCTCGCAGCGCGTAAAAGACATAACTCGGTGTGTTCTCCTCCATGACAAAGCTTGACAACAACATGATCCCATTCTCAACCGGGGGCAGATTCTGGGTATACATCGAGGCACTCGCATCGATCTTGCTCTGCCAGACAATCCGGCCGTCGCCGGCATTCAGACACATTAGCTCGTTGTCGTTAAGAAAAACATAGAGCAGACCCGCTTCTAGCTCTGGCTCACCGCTCGCCGGACTACTCGGCGTGGTGCTCCAGAGCGCCTTGCCATCCACTCCCCGCAGCGCGGTCAGGGAGCCGTTAGCGTTGACCAGGTAGATCACTCCGTTGGCTTCAATCGGCGACCAGCTACCGCTCGGAAACTGGCCCTTCCAGAGCAGGCCCTTGTGGAAGACCTCAATGGTCTCGGTCGAGGTCGGAAGTCCCTGGTCCTGGCTATTGCTGAAGGAGTAGACGAGCTGCTGAGTATCGATCGGCAAAAAGGTGGGACCGTTGGTGGACAGGGTCGCTGAGATGGTCTGCACTTCTTGACCCGAGCCGGCCTGCAAGATACGGACCAGGAATGTGCCTGGCTCTTTGATCTCTACCAGTCCATTCTGCACCTGAAGCAGTCCACTGAGCGGCTGCACCGACAATACCGCCGGACTATTCGCTCCATAAGCATACGACCAGCGCAGTCGACCGGTGCTGAGTTGAAAGACGTACAATCTGGCCGTTGCAGCCCCGACGTAGAGCGCGTCCCCGCCCTGAAATAGCGGGGCAATTCCCGGCGGCGGCAGCGATTGCGTCCAATCGACGTGACCGGTCCTGGTGTCCAATGCCAGCAGGTTGCCCTCCGTCGAGCCAGAGACATAGCAATAGAGCGTCTGCCCGACCAGCAACAGGTTGGCCAATCCGTCCAGCTTGTCATGCCAGAGCAGACGACCAGTCCCCGCCTGATAAGCCAGCAAGGTGTTGTTGTTGCTCTGCAAAAAGACCTGGTCAGCGCCAGGCACAAAGTTGAGGAAGTCGCGTGAGTAGGTAATGGTGGCCAACGATGAGTACGTCGGCGTGACGGCGGGCGCAGGGCGCGTCTGCAAAATACATATCCCCAGTAGAATAGCCACCAGAAGACCCGAGACTCCATAGCGTATCCAGGGTCTTTCCAGGGCGCGTTGCAACGCGGTGATTAGTCGGAACAGGCGTCGCCTGGCCCCAGCCACAACCGGCTCCAGGTCGGTAATCAGTACGCGCTCGTCTCCCAGGTCCAGCAGTTCGTCGTCAGGCTCAAAAGAGTGTAACGCGGCATGATCCTGGGGATGGCTGACGGTGGAGGGATCGCTACCAGGGAGAGAACTGTCCGGGAATATTTCTTCTATCCTTGAGGATGCAGGCTCAAAATCCTTTGCCATGTTCGCTTCTCCCTGCTGACAACAAGATCGCCGGCACACATAGAAAGAAAGGTGTGCCTGGTTTAGAACCAGGTACACCTTTCAACGATTCTGAGTAAGTGACGCTAGAAACGAGCGCGTCGTCGTTTGCGCAACTGTGCCGCGGCCTTACGTTTCCGCCGGGCCTGAGGCGTCTCATAATATCGTCGCCGCCGGGCTTCAGTCAGAACACCCTCTTGTTGAACCTTCCGGCTAAACTGCTTGAGGGCGACCTCAAACGAACCATTCGGGTTTACAATAACCTGGCACATCGCACTTACCAGCGCGATCGGCCAGAACCGGCGTGCTGGTTGCGTGGCTGGGGCTGGTAACAATCACTACAGTAAACGGGGCGATCTTCGCGCGGCTGGAAAGGCACAGTGGCCTCACGCCCGCAACTTGCACAAGTCGCGGTGTAGAGAGGACGAGCCTCGCGGTCGCGGAAACCACCGCCACCGCCACCACTGCGCTGATTACCGCCTCCGCGGTTGTAGGACGAGCCACCTGCCTGTTTACGGGCAGCGCGGCACTCCGGGCAACGGCTAGGAGCATTTGTCAGCCCACGGCTGGCATAAAATTCCTGTTCCCCGGTAGTAAAGGTAAATTCCTGGTTGCAATCACGGCAATACAGTATCTGATCGGTCAAAAGTCTCTCGCTTTCTCGACTGCTAACTAATATCAGCAGTATACAATTGTTTTCCTGTATTGCGCACCATTACCGTCATCAATTTTCTCGTTGAAACACCTGAGTTCATCATATTCTAGCAATATCTGCACGCTACAGCATAAGGGCAGTATACCATAAAGGTTGCCAATTGTCTAGCGCTGTTTCCAGCAAATCTCAGAGTTTCTCAAAGGTCTTTTTTTTTCACTCTTTTCCCCATCCTGGCTCTCCTCTTCCCTGTCGTTAGCGTTAAAGACCAGGCCACGAGAGAACGCTTCAATTGCTATCTGCACGTCAATGCTCGCCAGCTCAACCACTTCTCCTGGCCCCTAACGACGGTAGTGCCATGCATGCAGATTGTCTGGGTCGCTTGTGTTGCGTTGCCAAACCTCTACAAGTGGGGCAAACTGGTTGACCAGGACTATCTCCTGGATGGTTGGCCAGAGCTGGTAGTGCTTGAATTTTGTTCCGCGATCTCTCGCTTCTGTCCCAGGGGCGAGGATCCCTACGACAAGGCGCGGGTGCTCAACGAGGAGGTTATCCAACTCGCTATCTGCTGGATGGCAAGAGACGGTTGTATCCGGGTACAGGTAATGCGGGGTGCTTTTTCTGCGAAAACCAATCATTACCTGCACATCAGGACCAAAGACTGAGCAAGGACCACTGCGCAGCATGCTCTCAAGAGCAAACTCGACGTTGCGCGACGCTCCCTCCACTCATCATAGACGCCACACCGTTGAGATACTCATATTTCCGATCCGCCGACAGCCGCTCAAGTCTGTGGTATTCCTCTTCTGTCATCGGTTGCCCGGCACGCGGCCACCCGGATCGCTGCTCGTGACCGCTGCTGTCTGGATGTGTCGCCATTGGCTTTTTCTCCCCTGCCCTGTCCTGGCTCGCGCTCCCTAGACTGCTGCGGCTGGCACGACCTGGGACTGATTGACTATATGGGGAAAACCATCGTGGCAATCGACAATATATTTAGCCGCTACGTCGTTGGTGTAGACGGTACCGGCAATGGTGTGATAACCTCGTGAAGCAGACTTACGCACGGTCGTCTCTTTATCTGGCGCTATGCTGTAGACGATCACTCCCGTAAAGAGCCGCGCGTGCTCTTTGATGGTGACGGTGTCACCCAGGTGATAGGCTCCTTCGTACAGCTTGCCAAAGAGTTTCGCTAGCTGCTGAAGGCTGTCAGCTTCAAAGATGTAAAAGTCATAGACGCGCTGCCCGTCGCGTACGCTCTCGACTATCGGTATACGCTCGTCAGTCTCCAGGGTGATCACCCACAGGCTCAAAAAAGCCTGCGGATGCGCAATCGCCACCGGACTCCACATCAGGGCCTTCATCTCAGGTCGCGCCTGGACAGCTTCAAGCGCTGCCCTCTCCAATAATTTAATCTGGATGAGTCGCAACAGGTCGTCCCGCTCGCGCTGACCCAATTCGAAAAGCGATGCTATCTCAATACCATTCACTTTGACGGGTGCCTGCATTCCCAACTGCTGCCAATCTATACTGTCCAGAGTAAGCTGAAATTCTTCGCAGAGGGTGGCTATATGTTGCGCTTGTTGAGCTGCCTCTTGTTGCTCCTCAACCTTGTTTCGGCGTGAATACGTCATAATAACAAACTCCTCTGGAGGTACAGGTGAAATGTGC
>DAOTTJ010000401.1:0-4860 GCA_034437695.1 Ktedonobacteraceae bacterium
AGGAGTTTCTATGCTCGATCCCGAGACATACATTCATCCGCTGGCCGAAGTAGCATCCTCGGCCTGCATTGGACGTGGCACGCGCATCTGGCGGCACGTCTGTATTCGCGAATATGCCACGCTCGGCGAGGAGTGCCAGGTAGGTCAGGGCGTCTATATCGACGCACGCGTGTGTATAGGTTCACGCGTCAAACTACAGAATTATGCCTCCGTCTTTGAGGGCGTCACCCTGGAGGATGGCGTTTTCGTCGGACCACACGTGTGCTTTACTAATGATCGCTTCCCGCGTGCGATCACCCCCACTGGCCGTCTGAAAGGCGCAGACGATTGGACGCTCAGCACTACATTGGTCCACAGAGGCGCATCGCTAGGCGCACACGCGGTCATTCGCTGCGGACTGACCATCGGTACATTTGCCCTTATCGGTAGCGGAGCTGTCGTGACGCACGATATCCCGTCCTATACACTGGCCCTGGGCAATCCGGCGCGTCTGCGTGGGTACGTCTGTCGCTGTGGTCGTCCCTTGCAAGAGGCGAGCGTAAGCGCCGGCTCTCTGATCGGTCACTGTTCTCTCTGTGGTAAGGTCGAGTTTGCCATCTAGCACATTGACAGTTGCAGAGTCGGACGCTAATATGTGGAGGAAGAGTACACAGGGTTTTGCAAAAGTGCTCTGTCAGCTTCGATGGACCAGCAGGGATGCAAGGGGTGCAATGGGGTCTGGGGCTGGCCCCAGCCTTCCCCTTCTTCGTCACTATAGGCGACGGTCAAAGGTGAAAAAAACCTTCTGAAAAACTCTTTCACAATCAATCTATGCTCTTGCAGGGGGATAAACTGTGTCATCTGTCTACTGGCTGGCGCGTGCCAGCGTAAACATCGCAGGTTGGACTCCGCGCCCGGTGCGTTACGCTCTGGGGTCTACGTTTAGCTCTGCCAGCTATCTTGGCTGGCGTTCCAAACGCCAGATAACCCAACAAAATATGGCCAGGGTGCTCGATCTACCCATCGGCGATCCACGCGTGAAACGTGCGGCATCTGCTTCCTGGAGCAGATACGGCCGCACTGCTTCTGACCTTATCTATTTTCCGCACGCCAATATGGACCGCATTGAAGCTCGTCTTCAGGATATGACGCAAGGAGCAA
Source organism: Ktedonobacteraceae bacterium (assembly GCA_034437695.1). Lineage (GTDB taxonomy): Bacteria > Chloroflexota > Ktedonobacteria > Ktedonobacterales > Ktedonobacteraceae > Paraktedonobacter. The sequence goes on from DAOTTJ010000401.1 coordinate 1,141, forward strand.
CCTGGATTGAATACATCCAGCAGGGACTGGACGCGGGCCACGGTGCCATCGTTTCAACCGCGCACTTCGGCAATTGGGATATGGCCGGGGCGATTGCGGCCCGCCATTTTCCTCTGATGGGTATCACGGAATCATTTAAAGATCCGCGCCTCAATACGCTGCTTCAGGGTCACCGCCTCGAAAAACAGGTTGGAGTTATTCCAATGGAGCAATCGCTTCGTCAGGTGGGACCAGCACTGGCGCAGAATAAGGTGGTTGCTATCGTCGCCGATCGGCCTATGAGCAAGGAGAAGGGGGTTGAAATCACCTTCTTTGGTCACACGACCTATGTGCCAGGCGGTCCAGCAGCGTTTGCCCTCAAGGCCGGGGCTGCGATTGTCCCTGGCTATGTCTGGTATGGTCCTGCCGGTCAATTTCTTGTTCGCGCTTTTCCTCCTGCCTTTCCTCAGCCCTACGAAGGGCGCGAGGGGCGCACGCGTGAAATTGCTCGCCTGACGCAATATATGTACGACGCCCAGGAGGAAATGGTCAGGTCGTGTCCGACGCAGTGGTTTATGTTCCGTTCGTTCTGGCCAGCAGAGACCCAACCGTAGGAGTGTTTTACACAGGTCGGTTTTTTTCTGGATGCTTCGCCACAGCGAAGCACCTTCTCTTCTTTGGGGGTGGGGCGATTTCGCCCGACGAACAAGGAAGAGCAAAAAACCTACTCGCGAAAAATAGGGGGTGGACATTGTACTATCTCTTTCGAGGTGCGGCGTGGCTTGTGCCACATCTGCCGCGCTGGCTTGTGATCGCGTTGGCGAACGTCTTGGGTCCGCTGATCTGGTTATGCGTGTTTCCAGCTCGCAGGCAAGCGACAATCAATGCCCGACACGTCCTGGGTGAGGCATACACCAGCACCGCCAGCGGTCGCCGGACCCTGCGCCGGGTTGTGCGTGGAATGTTTCGCTTCAGCTTGCGCAACTATCTTGACAGCTTGCGCACACCTTATCTGACCAACCAGGAGGTGATCCACAATGTCTACGTGGCGCACGAAGAATATCTGCAAGAGGCACTGAAACTGGGCAAGGGAGCAATTATTTTTTCTGCTCACTTAGGCCCATTCGAGTATATGGCTCGCTGGTTTACCGCCCACGGCTATAGCGTCGTGATCCCGATTGAACGGCTGAAAGACGAGCGTCTGCTGCGCCTGGTCGTAGATTTACGCTGTGGGAGTGGGATCAATTATGTACCATTGGGAGGAAGTGCGCCTCTGCGTACAATTATGCAGGCCTTGCGCAACAACCAGGTTGTCTTAATTACGGCTGACCGGGCGGTAGAGGGTGAGAGCGTCGTCAGAGATTTCTTTGGCGCACCCGCCCGCCTGCCTATCGGTCCGGTCAATCTCTCGCTGCGCACTGGAGCGCCGTTGCTAGGTGCGTTTGGCTGGCGCAGCTCCAACTACCGGGTCACTGGCACGTTTGTACCCCTGACGCTCACCCTGACCGACGAGCAGCGCAAGCAGGCAGATGTTGTTGAGGGAGCGCTCATTGAGCGTATGGAGGAAGTTATTCGCGCCCATCCCGAGCAGTGGATAGTCTTTTCGCGCGTCTGGGAGTAGTGTGCAGAGAGACGAGCGGTTTATAGATGGCGCACGCCGTCCAAAACCGCTCGTTTCGTTTACGCTTTTTGCAGTTTTTCTGCATGTGCTTCGCGGCGACGACGCGCGATGCGGCGTGGTGGATCGACGAACCAGCTCCAGGCGCATTGCGCGACGTAGACGCCGGGATTGAGATGTACGGGTGGTTGTTCCTGGCCCCCTGCCCGCACAGTGCGTTCGAGGATCGCCTGGCGCAGATCGTCGGTCGTCGAGCCTGGGAAAAGCGTATACGCTGCCCCGATATGCTGCCAGAAGTGGGCATCGCTTCCTCCGGTCTCGGCCAGTTGCCAGCCCTGATTGGCGCTGCGTACAGTGGCCCGCATCGCTGCGTTGGCCGGGGTTGGATTGTAGACCTCGATGCCATCAATCACATAATCGCGCTCCAGGAGTGAGTCGATTTTCTTGCGGCTCAGACTGGGAACCAGGCGACCCAGCGGGTGGGGAACGATGACTAGGCCGCCCTGCTCTTTGATGGCGTCGATGCTCTCTTCGACCGGTCGACCAGGTTTGGGAGCTTTTTTGACAAACAGACCCAGCAGATGTCCCTGGCGCGTTGAGACTTCGACCCCGGTGACCAGTTGCAACGAACTCTGTTGTTTGCTCAGTAGTTCCTCGACGCGCTTTGCCCCCTCCAGGTGATCGTGGTCGGTGACGGCGATCAGGGTGAGCTGGTGGTGCATGGCTTCCTGAATGACGCGTGCTGGACTGGCCCAGCCGTCTCCCAGGTTGGTGTGCATGTGGATATCGGCTCGTTTAAAGCCGACATCTGACGGCGTTGGTGTGGTTTGAAGCGTAGCTACTGTCTTATCCATAAACTTTTCTACCTGTCGGATGTTGTTGTTCGGCGAGAACTTCTTGATAGTAGTCGAGCACTTGCGCTGCTACCTGCGGCCAGGCATACTCACGCACTTTGTGCAAGCCTGCCTGCGTCAAACGCTGGCGCAGCGCTTCACTGGTTAAGAGCTGATCAAGCGCGTTGGCCAGCTCGCGGCTGTCCCGTGGTGGGGTGAGCAGACCATCGACGCCGTGTGTAATCACTGTGCGGTAGCCGCTGATATCCGATGCCACAATGGCTTTGCCCGAGGCCATCGCTTCGAGCAGCACAATCCCCAGACTCTCGCCACCGATGGCCGGGGCGCAAAAGATATCGGCGCTGGCAAAGTAACGCGCTTTCTCTTCTTCGGAGACATAGCCGGTGAAGATCACATCGCGCCAGCCGTGGCGTTCGACAAACGACTGAAAAGCGCGGCGCAAACGTCCTTCACCTACAAAGATAAAACGCGTATTGGCGTGGCGTTCACGAATCGTCGGGATGGCACGCAGGAGATATTTTGCCCCCTTACGCTTCTCAAAACGTCCCAGGAAAAGAATATTCATCTTGCCGTCCATCAAATGGGGGAAAGGCGCAATAGACCGCCCAAAGTGGTCCAGGTGAATGCCATTGGGGATAATGCGATAGTCGCCGGGAAAGTGGTGGTTGACAAAGCGATAGGTCGCGCTCGATACCACGATCCGCCCGTGGAGCCGTCTCCACATGGGACGCAGAAACGGCACAGTAGAGGTATAGGCCAGATTAAACGTCGAAGTCGTGATCTCCGACGATGCATGAAATGTCCCTATCGTCACCGTTTCCGAACAGCGCAGCGCCGAGAGCGAGAGTCCAAGCACCAATGGTTCGTGGATGTGGAGAATATCGAAGCGTTCGCGCTGCAAGATTTTGCGCATGCGTAGATTTAATGCTGGATCAAAGACAACCACACGGGCGATTGAGCCATTGGCAGGTATGGGGGTCGTCCAGCCAATCTTATAGATATATTTTTCAGTCACTTTCCTTTTGGGACCCGAAGCCGGTGCGAGGATACGTATCTCGTGGCCCTGGGCGAGGAATTCATTGGCCAGGTGCCGGACATGATCGCGCACGCCTCCTGGATAACTCCAGTCATACGGTGAAACAAGACCTATTTTCATTTGGTATCACTTCCTGCGCTTTGTATTCTTGTCGCCTGTGGTCGAAGGATCGCTCAAACCAGACCGCTTCTTATAGGCACAGATAGCGTTGATGATGGGCTGCTCTCCCATTC
>DAOTTJ010000402.1:0-4997 GCA_034437695.1 Ktedonobacteraceae bacterium
GCTGCATGGTCATGCGGATTGGGTGAGTGGGTGTGCGGTGAGTGAGGATGGGCGGGTGATTGTGTCGGAGTCCGATGATCAAACGTTGAAGGTGTGGGATGGGCAGAGCGGGCAGGAGCGACTGACACTATATGGTCATACATTTGTGGTACATGGGTGTGCGGTGAGTGAGGATGGGCGAGTGATTGTGTCGGAGTCAGATGATAAAACGGTGAAGGTGTGGGATGGGCAGAGCGGGCAGGAGCGACTGACACTATATGGTCATACATTTGTGGTGAATGGGTGTGCGGTGAGTGAGGATGGGCGGGTGATCGTATCGGCCTCCTGGGATCAAACGGTGAAGGTGTGGGATGGGCAGAGCGGGCAGGAGCGACTGACACTATGTGGTCATACATCTGTGGTGAATGGGTGTGCAGTGAGTGGGAATGGGCGGGTGATCGTGTCGGGTTCCAATGATAAGACGGTGAAGGTGTGGGATGGGCAAAGCGGGCAGGAGCGGCTGACACTGCGAGGCCATACCGATTGGGTACGTGGGTGTGCGGTGAGTGAGGATGGGCGAGTGATCGTGTCGGGATCAGATGATAAGACGTTGAAGGTGTGGGATGGGCAGAGCGGGCAGAAGCAGCTGACGCTGCGAGGCCATATGGCTGGAGTAAATGGATGTGTTGTGAGTAGGGATGGACGTGTGATCGTGTCGGGATCAGATGATCAGACGCTAAAGCTGTGGGATGTGGGGCGTGGAGAGGAACGGCTGACGCTGCGAGGCCATACATCTGCTGTAAATGGGTGTGCGCTGAGTAGAGATGGGCGGTTGATAATGTCGGCGTCCGAGGATCAGACGCTAAAGCTGTGGGACGCTCATACGGGCGCGTGTCTGCTGACGTTTCCGGTCGATGGAGCGCTGTATGGCTGCGCGTTTCATCCCGATGGCGAGCATATAGTTGCGTGTGGCGCTCAGGGTATGTACTTCTTGCGACTTGTGCGGTAATATGTGTGAATATTTCTTTTTATTGGAAGAGCCGATTTGTATCGCAAGGAGTAAGTGTCGATGAAGCCTGAAGAACTCGCACGTCAGCAGATCGATGAGATGTTAGCCGCGTCCGGTTGGGTGGTGCAGGACCGCAATAAGCTGAATCAAAGCGCGGGCGAGGGTATTGCGATCCGCGAGTTCTCGCTGAAGACCGGGTTTGCCGATTATTTTCTGCTGGTGAACCGCAAGGCTGTGGGGGTGATTGAAGCGAAGCCTGCGGGTCACTCGCTCGGTGGGGTGAGAGAGCAGAGCGTGAAGTATCTGAGCGGCGTCGATCCCGATCTGCCGGTCGCGCGTCTGCCGCTGCCCTTCCACTATGAGACCACCGGCACCGAGACGTATTTTACCAGTCTGCTTGATCCGATTGCGCGTAGTCGCCAGGTCTTTAGTTTTCATCGACCCGCGACCCTGTGGGAGTGGTTGGCAAAGGCTCCCGAGGATGGTCCAAATATGACGCTGCGTGCGCGTCTGCGTACCCTTCCACCCCTGCCCACGCTCGGTCTGCGCGATTGCCAGATTGAGGCGATTACCAATCTGGAGCAGTCGCTGGCTAAGAACCATCCGCGTGCGCTGATTCAGATGGCGACAGGCAGCGGCAAGACCTATACTGCGGTCAATTTTACCTACCGTCTGATCAAGTTTGGCGGAGCAAAGCGCGTCTTGTTCCTGGTGGACCGTGGCAATCTGGGCAGGCAGACGCTCAATGAGTTTCAGCAGTTTAGTACGCCCGACGATGGACGCAAGTTCACCGAGCTATATAATGTCCAGCACCTGCAAGGTCCAATTATCGATCCTGTGGCTCGTGTCTGCGTGACGACGATCCAGCGTCTCTACTCGCTCTTGAGCGGGACCAAGATGCCCGATGACGAGGTCGATGAGCGCTCGCTGTTTGAGGAAGAAGAGGAAGAGCAGGTCCCGATTGAGCCTAAGGGTGTGCGTTACAATCCAGAACTGCCCATTGAGACCTTTGATGTGATCGTAACCGATGAGTGCCACCGCAGTATTTATAATCGCTGGCGCGGTGTATTGGAATACTTCGACGCCTCGCTGATTGGTCTGACTGCGACGCCGAATAAGCAGACGTTCGGTTTCTTTCAGCAAAATCTGGTCATGGAGTATGGACACGTTCGCGCGGTGGCCGATGGGGTCAACGTCGATTACCTGGTCTATACGATCCGCACGCAGATCACGCAAAAAGGCAGCACGGTTGAGAAGGGCTACTATATCGATAAACGCGATCGGCGCACGCGCGAGGTGCGCTGGGAAGAGGTCGGCACGGACCTGACGTATGCGCCCGGTCAACTCGATCGCGATGTGGTGGCGTTAGACCAGATTCGCACGGTGCTGCGTACCTTTAAGGACGCGCTGTTTACCGAGCTATTTCCCGAACGCAGGGCGAGTGGGGATGTTCCTAAGACGCTGATCTTCGCGAAGGACGATACACACGCCGACGATATTGTGCGCATTGTCATGGAGGTGTTTGACGAGGGCAACGAGTTTGTGCAGAAGATTACTTATAAGACGACCGGGCGCAAGCCCGAGGAGCTGATTGCTGAGTTTCGCAATAGCTACTCTCCACGTATCGCGGTGACGGTCGATATGATTGCGACCGGGACCGATATCAAGTCGCTGGAGATTCTGCTCTTTATGCGTGCGGTCAAGAGCGCGATTTTTTTTGAACAGATGAAGGGCCGTGGCACGCGGGTAGTGACTGATGACGAGTTTCATAGTGTGACGCCCGAGGGCAGCAAGACGCATTTTGTGCTGGTCGACGCGGTGGGCGTCTATGAGAGCAGCAAGACCGATGAGCCGCCGCTCGACCGCGAGCCGTCTGTGCCGCTGAAGCATCTTCTCAACGATGTGGCACTCAATAAGTGGGAGCGCAACGCCAATCTGTTGCCGACGCTCGTTTCGCGTCTGGGCCGACTGAATCAACGCCTGGCTAAACGTCCAGCGGATGCGGCGGCGATCAGACAGGCGAGCGGCGGGAAGGACCTGCATACCCTGGTCCTCGACCTGGTGCGTGCGCTCAGTCCCGACGAACATCTGGCGGCAGCTCAGGCCGCGACGGGTCAGCAGGAACCCGCCGCGCAGGCTCGCAAGGCCGCTGCTCTGCAACTGACCAGCGTCGCCCTCGCGCCCTTCGACAATCCAGTCCTGCGCGAGGCGCTGCTCAAAGCGCAGGCGCACGACGAGCAGATCATTGATACTGTCAGCAAGGACAGCGTCCTCTCCGCTGGCTGGGACCCCCAGGCCCGCGAACGCGCTCGCCAGTCTGTGAGCAGCTTCCGCGCCTTCATCGAGACCCACAAAGACGAGATCACTGCCCTGCAAATGCTCTTGAATACGCCCAGGCGTGCCTCGCTCATCGAAGCCGACCTCAAACAACTGGCCGAGGCGATTGCCGCGCCTCCGCTTGGTCTGACCACCGACCGCCTATGGCAGGCCTATGAAACGCTCAAGCCGGAAAATGTGCGCAACGGTACCAAACGTCTACTCGTCGACCTGGTCTCGCTTATTCGCTACACAATGGTGTATGATACAGACGAGACCGCGACCCTGGAACCCTATCGCACCACGGTCGAGCGGCGTTTTGCCGCCTGGTTGACCGAACAGGAAGAGCGCCGCCACGCGCCTTTTAGCGCCGAGCAGCGTACATGGCTCGAACTGATGCGCGACACCATCGCCAGTTCACTGACCATCGAACCCGACGACTTTGCCTACCAGCCCTTCAACCAGCACGGCGGCCTCGGCAAAGCCAGCCAACTGTTCGGCAGCGAACTATCCACAATCTTACAAGAACTAAATGAGAGGTTGGCCGCTTGAGTATGGACGAGACATTGCCAGAGGGGTGGGTATTAGCGAAGATCGATGATGTAACTGAGATGGTGGGAGGAAGTACGCCGTCACGTAGCGAAAAACGTTATTTTGGCGGTGATATAATCTGGCTTACACCTACTGAAATTCCTAAAAGGACAGTTAGTTTAATTTTCGATTCTCGGGAAAAGCTAACAAAGGAAGGTTTTGATGCAAGTGGAGTTCGTTGGATACCCGCCGGTAGCGTCTTACTTACTTCGAGAGCCAGCATCGGTTATGTAGCTATAGCAGGAACTCAGGTAACCACAAATCAAGGCTTTGCATCTTTTATTCTGCCTGACGGAATTATTCCTACTTACTTTAGTTGGTGGCTGAAATCACAAAAAGCAACCCTAGAAGATTTGGCACGAGGCACAACTTTTAAAGAAATATCCAAGGCTACTTTGAAAGAAATGCTTATTCCACTTCCTCCCTCTATCGAGCAATCCCGCATCGTCGCAGCCATCGAGCAACAATTCACCCGCCTCGATAGCGCAGTCGCCTCGCTGCGCAGCGCACAGACCAAAGTCAAGCAGTATCGCGCCTCGCTGCTCAAAGCCGCAGTCGAGGGCGAACTGACGAAGGAGTGGCGGACCAGCCATCCCGCCAGCGAAACGGCTGAGCAACTGCTGACCCGCATTCTGGCCGAGCGACGAATACGCTGGGAAGATGAGCAGTTGGCGAAGATGAGCGAGAAGGGGATAGTTCCTCACGACGAGAAGTGGATGCAGGCATATAAAGAGCCGCAAGCGCCGAATGTGGATGATTTGCCGGCATTGCCGGAGGGTTGGTGTTGGGCAAGAGCAGAACAATTGTGTGGTTTCATTACGAAAGGGACTACGCCCTCTAATGATAAATTATATAGTACGATTGGAGATATCCCCTTCATTAAGGTGTATAATTTAACACATAATGGTTATCTAGATTTCAGTATCAAACCTACTTTTGTAGATAAAGCTGTACATACTCATGATCTTGCACGCTCCAAAGTATTTCCGGGTGATGTTCTGATGAATATTGTTGGGCCTCCACTGGGCAAGGTTTCAATTATTCCTACTATTTATTCGGAGTGGAATATAAATCAAGCAATAGCGGTTTTTCGTGCTTTACC
>DAOTTJ010000403.1:0-38498 GCA_034437695.1 Ktedonobacteraceae bacterium
TATATTTATCGAATTGCATCGCTCTGCACTCTATTGGGATGAACTGGTGTATCTGCCGCTGCCCTTTCTATCGTCGCTGCTGGTGATTGCCTATAACGAGTCGCCGACGAAGTTTTTGGAGGAGATAAACTTTATAGTTGCCGAGCGGACCTTGCAGATCCGGGCGGCTCGCAAGGCCGTGCTGGAGGTGGTCTTGCGCGATCTGGAGGAGCGCCAGACGTTGGCGAGCGTGGCCGAGGCAGCGGCTCGCCTGGTCGAACTGGTGCCGCCCGGCTCTAAGTTGGCCGATGTGCGCTGGAGTTGGACGGAGGCTCTGGCGCGTTTGAGCGATGCCAGCCGCGATGCAGCGCAGGCAATCTCGCCGATCGGCGTGCAGGGGAAACGTAAGGCGATCATCGAGATGCAGACCAACCTGCGCAAGATCCATCCAAATGTGGCCTTTCGCAGTGCTCGACTTAACGTGCGCTTACAGGGGATAGTCGATGTATGGATGACGTTGGCCAGACAGGAGGAAGCGCGATTGAGCCAGGCAGCGCAGGAGATTGGTCACGTGGATAATCCGTATAAGCCTGGACAATATCTCGCGCTCAAGGATACGCTCTTTGTAGGGCGGCACCAGCTTGCCAGGGAGTTGGAAGAGGCCTTGAGTCCGGGCGGGCGGCGTCCGACTTTCCTCCTGAACGGCGAACGGAGGATGGGTAAGACCAGCGTTTTAAAGCAACTGCCCTACCTGCTGGGTTCGACGTATATCTCGGTCTTTTACGACCTGCAAACTCCGAGCATCTACGCAAGCACGAGCAGTTTTCTACACTTTCTGGCCTACGGCATTTGGCGGGCGATGAAGGCCAGAGCTATGCCGGTTGCAAAGTCCGGGCTGTCCGACGATTATGCTTATGGCAATGACGCCATCGCCTATCGCGATTTCGAGAAGTGGCTGTCCGACATCGAGAGTTTCCTGGAGCGCGAGGGGCGCGTCTTGCTGCTGACGTTTGACGAGTTTGAGAAGCTAGAAGAGGCCGAGACGGACTATGCGATGGCGCTACGACCGCTACTGAACTGGATGCGCAATCTGATCCAATTTCACCCGCACATCGTCCTGCTTTTTAGCGGGGTCAAGGCGTTTAGCGAGATGGGCGAGCAGACTACGCTCGACTGGAATAGCTATTTTATCAATGTACAGGTCTTGCGCGTCTCGCTGCTGCTCCCGGACGAAGCGCGACAATTGATATTACATCCGACGCCAGACTATGCAGGTATGGAGATATTCCCGAACGAAGTCGTCGAACTGATCCTGAGCGAGACTGGCTGCCATCCCTTTCTGCTTCAGGCGCTCTGCGAGGCGCTGATTACCCTGTTGAACGTGGAGCATAGAGAGCAGGCGACGATCGAAGATGTGACGGCGGCGGGCGCGAGGGTCTTGAGCGACTGGGGAGGACACTTTACACATCTATGGCGCACCTCAGACGAGGAGCAACGCGCCTGCCTGACGGTCCTGGTCGACGAGTGTGCGGATACTGCGCGGCTGGCCGAAGCGACGAGACTAACTGCATTCGTGGTGCGCGAGACTATGCAGCGCCTGAGCAGGCGTGACCTGGTGGAGGCCACGCCTGAGGGAGTCTACGGGCTGACATTGCCACTCTTCCAGCGCTGGCTGCGGCAGAAGGTTGGCTAGCTTTGGATCAGATCGGGTCAGGTCAGGTTTACGCCGAGCAGGAGAAACTGACCCGCTTCGGTCGCGAGATGGTTGTGGCGCGGCAGCGATTGGATCAGCAAGACGCCGCGCTGGCCGCTGACCTCGGCGGGATAGACGAGCGTGGCGGAGTAGCGGCTATCGGGTTGAACCACAATCGGCACCTCGTTAGCCAGACTGAGCGGAGTCAGCGTGTGGTCAAAGAGCGTGGCGCTGGTCTGGCCGTCGACCAGGGCGCTGAAGCCGCTGAAGTGGATGGGCGAAGCGACGGTATCTTGAAATGAATGGTTGAGCGTGCCGGAGCGCGTGAGCGTCATCCCCTGCGTATGAGCCTCGGTGACAAACCAGATGCCCGTACTGGTTGGTTGGACCAGGCGTTTGAGCGTGACATCGAAGACCAGGCGGGGCCGCTGCGAGGTCAGTTCGACCACGGCCAGCGTGCTCGTCTCGCTGAGCAGGCGCGGCTGAAGGTCGTTGCTCAGGTGGAGCAGGTCGCGGCTCATCTGGATAGCCGTCGCCGTCGGATCGTTCCAGGGCAGATAGGAGACCTTGCTGGCGTCCTGCTGGAGCTGTTCGGCCTCGAAGGCGCTGGTGACCGGATAGATGCCGGCAAAGGGACGCGGCACAAATCTATCCTGTTGCCAGACATATTCCTGGTAGATATTTTGCTGAAAAGGTTGGAGGATCGCGGTCGTGGGTGGATTGAGATTGGTATCCAGGTGGCTGGTACGCAGCGTATCGGTAGGGGAGATCGTCGCAGTGCCGCGAATCAGCCCGCGTTGAGCAAAGAGCTGCGTCAGGTGCGGGTGTTTTTGTTGCAGCGAGCAGCCAAAGACATAGACATCAAGCGTATTCTGTGCATTGTGCGTCGTCACCTCAACCAGCGCGGCGGGTGCACCGCCGTCCAGATTGTCCGCGAACTGGATCGCCGCCATCTCCTGGTTCTGGGTCTGCATATGGACCGCGCTGGCGTAGTCGGTCGTGTGGACCAGACTGGTGCAGGAACTCTCGGCAAAAGCGGTACTTTGTAGAGAGACGATGATCAGATGAATGATGGCCAGGGCTATCAGAGCGATAGTCAAGCCAGAGAGTAGACGGATCTTCCAGGTGCGCCTGGCAGATGGGCGCGGTGCTGGTCGTGGGGGATCGAGCGACTCAATCGTCGCCTCTTGCATGGGTGCTGTGCTAATAAACATGGTGGTGCTCGCCTTTTCTCCTCGCCAAATGATAGTTTCTGTCTCTATTCTACAGAGTGGGGAGAAATCGCAGGCGAGGTCAGGGGGGCCGGTGAAAGAGCCAGCGTGCGCGGTTGCGCCGGATGAAAAAGATTATACCTGGACTATTTGCGCACGCCAGCACTTTCACAGACCTCATTGAGCGGAGCACGTCGTAGAGGATACTCAGGCGCTAAAAATTGTCCCCTGGAGGGTCAGCAAAAGGATCGCGACCGCCGCAGAGAGCGCGAGCAGACCAAAGAGCACCAGGATCAGAGCAGTCATCTTGCCTTTGCGAATCGCCGTCAACATCTGCTCAAGGGCAGCCGCCTGTTGAGGATGGATCTGGCTCTGGCCTTGATAGACCTGTTGACCCTGATAGGGTTGGGGATAATTGTTATAGTTCTGACCATAGAGACCCGAAGCGGCCTGCTGAGGCTGAGGCGCGTATGTAGGGGCGCTCATCTGTGCGGTTGGTTCATTGGCCAGACGCTCCTCAGAGTGGTTATAGACGGGTCCGAGGATCAGGCGGTCGGGCTGAGACTGCTGTTGCGGTGGACGCGGCTTATTAATTGGCAAGCGAGCCTGACTGACCCGCTCGTGGAGTGGATCTGGCTCGGGTATAGGTTGGATTGCGTGCGAAATTTCGGTCGGGTTATCGGTACCGGGATCGCTCGAAAGCGATCCTGCCTCGGTTTGTGCTCCGCAGTGTGGACAGATGATGTCGCCGGGAGCTAGTTGATAGCCGCACTGACCACAAAAGACCATAGTTGTTTCTATCCTTTCAATTGTGAGCTTTTTTGCATCTGCGCGTTGGTTGGCTGAGATCCATTCCTTTGCGCAGGCAGATTTTGCCCTCCCTGATCGTCGGGCAAAACCGCCCCACCCTCAGAGAAATAAGGTGCAGGAAGGCGCTTTTCAGGCGCAGGCTTGCGTCTGAAAAGCGCCTTCCTACACATAAGACCTGCGCTTCGCTACAAGCGAAGCATCCAGAAAAAAGCCCACTCGTGTAAACCCTATTACACCTCTATAACGTATCAAGCGCAAAAAATGTTCCTCTTATTCTGCTTTTACGCCTTTTCTTGCGCTGGGTCAGGCGAAAAGTTGTAAAGATTGGCGCTGTTCTGCGGTTAAGGGCAGCGTTTGGTTGCGTTGTGTGGGGAAGATCTCGGTGCGTTCCCAGAGCTGGTTAATCACGCTGGTGTGGGAGCCGAGCTGTACGCCGCGTTCGCGCAGCGAGATCAGCAGTTCCTGGCCATTGAAGAGGTAGACAGCACTGATCAGCCAGGGATTGACTGCGGCGCGGGTCGTGCTCGATTCCTGACGTGGGCCGGTCAAGACCAGATAGTAGTCGGGTGCAGGGTTGTCGTAGATGTTCAGCGTCCCCTCGCGCCGTGGATACCACTGCACATCGACGGTTTTTCCGGCCAGCGGGGGTTGCGCAAAGATGCCGGCGAACTCATTGTGGCGCGTCGAAGGGAGCAGCGTGATGCCAAAGATATGGGCTGCGATATATTCGCCGACCGTATTGAGGTTGGCGGTGCTGCCCAGCAGGTTGGCCAGGTTGCTTTCGACGGTATTTCTGGCCCTAAGAAGTTCGGCCAGGCGTGTCAGATCGGACATGCGTTGTTCCTCCGAACTGGAATCTTGGGTTGCTTTGTCTTTCTTTTTATACCACATAGAGCTTGCGTTCTCGCCTCTAATGTGTAGATGTGAGAGATGAAGGTGAGGGTGGAAAAATGGGGGGTAAGACTTGTCAACGCGAGATCAACATGCTATGCTCTTGTACATCTGATCTATTTTTGCGTTCGTGGATTGCAGGTGAACTATGGAACAGGAGCATGTGGGCAAGACCCCGCAGAGTGGGGTGCTTTTGCGGCGTGCGCATGAACTGTTGGAGCATACGGGGCAGCCGGTTGAGGAAGACCTTTTACTGGAGCATCTGTTTGGGGTGACGGAAAAAGGGCAGAATCAGGCTATGTGGTTGATCCTATTGCGCCAGATCCTGGGGGGATCGACCCTTTTTGAGCAGAGCGAGGAGCGAAGCTGGTCGCTGGTCGCGTGGCGTTATACGCAGCAAAAGCTGGACGAGGTTGACTTCGTGATCATCGATACCGAGACAACCGGGCTGCGTCCTGGCTCGCACCGTGTGATCGAAGTAGCGGGTGTACGCATGCGCGGAGGCGAGGTCCAGGGGGCCTATCAGAGTCTGCTCAACCCAGGTGTACGCGTGCCGACCTTTATAGCGCAGTTTACAGGTATTTCGCAGGCGATGGTTGCCGCCGCGCCCCCTGCGCACGAGGTGATGCTCGACTTTTTGCAGTTTGTCGAAGGGGCAGTGATAGTTGGACATAACGTAGGTTTTGACACGGGCTTTCTGAGCTACGAGGCCCAGCAGATTGGGCGGAGCTTTTCGCTAGAGGGGTTGGATACCATCCCGCTGGCGCGGCGCTTCCTGCCGGGTCTGAAGCGCTTTAAGCTGGACAATGTGGCGGACTACCTCAAGATTGCCACGGCGCAGCGGCACCGAGCGATGGGCGATGCCAGGGTGACGGCGGCGGTCTTTTTGCGCCTACTGGAACTGGCTGGCAAGCAGGGGATCGAGACGCTGGGTCAGTTGCGCAGGCGGCTCCAGATGCCCGTTACCTGGAGTGGAGACATCACCCAGGCCAATACAAGGAAACAGCTAGAAGTCCTGCGCTCGGATGGCAAGCTCGGAGCGCCTAACGTCACCACGCGGCCAACCGGGACGCTCTACCTCAACCCTGCGTGGCGGCGCGATTTCCCGGCCAGGCCGGGGGTCTACCTGATGAAAGACGAGAACCAGCAGGTTATTTATGTAGGGAAAGCGAAGAGTTTAAAGGACAGGCTGGCCTCGTACTATAGTCAGCCGTTGGGTTATACGCGTAAGATGGATGGATTGCTGCAAAGCGTCAAAGAGATCGAGACGAGGGTACTTGGTTCGGAACTAGAGGCATTACTGGTAGAATCGCAGCTCATCAAAGAGATACAGCCGGTCTATAATGTCCAGTTGCGCAACTACGAGATGTATCCCTTCATTAAGATAGACATGCAGCACACCTTTCCGCGTGTCTATGCTACGCGCGAAGTGATCGCCGATGGGGCGCGTTATTTTGGCCCATTTCGCAGTCAGCGCCTGGTGGACATGACCATCGAACTCGTGCAGAAGGTCTTTCCACTGCGCACATGTACGCGTGCGCTGCCGCCGCAGGTCAAACCCTCGGAGCCATGTTTGCGCTTGCACCTTCAGCGCTGTTCAGCGCCGTGTCTGGGCAAGGCCGATGCTAACGAGTATCGCAAAGTCATCGAAGACGTGTGTGCGTTCCTGGGAGGCGAGCGCGAGGATCTGCTGGACCGCCTGCGGCGTCAGATGCTCACCGCCGCGCACGAACTCAACTTTGAGCGGGCGGCGTGGTTGCGCGACACCATTCACTCGGCGGAAGAGGTATTGACCGGACAGAAATTGATCACCGGGGCCGTTGAGGCCAACAACCTGTTTATCGTCTACCCATCGGCATACGAAAACAGCAACGAACTCTTCCTGGTCCGGCACGGAAGGCTGGTCGAGCAGCGGCGTGTCGCGCACGAACTCGAAGAGACCAGGCGGGCGATTGAAGAGCTATTGCAGCGAGCGAGCGAGCTGGGAGAGCCGCCCCCGGTCGTCGGGCAAGAAGAAGTAGATCAGATCAACATTATCAGTCGCTGGATTCACCACCACAGCAACGAGCGAGCGTTCTTTTCAATGCAGGCGGCATTGGTAGATGCAGATGAGGCGTCGCGCCTGGCGGAGCGGGTCTGGAGCGAAGTAGAGGCGGCGCGGGCGCTCGTTAGCTAGACTTTGTTTTTTGTTCTCGTTATAATACACGAACAATCAAGATTGACGTTGAGGAGCCGTACAAGGATGTTACTTTCAGACAAACGTATAGTCGAGGAGCTAAAGAGCGGCAATCTAGTGATTGAGCCGTTTGACGAGCGGCAGCTAGGCACAAACTCATATGACTGTCGGCTGGGCGAGTGGTATTACCAGGGCGACGCGAATGTCGAAGTCATGCACCTGGATAACTCCGAAGAGATTCGCAACTACTGGGGCGAGGCTCGCCAGGCCGCACGCGGCAAGATAGCGATTCGTCCTGGCACAACGATCCTGGCGCACACCCTGGAGGTGATCGGTGGTCACAACGGATATGTCGGCAAGATGTATTCGCGTAGTACCGTGGCGCGTTCGGGCCTCTCGGTCTGTCGTTGTGCGGGTGTCGGCGATGTTGGGTATATCAGTCGTTGGACGATGGAGATCAGCAATCACACGCAGACGGCCATCTGGGTGCCGGTAGGTTTTCGCATCTGCCAGCTTACCTTTGAATATGTAGGTGAAACATTAAAAGAGTATCACGGGAAGTACGGACGGTCGGAGCACCAGTGGATACCAGAGGATATGTTGCCCAAACCTTATTTTGACTGGGATTACGACTCGTATCGCACTGATCGGGGGAGATAAGCCGTGAGTAATGCATCGACGCCTCGTGGCAAGCTCATATCGTTTGAAGGGCTGGATGGAGCGGGCAAGACGACCCAGATCGACCTGCTCACGCACTGGCTTGACGAGTGGGGAGTTGCCTATGTGCGCACGCGCGAGCCGGGTGGAACGCCGATAGGCCAGGAGATCAGGCATCTCGTGTTGGAGCGTCCCGATCTGGACATAGCTCCGCTGGCGGAAGCCTTTCTCTTTCAATCCGATCGAGCGCAGCACTTTGCCCGGCTGGTCTTGCCCGCGCTCGAAGCTGGAACGCTAGTGATTACCGATCGCTGCTTCGACGCCAGCATCGCCTATCAGGGCTTTGCGCGAAACGTTGGCCCAGAACTTGTCGCCCAGCTTTCGCTGATTGCCACGCAGGGACATATGCCCGACCTGACCCTTTTGCTCGACCTCAACCCAAGCGAGGTCCAGCAGCGCATCGATCCGAGCAACGACCAGAGTGGTCAGCGTGAAGCGCCTTCGCGGTTTGATAGCGAGAGCGAGACCTTTCATCGGCGGGCGCAGCAGGGGTTTCGTCTGATTGCCCGCGCACACCCGGCGCGGATTCGCATCCTGGATGCGGCGCGACCGGCCGAAGAGATCCACCGCGAGATAGTCAAGCTGGTTGAGCCGCTACTCTGAGCGCATAGTGGGGTCCCTGAGCCAGCGACGTTTCTTAGTGGTCTTTAAAGCAGACCTGACTCACTGTGGGGTGAGCGGTCTGCGCACAACCTGGGAGAATTGCCCATGTCCGAAAACGTTGAACGCGAGCCAGAGCCGGTTCGCAAGCAAAGAAACACCCGGAAGATCCTGATTATTTGTGGCGTGATAGTCGTCAACCTGGGCCTACTCGTCTTGATAGTCAGCCAGTTATTAACACCGGCCTCCCATGTCAACGCTGATCCCCTGATCGGCCACACAGCCCCCGATTTTTCCCTCAACATGCTGACCACTCAGAGCGGACAGCAAGTCATTTCACTCGCCGCCTATCGCGGAAAGGCGATAGTCATAAACTTCTGGGCCTCGTGGTGTAGTCCATGCAAAGAAGAGGTGCCGTTACTGGAAGACTCGTGGGAGCAGATGCAGGCGCAGCAGAAAGACATAGTGTTTCTGGGCATTGACTTTGAAGAAGCGAACAGCCAGGGTCTAAGCTTCCTCAAGCTCTACAATATCACCTACCCCGCAGTCGAAGACATCCACGGAGTTGCGGCCAACAAATATGCCATCGTCTCCTTGCCCGATACGATATTTATCGGACGTGACGGCATAGTCAAGAGCAACGTTGCCCAACAGCTTACCGCGCAATTGTTGAAAAACGGGCTACAGACCATTATATAAAGCGCGAGATAATATAAAGGTATTTGCACCTCTCGATATGCTGAAGATACATCGTATGGTATAGTGATAGAAAGAACGCAGAATAGTTTTTACATATGCATGTTTTCTGTCTGAGCTATAGAGAGAGGGGAAATGCAATGGGTCGGATTGAAGAGACGGGGCGTCCAGAAGGGTCAGAGGAGCAGGCAGGTTATACCAGGGCCATGCAAGAGCTAGGCGGACGCAAGGACCAGAAGATCTATCCAGTGCGCAGGCGCTGGTTGTGGGCCTGCATCAGCGCAGCCTGTTTGCTGGCCTTGCTGAGTGGCGTCGTCTATGCGCGTGCGACGTTGCGGGCCAGGACGGCGAACCCACCGACGCAGAGCTTTCACGTCACAGGGACGCCTTTGCTGGTGGTCAAGGGCGACTCTGGGACGCTGACCATTCACCAGGGGGTCGGTGATACCGTCAGCGTAAGCACGCAAGAGCAGAAGGAAGCGGGTGGGAACGGCGACGATTTTCACGTCAGCGCCACGCAAAACGCGCAGAACCCCAACGAGATCGATATAGTCGCGACCCGCAGTGTGAGCGATACAAACGATGAACTTGACATCGATGTGACCTTACCCGCGACCAGTGCTATCCACGCCGAGATCGGTGCTGGCAGAGTGACTATTGATGGAGTAAGCGGTCAGATGGATATTGCGGCTGGTGCAGCCACCCTCGGCTTTACCAACGGGACGCTCGCGGGCGACTCGGATTTTCGGACAGCGGCGGGGACCATCGCCTTCAGAGGTGCGCTGGCTCCCAACGGCAACTATACATTTGAGACCTCGGCGGGAACCGTCGACCTCGCCTTGCCAGCCGATGCAGCCTTTACGCTCGACGCCACCACACTGGTCGGCGTGATAGACAACGCCTTTGGCTCGGATAGCGTTGGCAGCAACCCGACCAGTCAGGTACACATTCGCACGGTAGCGGGGACCATCACTATCAGCAAGCAATAGCCTGTAGAGGCGCTCACAGAGACTCCAGGCGTTTTTTGCGCTTGAGCGCATCAAAGTACTCGGGATCAAGTTCCAGGGCGCGGTTGACCGCTTGCAGAGCCTCTGTGCGGCGACCAAGAATACCTAGCGCCCAGGCTTTGCCGTCCCAGGCCGGTACAAAGTCAGGAGCGAGTTCGAGTGCCTGCTCGAAGGCTGTGAGCGCCTCTTCATAGCGGGCTACCATTGCGAGGTAGGTACCTTTTGAGTACCAGATCTCGACCAACTGTGTATCCAGGGTCAGCGCTCGTTCAACCGCGTTGAGCGCCTCCTGATAGCGGATACTATCGGATAGTTGCTGACTATATTTAAGCCAGAAGAGGGCCTGAGCTTTCCTTGATTGTGCTTCGCTTTCCATCGATGTTGGACCTTTCAAGGCAAGAGAATTTCAGGACTGCTTGAGGGGTGCGTTTCTCGCTCCCACCAGAGGTATGAAGTTAGCAGAGAGCACCTCTCTGCACGCCTGTTTTGCCGGAGGCAAAACAGGCAAAACAAAATAAAAAGTGTATTGGGGACACCCCAAGCCCCGGCAAAGGGCTGCCGCCCTCTGCACTCCTGCTTCACTTCATATCTATAGGGGTGTTTCTCGCTCCCACGCCGCCTGGACGCGCAGATAGGCGTCCCAGGTATCCACATCTGCGCCGGCAGTTGGCGTCTCCACATGCAGGATCGCAAGCTCATCGGAGTGACGACGGATCAGGATGCGTACGCCCTCGTCGCCGCTGGTCTGCCTCAGTTCATCGGCCAGACTGAGCGCGAAGAGGACTGGATTGCCGGGCTGGCCAGCGTAGCGTGGTTGGACGATGCGCTTGCCGCTGCTGGAGTAGAGGGCCAGGATCTGGTCGATCAGCGAGGCAGTGATCAGAGGTTGGTCGCCCAGCAGGAAGACCGCGCTATCGAGGGTAGATGCGGCCTCGCTAGTCAGCAGTGCGTTCAGACCCGCGTGGACAGACGTGCTCATCCCCAGGTCATAAGAGGGATTTTCCACAATCAGCAGAGGCTTTGCGGGCAGATATCTCTGGATATGGGTATGAACGGTGGGGGCCTCGTGACCGAGCACCACGACGATCGGGCGTGCCTGCGAGCGCAGCGCGGCCTCGATCACATGAACGAGTACGGGGCGGTCGTCTAGAGGGAGCAGGAGCTTATTTCTTGTCGGACCCATGCGGCTGGACGTACCTGCGGCCAGGATAATAGCGGCTGTAGCTTGCAAAGCGTGAGTTTATCCTTTCTATCGCCGTTATCGGGGGCCAGAGCAGAGAACTGGCAGCCAAAAACCCTATCGCCTCATGCCATCTTGTGGATAGTGCTATAATAACGCGTGAGTTTGTGAAAACCAATGCAACGTTGGCCTACTTTCCTTCATTATATATCATAAGCGAGTCTGGGAGCTGGGGAGGTCCTAACCATGTCTGATCTTGCACATCTACCGTCCGAAGTCGTCAACCAGCGTGAGCCACTGGACGCGGAGACGCAGGCCAGGTATAGACTTTTGCAGACCATTTTGCAGGATATGGAATCTGTCTTAGTCGCCTATTCGGGTGGTGTTGACAGTGCGCTCCTGCTCAAAGTCGCGCACGATGTCCTCGGTGAGCGAGCAGTGGGAGCTATCGCATCTTCGCCCGCGTACGCTGGAGAAGAGACGGAGGAGGCGCTGGAAGTCGCCAGGCGGATGGGGATTACAGTTTTGACCTTGCAGACGCACGAGTTAGAGGATGAGCGTTACGTCGTCAACGACCTCAATCGGTGTTATTTCTGCAAGACAGAGCTTTTTACCCAGTTAGAGCCACTGGCCGTCGAGCACCAACTGAGTCATATCGCCTATGGTCTGAATATGGACGACCTGGGCGACTTCCGACCGGGTCAGCGGGCGGCGCGTGAATTTCAAGTGCGAGCGCCGCTCAAAGAGGCTGGTCTGGGCAAAAGCGAGATCCGTGCGCTGGCCAGATTGCTGGACGTGCCGGTCTGGAACAAACCCGCGATGGCGTGTTTTTCCTCGCGTATTCCCTACGGAACGCGTGTGGATGTCGCGTCTCTCAGCAAGATCTACCAGGCTGAGAAACTGCTGCGTAGTCTGGGCTTTCATCAGCTACGTGTGCGTCACCACGACACAATCGCGCGTATTGAAGTCGAGCGATCTGAGTTGCCGCGTCTGCTTGAAGACGAGACGAGCCGGGTTGTCACCGAAGGATTGCGTAAGATTGGCTATCTATATATAACCGTGGACCTCCAGGGTTTTCGCTCTGGGAGCATGAACGAAGGCTTCTTCAAGCGCAAGAAGAACGCCGCAGCATTAGAATTATAAGGAAAGTTTTTTCCTCCCATCATCGGGAAAGGTCATATTACCCCGGCACTGACCTGGTGGGTCGTAGTTGTCCAGGGGTGAGCCGCTCCCCTCAAAACGGCTCCCTGTAAAGGGAGAATACAAGAAAGGAGAGCGCGAGATTTCTTCCTGCTGGCAAGTGCCGGGGGTCTCTACTCGCGCTAATACTGATGAGCAAAGCGAAATCTCGTCAATCTTCCAAACCGAACGTTAGCAAAACGGCAGTTCTGGCCAACGGCTCGGCCAAAACTTCTAGTGGCAGCAGTATCAAGACCCAGGAGAAGACCGTAGCTGCGCCTGGTGGCACAGTCAAGGCGGGAAGTTCAGTCCTTAGTACTGAGGCGCGAACGCAGCCTGTGGGCAAAGTTCCCGGTACCTTGACCAGTGCGGCGCAGGCGGCGAGCAAAGCGCAGAGCCGCGACGCCGCCAAATATGAGCGCCGCCAGGCTGAACGTCAGCAGCGTTATCTCTCACAGAGGCGTGCCAGGCGCACCCGTATGATCGCTATCCTCGTCTCACTCGTAGTCATCGTAGCTGCCGGAAGTGGCCTGACGTGGTATTTTGTCTATCAATCGCACGCCCACGCCTCGACCACTGGATCGCAGGCCTACTATCAGGAAGCAATCTACGACAGCGATTATCCGCCGATCGACAATGTCTACTGCGATCAATTGGAGCAGAGCGTCGAGCATATTCATGCCTTTTTATCGATCTGGATTGATGGAAAGCAGTCGGCATTACCCGCCAACGTTGGTATTCCGCAGAGCACGAGTTCAGGGAGTGCCACCGTCACCTGTTACTACTGGTTGCATACGCACGACAGCTCGGGCATTATCCATATTGAGTCGCCTTCATCGGAACAGTTTACGCTCGGTCAGTTTCTCAAAGAATGGAACCTGGGGTTCAATTCGTTGGGCTTTCCGACCGAACTATTGTTAAACAGTGGATGGAAAGTCTGGATCAACGGAAAAGTCTTTAATGGAACGCTGACGAGCGTGCCGTTGAACGCGCACAACATCATCACCGTTGCATATAACAGTCCCTCAGTCAAACCACAGACAACATACGCCTGGAACGGCCTGTAGAGAGGCCTTGCATAGCTCAGGAGCAGGCGACACGACGACAATCGTGTCGCCTGCTCTGTGCGTATTGAGTGAGTGGGGAATGGAAGATTGGCTCTTGTTGTTCGTATGGGCAGGGGCTACAATGCCAGTTGAAAGAAGAATAAAACAAGCGAGTACTAGCAGGAAAGACAATTATGCCCGAGCAGATCATCTATATGGATCATGCCGCGACGACTGCGCTGGATCGGCGCGTCCTGGAGAGCATGATCCCTTACCTTACGACGGAATACGGCAACGCCAGCAGCATCTATACGCTGGGCAGACACGCGATGCAGGCAATCGACGGCGCACGTGAGCAGGTTGCGGAGAT
The DNA here is from genome assembly GCA_034437695.1 of Ktedonobacteraceae bacterium. Lineage (GTDB taxonomy): Bacteria > Chloroflexota > Ktedonobacteria > Ktedonobacterales > Ktedonobacteraceae > Paraktedonobacter. The sequence continues at coordinate 13,556 of DAOTTJ010000403.1, forward strand.
TCTGAACTGTCGGCCGACCGAGATCATCTTTACGGGTGGCGGCTCGGAGAGCGACAACCTGGCCCTCAAGGGTCTGGCGTTTACCGCGCAGAAAAAGGGCAAGCAGATTATTACCACGCCGATCGAGCATCACGCGGTTTTGCATACCTGCGAGTACCTGGAGCGCTTTGGCTTTCAGACGACCTACCTGCCGGTCGATCACTATGGGCGAGTTGACCCCGCAGACGTAGAGCGTGCGATTACCGATCAGACCATCCTGGTTTCGGTGATGTACGCCAACAACGAAGTCGGGACCATTGAGCCAATCGCTGAGATCGGGCGGATCTGTCGCGCCCGCAAGGTTCCTCTGCACGTCGATGCAGTGCAGGCGGGTGGTGTCTTGCCGCTCGACGTAAGCGCACTACATGTCGATATGCTCGCGCTTTCGGCTCACAAGTTTTACGGACCCAAAGGGACGGGTATACTCTATGCGCGGCAGGGCGTGAGGCTGCTGCCCCAGTTGCAGGGAGGCTCGCAGGAGCGCGGGAAGCGAGCAGGCACAGAGAACGTTGCGGGCATCGTCGGGGCCGCGACTGCCTTGCGTCTAGCGTACGAAGATCAGCCACAGGTTCAGCCGCGTATTCGTGAACTGCGAGATCGTCTGATTGCCGGTGTGCTGGCGATTCCGGGCAGCGAACTGAGCGGGCATCCCAGCGAGCGTTTGCCCAACAGTGCCAGCTTTGTCTTTGAGGCCATTGAGGGCGAATCGATCCTGCTCAGTCTCGACCTGCTTGGTTTCGCGGCCTCGACCGGCTCGGCGTGTACCTCTGGTTCAGTCGACCCTTCGCATGTCCTGCTCGCGATGGGCTTCCCGCAGGAGCAAGCGCACGGCACGCTGCGCTTGACGCTTGGCAAAGAGAATACAGCCGAGGAAGTAGAGGCGATATTGAGCGCGTTGCCGGGGATTCTAGAGCGCCTGCGGGGATATCGCGTGGGCGTCTAAGCAGGGGATCGGCGTGGATTGGCGAGTGCGGCGCACAAGCCGGGTTCGTCGGCACGTCAATCCACGTCGGGGTTATCTAGCGATAGCCGCCATAGACCGCATGTCCGGCACGCATCCAGTAGCAATCGACCTGGTGGAAGCCCACTTCCTGGAGCCAGCGTAGTTGCTCATAGAGCGACGAGGGCTGGTCGTAGGGGTCGGGCTGAGTGGGATCGTTGTGGTAGAAGTTCCACGACTCGTTTTCGAAAGCAGTAAAGCCCCGCAGATCGCCGTATGTACTGAGGCTCTGGGCGCGGACGATCTCGTCGTACTGACTGGCAAAGAAATCGTTGACGCGCCGATTGACCGGGAGCACGAGGTCGGCCAGCAGCAAGGCTCCGCCAGGTGCCAGACACTTTGACATATCGTGAAAGAGTTGACGTTTCTCGCTGCCGCTCAGATGGTGGACGCAGAGCGAGGAGAGGATGCAGCGGACCTCGCCTGGAAGCTCGCTGCGCCAGTCGGATCTGCTCAAGGCAAAGGGGCGCAGTTCCAGGCGTGAAGAGAAGCGACTCAGACGCTGTAGCGTCGTTGTGCGCATAAGCTCTGAGCCATCGAGCGCGAGATAGTGGCAGTGCGGGAAGGCTGTGAGGATCGCCTCGGCCAGTTTGCCCTCGCCAGACCCCAGCTCAACGATAGTAAACGTTTCGTCGCTGGTGGCCGGGATAAGCTGAAGCAGACTGCTAAACTGTTCGGCGCGAGCCGGCACAAAGATGTCCGCGAGATCGAGAAAAAGATTGGAGGCGTCTTCGCTCCATAGGTTGGGTGAAGGGTTTTCTTGCATTGATAGGCTCCCTCCTGAGTGACAGGCATTCGCAAGGCTTGCGAGCAGAGGAACGCCCTGGAAACCCGACCCGGACCAATTGTCAGGGTCACTATAATATATTACAATGAAAGAAACGTGTGAAGTGTGTAGAGCGAAACGTTGTAAGAGGCCTCTGTTGTTGTATAACTTCTACATTTTTCACGATAGGAAGAAGGGATAACGCTCGTGGATACACTGAAACGTGAAATCCTGGCAGAACGCGTAAGGAAAGTACGGCCCTCAGGTATTCGTAAGTTTTTCGATATTATCAATACCATGCCTGATGTCATCTCGCTAGGAGTGGGTGAGCCTGATTTTGTGACGCCTGAGCATATTCGGCAGGCTGGTATGCGCTCGATCGAACTTGGGCATACTCGTTATACATCGAACTACGGGATGATCGAGCTGCGCGAAGAGATTGCGGCCATGCTTGAGCGCCGTTATAAGGTCAACTACAGCGCGGTCAATGAAATCCTGGTGACCGTAGGGGTAAGCGAGGGAGTTGACCTGGCGATGCGTACGCTGATCGATCCAGGTGACGAGGTTATTTCGCCCGATCCCGGTTATGTGGCCTATGAGGCGGATATTGTCTTTGCTGGTGGCGTGCCGGTGACCGTGCCGACCTATGCGGAATACGGTTTTGCTGTACGCGCCGCCGAGATCGCTGCGGCGATTACGCCGCGTACCAAGCTGATCCTGCTCGGTACGCCCAACAATCCGACCGGCGCAGTCATCCCGCTGGCCGAGTTAGAGGAGATTGCTCGCCTGGCCAACGAACACGACCTGCTTGTAGTTGTCGACGAGGTGTATAGTCGTCTGACCTACAACGGTGAATACGTCAGCATCACTACGCTGCCCGGTATGCGCGAGCGCACTGTGCTGCTCGATGGATTTTCCAAAGCGTACGCGATGACCGGCTGGCGCGTTGGCTATGTGGCTGCGCCGGCCTATATCGTAGAGGCGATGCTCAAGGTCCATCAATACACTATCATGTGCGCTGGTACTGCGCCGCAGGAGGCCGCGATCCAGGCTCTGCGCCACGGTGAAGCGGACGTTCAGCGTATGCAACAGGACTACGACCATCGTCGGCGTATGTTTGTAGACGGCCTGAACAGCATTGGCATGAGCTGCTGCGAGCCGGGTGGAGCTTTTTACGCTTTTCCAGCCCTGCCAGACCTGGGCTTGAGCGATGAAGTCTTTGCCGAGCAACTGCTTTTTGAAGAGATGGTGGCCGTCATACCGGGGAGTGCGTTTGGTGAGGCTGGACGCGGCTATGTGCGCTGCGCCTATTGTAGCGCCTACGATAAGCTTGAAGAGGCCCTCGTACGCATCGAACGTTTTATTAAAAAGCACAGTTAAAGAAGGTCTGGCGCGTGCCGCTGACAAAAGGGACAGTGCAAGGTAGACTTGCGCTGTCCCTTTATTGACTGTAGGCTCAGACTGGCTGAACTATGGTTCCTGCCAGACCTGGACAGTCGTGTCTTCGCTGCCCGAGGCGATGGCGTGACTGTCGAATGACCATTGTACCGTATTGACCTGCGCACTATGGCCGCGATAGACATCGACAAGATTTAACGTCGTCGAATCGCGTGCCTGCACAATCCCGTCCGAAGTGCTCATAGTAATCTGCTCATTGTCGGGCGAAGTCGTCAGCGAATTGACCGTGAGATAGTGGCTATTGGTCAGGTTATAGACCTGCTCGGCCAGGAGGTACGAGACCAGACTGGGATTGCTATCGGGTGACCAGCGCATCACCTGCCCGAGGGCATTGATAAAGAGCAGCGATGGTTGAGTCTGGTAGCTGGTCCAGGTGGCGATAGAGGCCTGCTGAGCGTCGGGGAGATCGGCGACATGCACACCCGTCATCGCGTCCCAGACCTGAAGTCGGCCATCGGTGGAGATACTTGCAAGCTGACTGCCATCGGGTGACCAGAGCAGGTGACTGTACTCGGCAGAGTCGTTCTGGATAGTTGCGAGCAGCGAATTCTGAATGATATCCCAGAGCTGGATAGAGCCGTCGCCGCGATCGAAGGCCAGCACCTGACTATTGGGTGCCCAGGCTGCAACCTGTGGGATGCCGGGGAGGTGGAGTTTCTGCACGAGCAGGTGTTTTTGTGGATTATTGCCTATCGTCAGCGCGTAGACCTGCAAGATGTGAGCTGTTCCGCTATAGACAGCCAGGACTGTATCAGAGCTTTCCCACGTCAGTGCCAGGACCTGGCCCCGCTGTGCATAGTCGCTGAGTGGAAGTCCGGTCGAGGCCTGCCAGATCATGATATTGCCGCGCACATCGGCTGAAGCAATCGAGAGATTATTGGGCGACCACGCAAGCTGGTCGACGCTGCTGTGGTGGCCACGGTACATCGTAAACATGGTCGAGGCCTGATAGGCCAGCGAGCCTGTTCCTGGCCAGGTGGTGATGAAAAACCAGGGGACGATCAGACAACAGATGAGCAGAGCAGTGACCAGACCGCCGGCCAGGCGCTGCGCCTGCTGTGACCACGGTTGGCGGTTTGGCAAGACTTTCTGTAGCGACTGACGTACGATGGCTGGGGCCTGACCGACTTTTTGGATTGGCCAGGTGACAAGGCGTCGATAGATAGTAGATGGCGCTGGAATGAATGCTGAGGATGAGTCCATTTCCGCGTGATAAGAGGTGCGAGCCAGCCACAGGACGAACGAATCGCTGGGAGGTGGAGGGGGTCCATTAAATTCTGGATAGTGTTTTTGTAAGCCCAGTTCGGCCGCAGCGCGGACCGCGGGGTCGCGATCCAGGTGAGCGTTGAGCAGCGACGACACAACTACCTTGCCCTCCAGGTGGTTGAGCGCCAGCACGGCCGCCTCGCGTACCGACGCGTGTTCGTCGCCGAGGGCTGCATCGATAGAAGTGAATACGTCAGCTTTGCCGGACTCGCCGAGCGCCCAGAGAGCTGCGGCCCGCACGGCGGGGTCGCTATCTTTGCAGGCGTGGAAGAGAGGATCGAGCGGGAAGAGATCGGGGAGGCGACCGAGTGCGCGTGCGGCTTCGACGCGTACCACCCAGTTGTTATCCTCCAGTGTTTGCAGGAGAGCAGGGATAGCGGCCGGGCGTGGATTGCGACCGAGCGCACGTGCAGCAGCGACGCGGACGCTTTGTTGCTCATCGTGAAGAGCGACCAGAAGAAGCTCCAGCGGGGCCTGTTTGCCTATTTTGCCCAGTTTTTGAATGGCTTCCACGCGCACCGCCCACGCCGGATCGGTCAGATCGCGAGCGAGCGTATCTTCGTTTGCCGCCGGTTCATTGGTGGCGCGAGCCAGCCCGAGGCGACCCATGATGGCCTGAACCGCGGAGGCAGGCGCACGGGTTTGCTCTTTGGGAGTCTCAGGCTCGGTGGGTGGAAGAGTTTGCTGGGACCAAAGTTGTTTTTCGTACGACATCTTTGTCATCCAACCTTATGATTCGTCTGCTCAAGCCACAGTTTTTTCAACAGACGTACTCCTCGATGAATATATACTTTAACCGTCCCCAGCGGGAGATTCAAGACCTCAGCGATCTCTCTCTGGTTCAACTCTTCGAAATAGTAGAGACTGACCATATCGCGATAGTGTGGAGGAAGTTGATCGATCAAAGCCTCCAGTTCGCGGCGTTGCTCGACCTGTTCGTAAATCGCTTCTGGCTGTTCGCGCTCGTCTTCTTCGAGTTCCATAAAGAAACCCTCTTCGGGCGTATCCAGCGGTACGATCAGAGCGAGCTTGCTGCGACCGATATGGTTGCAATAGACGCTCCAGGCTATTTTATACAGCCAGGGGCGAATTTTCAGGGTGGTAATGCGTTCACTGGGATACCGTTCGAGGGCCAGATAGGCACGCATAAACGTCTCCTGAATGATATCCTCGGTATCCTGAAAATGCCTGGTTCGTCGCAGCACGAAAGCACTCAACTGTTGCCAGTAGAGCGAGACCAGTTCTTCGTAATAGCGATCCAGGTCGATGGCTAGCAGGGCAGCCAGTTCTTCAGTAACAGGGTCCTCCATACCGTTCTGTCAGATGCCTCTTGCTTTCTATCTACTAAAACATCAGATCGGGGGTCCGGGTTACATTGCCAGGACCACACCTGGTCCCTGTCAGGTACGGTGGTTGGGTTGTACGCGCTTGTACCTCTCTATAGTAACATATATTAGAGCTTTTCCAAAGCGTACAGCCCAGGGCTATGGAATGCTCCGCAAGCCCCTGGCTTGCGACCCCCCACCCCAGGGTTTTAGAAGCGGGTTGTGAGCATGGGGCTGCGACCCCACGCTCGCCACCCGATCCGTTGTTCGGGGGGAGGGGGCCATACGCTGAACATGAAATAGCCCTGCGTACAGCCCACCTGAGTAGCGCAAAAGTTGCTGGCAGGAGGATTGTCGAGGGCTGCGCTCTCTGCACTCCCGCCTACGTCTGCGCCTATGGAGGTGTCCTTACCAAATCTTTTCTTCAGGGTGGGTGAGGAAGAAAAGACTTTTGAGAAACCCCGAAAAACTCGTTGAGAGGACTGGATTTCCAGTCGTTTTGGTATATAATAAGACCTGTTCTTTGAGCCATCATGTTTTGATGTGTTTACTACTGGGAAGCAGAATTGCTGCGCCAACACGTGTGTTCAAGAACCATTGCAGGTTGGCTACTGGCAAATGTACTTGAGAAGGAAAAAAACTATGGCAAAACAAACTACTGAAAAAAAGGTTTCGCAGGGCATCTGCCACTTTTGTCAGGGTGAATTTGCAAAAAATAAAATGATTCAGCATCTTAAAACGTGTAAAGAGCGCGTCAGGCTGATGGGCGAGCAAGATGGGCCGACTGCTCAGCTCTTGCACTTGCAGATCGAAGGAAACAGTCGGCCCGAGTATTGGATGCATCTGGAACTGCCAGGTGAGGCGATGCTCTCGGACCTTGACGATTTTCTGCGTGCAGTCTGGTTGGAGTGTTGCGACCATCTAAGCGAGTTTACTGTCCACGGGGTTTCGTATAGCTCTGCGGCCGAGGGCGGGATGGACCCCTTTGGTTTCAGCGCTGCCGAAGAGGAAGAAGAGGTTGAGGAAGAAGACGTGGAGGCTGAAGAGGCAGAGGACGAAGCGATGCCGAGCACCGAGGAGTTGACCACGCAGATTGCTCAGAGCCTCTCGGCGGAATTGCACGCCGACCTCAAGGATGTACCCGTCGAGCAGATTGAGAAGAAACTGGAGCAGTTGTTTTCCGAGAACCTGCCGATGGGCCTCTCGCCCGCGATGTTGCCCTCGCTCAAGCCAATGCTGAACTATATGGCGAGCGCCTTACAGGAGGGAACGCTGGCGGAAGCGCTGGGGGAACTGGAAGCAGAGGAAGACGAGGCGGACATGGACGTTGAGTTGGGAGAGATCCTGAACGTCGGCGACAAGTTCTCCTATACTTACGATTTTGGTTCAAGCACAAAGCTCTCGTTGCGTGTGCTGTCCCAGCGTGAGGGTCGGATGCTGATGCCGCCCGCAGACATGGACGAAGACGAGGTGCTGGACGAGGGTGAGGAAGCCGAAGAGGACGACGACGACGACGAGAGTCAGATGACAATCGTCGTTATGGCTCACAACGAGCCGCCCGCGCTGGCCTGCCATATCTGTGGCAAACCAGCCGTCCAGATCACGTCTGCGGAAGAGTTTACCCCGGTCGCAGAGGTGGTGCTGTGCGCCAAGTGTTCGAGCGAGTACGACGATCCTGATGAGCTGTTGCCAATCGTCAATTCGCCGCGTGTAGGTGTATGTGGCTACACCGGACCCTTCGACGAGGTCGAAGAGTGGGACGACGACGACGAGGCAGACGAGGACGACGACGAAGAGTAAGGGAGCGGTTTCTAGAGCGCGGAATGCGAGCGAGGGTCGACGATGACATCGCCTCGTACTCCGCGCTATTGCGTTTGTTGAGCGTGGTGCCGCGCTTAGACCATCCGATTGAAAAGCGTGGCTATCATAGACTACTACGCGCGGGACTTGGCGCTTTCTGTTGATCTTTGTCTTCCTGCAAGTCGCTCGCTTCGATTGCTTGTTTCTCGTATGGCGTGCTCGACGCCTGGATGGTGACTTGCGGGGTACGGATGACGAAGATGGAGACCAGCAACGCCAGGACCATCAGTGCTGCCGAGCATAAGAATGCCAACTGGTAGCCGTGCATAGTGGCTTGCGCAAGCACCTTCCCACTCGCTACATCTGCTGTTGTAGTAGTGGTTGCCACAACCGTTAGAATGGCTAAACCCAGCGCACCTCCAAGCTGTTGTGACGTGTTGATCAAACCCGATGCCAATCCAGCTTCCTCATCTGGTACCCCTGATGTTGCAGCTACCGTCACAGCCACAAATGAGAGTCCCATGCCTGGTGCCAGAACAAGAAAAGCTGGCAGCAGATTGGTTACATAGGTAGAGGTGGATGTCAGAAAGCTTAACCAGAACGTGCCGATGATCATCAACGATGTTCCCGTAATCAGCAGTGGCTTAAATCCAAAGCGGTTCAACAGACGTGGTGCCTGAATAGAGATAGCGCCTATGATGATTGGCAACGGCAGAAAGCTCAGGCCGCTCAGCGAGGGCGAATAGTGCAGCACGTTCTGGACATAGAGCGAGATAAAGAAGAACAGACCGAGCGCTCCAGCTACCACTGGCAGCATAATCAGATTGCCACCACTGATATTTCGGTTGCGAAAGATGCCAAGTGGCAGCAGAGGATGCTTGACCCTGGCTTCGTTAAACATAAAAGCTGCGAGCAGGACGATGCTCACGCCCAGCGAAATCAACGTACTCTTAGCAGTCCAACCAAACTGCGCGACCAGCGTCAGAGCGTAGACCAGCGCTATAAGACCACCTGTCACCATGACTGCGCCGAGAAGATCGAGATGTTTTTCGCTGGTATCTTCTCTCTGCTGCGGAATATACTTCAGGATGCCGATGATAGTGATGATGCCAGCCGGGACGTTCACGAAAAAACACCACTGCCAGCCTAGATATTGCGTCAGCACTCCGCCCAGGAAGACGCCCACCGCACCGCCGCCAGCCGCCACCATGCTCCAGACACTCAGCGCCCGATTGCGCTCCTCGCCTTCCTCAAACGTTGTGAGCAGGATAGCGAGAGCTGTCGGAGCCATAAATGCGGCTGCCAGTCCTTGTAGAGCACGCAATGTGATAAGCAGAGCGCTCGAAGTAGTCAGACCTAAAAGTAACGAGAACAGTGAAAATCCGCCGATGCCTAGCACCAGGAAGCGCCGCTGTCCAAATAGATCGGCCGTACGGCCGCCCAGCATCAAAAAACCGCCGAAGGTCAGGATATAGGCAGTCAGTACCCATTGCAGCGATGAAGTATCAAAGTGCAAAGCTGTTTTCATCGCGGGCAATGCCACATTTATAATCGCGCTATCCAGAATGACCATGAAGATTGCCAGCGAGAGCAGCAGAAGGATCATAGGACGATTCTGGCGCTGATTTGGAATTTCTTTTGACATAACGTCTCTTTCTGAGGTGGAAAACGGCATTTGCCATTTATATGGAAGAATGCCATAGGAGCAATGGCCAGAAAGATCTTCTTCGATCTTGCTCTTCTCAAAGAAGAACAGCAACTGAGTAGCTATCTATTCCGTCCCAGACGTGTTTTTGTGTCGGGTGAGGTGAAGGCCCATTCCGGCTTCTGCTTCCCCTGATCGTGGGAAAGCTTCTGTTGGTGTATACTATCCTGTATTGAATATATCATTTTATGCTGCGTATATTCCATTTATAACCAATAAAGAGATCAGAGCGGGCTGTGGGCAGTTACCCGCGACCCGCTTTGATCACTCTCTAAAAAGGTCTGTTGAGCGGTGCCAGGTGATCCAGGACGTAGTCCTAACCTAGCACTCGCTATGGCCGCAGGAGTAGCACTTCTTGCAGCCTTCTTCATAGACCATCGTGTTGCACCCACATTCGGGGCAGAGGTTGCCGGTGAGCTTGCTCAGGGTCAGGGCGTCGTCGTTGGCGAAGGGGTGGGCTTCACTGTGACTGTTCCCGTTGGTGGCTAGCGCGTTAGTGGTGTGCTGTTTCGCTTCTTGCTGTAGCGACTCCACATGTAGCTCAAGCGCACGAGCTACGGCGTCGGGCATTGAGCGCACCTGCTGCATGCCAAAGCCAACCGAGCGGCTCCCACCGATGCCGCGCAACTGCTCGGCGATCTCTTTGGCGCGATCGATCTGCGACAATGGACTGAGCACGCGCAGGTTGAGCGAGACCAGGCGACCCAGCGCCTCGGCGAGCGCGGCGATATCGCTGCCGGCTTTGCCGACGTTGACAAACACTTCAAGTGGACCGTGTTCGTCGCTGTTGATAGTGACGTTGACCTTGCCCTCGGGCGCGTTGATCTGCCGCGTATAGCCCTCGACAACGGCTGGACGTGGCTTGATGCCCTGCTGGATAGAGGTCACCGGCTCGATCGTTACGGTCTGCGGCGTGGCTGTAGGTGTCTCAGGCTTTTTCTTGGTATCCTCGATGCGCGTGAGCACGGCGTCCCGCGAGCCGTCGCGATAGTACGTGATGCCCTTACAGCCCATTTCATAGGCCATGCTATAGAGTTCCTGCACCTGCTCGACGGTGTGCTCATTGGGGGCGTTGACCGTTTTGCTGATGCTTGAATCTGTGTAACGCTGGATAGTGGCCTGGACGCGTACGTGCTCCTCGGGTGTCAGGTCTTTCGAAGAGACAAAGTACCCCGGCGTGGTTTCATTGGGGTGCTCGTCGCGCCACTCCTGGAGCAGTGGATGGTACAGGATATGCTCGCCAGTGCGGTCGCGCCGGATCATTGCGAAGTCGTAGACCGGCTCGATGCCTGAACTCACGCCCGACAGCAGACTGGTTGTGCCGGTGGGAGCCTGGGTCAACAGAACGGCGTTGCGGATGCCCTGCGTTTTGATCTTCTCCTGCGTGGCGGGGTTCAGTCGTCGGATAAACTGGCCCTGCATGTATTTGTCGCGCTCGAAGCGTGGGAACTCGCCCTTCTCGGCGGCGTTATCTGCTGAAGCTTCGTAGGCCGCGTCACGAATTATCGCATAGATCTTCTCGATGACCGCGATCGACTCATCGCTGCCGTAGGCAATCTGCATCTTAATCAGCGCGTCGGCCAGGCCCATCGTTCCCAGACCAGTGCGGCGTGTTCCCAACTGTGCTTCTGCGTTCTCTGCGATAAAGTACTCAGTCGAGTCCACCACGTCGTCCAGGAAACGCATAGCGATCTTTGTCTTTTCGGCCAGCCGTGTATAGTCGAACTGACCGTCCTGCACAAAAGCGGCGAGGTTTAACGCGCCCAGATTGCACACGCCCCACGGTGGCAGACCTTGCTCGCCGCAGGGATTGACGCAGCGGATATTCTCGTAGTACCACGTATTCGAAAGCTCGTTGTAGCGGTCCATAAAGACCATGCCTGGCTCGGCCGATTCCCAGGCCGAGGTGCAGATCAGGTCCCACAGGTGACGAGCGCGGATAGTCTTCTGCACCTCACCCTGCCAGATCAGGTCCCAGCCCGCGTCGTCCTTCACCGCCTGCATGAACTTATCCGAGATACACACCGAAAGGTTTGCGTGCTCGATCTTGCCAGCCGTGCGCTTGACAGTGATAAACTCCTCAACGTCTGGATGGCTATCGTCCAGCATAAGCATTAAAGCGCCGCGGCGGCTCCCGCCCTGCTGGATGACATCGCCGGTTGCCACCGAGTACAGTTGCGCCCACGAGCAGGGACCAGAGGCAGTACCATTGACCGTGCGGATATAAGAGCCGCGTGGACGTAGGGTCGAGAGGTTGATGCCTACACCGCCGCCGCGTGCCATAATCTCGGTCATGACTTTCAGGTTGTCGAGAATGCCGTGACGACTATCGTCAGGGGAGGGTATCACGAAACAATTTGAGACCACGATACCCGCTGAGATGAATGAGTGATCTTCCTCGACCTCAATATCCATCACAGTACCAGAATAACCTTCACTAACTATTTCATTGATCCTCACCCATTTGAGGTTATCATACTCAAAGTAGTATTTCAGATCGATAGTATGCTCGGGTGCTTGAATATCAACGAAATGTTCAAAATCATGGGCAATAGCGATATAATCGCCAAGTTTAATCTCTTTGGCAGGAATCCACTCAGGCTCATGCTGTAAATGTAGTCCATCGCGCGACTTATGTGTGTTTACGGCCTCTGAGCGGATACTATAGACCTTGTGATCGCCTGTCAGGCGCAAATCGTCGTAGCTTATTTTCTTGGGCCGGATAGTGTAGAGTGTTTCTTCTGTTTCACGTGCAAATGTATGTAAAACTGGGCGCAGACGATTACGGTGAGTTACGACCAGATCGCCAATTTTGATTTCCGCAATTGGTCGATACCCTTCGGCCGTAAGCACCTCCTGCTCAGGGGGCATACAATTATAATAGGTGACCGAATGGCCAGAGCCTGCTCCGGCCAGGATTCTGCCACCGGGTACAAATTGAAAATCGGTGAGGGCGTCGTAAAATCTCTTTTCCCAGATCGCCCGTGCCTCGGGCGTCTTCTCGGCCTCGGCAATCCCTCGCGCTACACGTCGCCAGAGCTGTTCTGGATGATGCTCCAGCGCTGTCCCTGCTGCATCTTTCAGCGAGTAGCGATCCATAAATACTTTCTGGCGGATACCTTCCAGTTGTGTCTTTGTGGCGTTCTCTGCTGTCTGTTCGTCCTGTTTGATAGGCTCGGCAACTTGCTGTTGTTCCGACATACTGCCAAAATCTCCTTTTGTGTGCGCTACCATAAAACCACATCGGCGTGTTTGGCCTGCGTTTGCATAAACATTTGTTTTTCTCTAACGCAACACAGTATACTCGTATCGAACAGATTTTTCAAGCGTTTTTCACAACATGTTGATTTTCTAATCTTTGTTGGCACAACATATTGATTTTTGTACGGTTGTCATGTCAGGTGAAATGGGTAAGCTCAGTGGGCGTGTATTGAAGGGGTTACTTTAGCCATTTTAAATGGTACAATAAAAGGACATAAAAGAACAGATGAGCTGGGCGGTGGTATCCCGGCTGAATGGCATTGCCATTGAAAGGTAGACATCATGCGGGCCGAAATTCTTTCCTGTGGTACTGAGCTTTTATTGGGTCATATCTCTGATACCAATGCGACGTTTCTTGCGCAGAGTCTTTCCGCGTTGGGCATTGATCTTTACTTTGTCTCTCAGGTAGGCGATAACCAGGGGCGGATTATAGAGACCTTGCGCCGTGCGTGGGAGCGCTCGGACCTAGTGATTATGACAGGTGGGTTAGGACCAACCGAGGACGATCTGACGCGTGAATCGATCAGCGCCTTGCTTGGGGAGACGATGCAGGTTGATCACGAGCTTGAGGTCGAGTTGCGTAAATATTTTACTGCACTCAATATTCCTATGCCCGAGCGCAACCTCAAGCAGGCGACGTTGATCCCCTCGGCGCAGACGCTGCCCAATCCGCGTGGCAGTGCGCCGGGCTGGTTTGTGAAGAAGGAGGGGAAGACCATCGTCGCGATGCCGGGGGTGCCGCGTGAGATGTATCGGATGTGGGAAGAGGAAGCTGTGCCGCTCCTGGCGGACTTTACCGGAGGCTCGATTTTCACGCGCCTGTTGCGCGTAGCGGGTCTAGGTGAATCGGCAGTCGAGGAGCGTCTGGACGCGCTTTTACACAGCAGCAATCCGACGCTTGCCACGTACGCCAAGACCGACGCGGTCGATGTGCGCGTGACGGCTAAAGCGACGAGCCGGGCGGAGGCGGAGGAGCAGGTTGCCGTGATGGAGGAGCAGGTGCGCGGTATCCTGGGAAAATATATCTTTGGGACCGACAAAGAGACATTGCAAAGCGTGGTTGGTCGCTACCTGAGCGAGCGCGGGCAGACCCTAGCGGTCATGGAGTCGTTAACTGGTGGTTTGTTGTCCAATACATTGACCAATCATCCGGGCAGTTCGCAGTACTTTGTGGGGGGCATCGTCTCTTACAGTAGCGAACTCAAGGTGCAGATGGGTGTTCCGGCTGAAGTTATCGAGAGCAACGGCGCAGTAAGTCCCGAGACTGCCCGCGCAATGGCTGAAGCGGCCAGGAGCTTGCTCAAGGCCGATTATGGGCTTGGAGTGACTGGTGTGGCAGGACCAGATCCGCAGGAGGGCAAGCCTGCTGGCACGGTCTACGTGGCCATTGCTGGTCCACTGGGGACGATAGACGGGCTTGGACCAGGCTGGCGGGCTAGTCGGGAAGACCACAAGCGGCTGGCTGTGCTGGCGGCGCTCGATCTATTGCGTCGGCACCTGATGGTGTAACCTGATCGTGAGGGCCGGGATAATAGGCCTGTCAGATTGACATCGGTTTTCGATGCTGTTATGATCCGCCTCAAGAATACTCTCACAGGAAGGGCAGGGAGAGGCATTTCCAAGAGTATCTTTCCCTGAAAGGCGGGCATGATGAAAACACCTCGCCCGAAAGTATCTCGGCTTCTGGTCAAAGACCGCGCTGGTCGCAGAAAACAGGCGCGGTCTCGTTTTAGTTTCAATCGTTTCTCACCAGTGCTTAAACTCTTGAGCATCCTCGGACCCGGTCTGATTGCCGCCAATGCGGGCAATGACGCGGGCGGAGTTGCGACCTATTCTTCTGCCGGAGCGACCTATGGCTACAATCTCTTGTGGGCGCTGGCGATTACTACGCTCTTTGTGGGTGTCTCACAGGAGATGTGCGCCAGGATGGGAGCAGTGACTGGCAAAGGGCTGAGTGATCTTATACGCGAACAATTTGGTGTTCGTTGGACCATGTTGGCGATGCTCGCCCTTTTAGTGGCGAATACCGGTGTGACAATTTCAGAGTTTATTGGGATCGCTGCCAGCGTCCAAGTGTTGGACAACGATGCATCTACGCCGTTGATCTATCTGGTTGTCCCCTTATGTGGCTTCGCGCTCTGGTGGCTGGTTATTCGCGGCAGCTATCGGCGTGTGGAAAAGGTTTTTATTCTGATCTCGCTGGGCTTTCTGGCCTATATCCCGGCTGCTTTTGCCGCGCATCCCGATTGGGGCCTAGTAGGAGCCAGGACGGTTTTGCCCCAGTTAAACATAGACTCTGCCTACTGGCCGACAGCCGCAGCGCTGGTTGGGACGACGCTCAGTCCCTATATGCTCTTCTATATCCAGTCGGCAGTCGCAGATAAAGGGATTCAAGTCAGCGAGTATGTCTATGAGCGGATTGATGTCTATAGCAGTACAATCTTCTCGAATGTTATCTCGGCCTTTATGTTGATCGCCACAGGAGCGACCCTGTTCTTCTCGCATCAACTGGTTACGACCGCGGCTGACGCGGCTTTTGCGCTGCGTGCCTTTGCTGGACAGTACGCCTCGTTGCTGTTTGGATTGGGTCTGTTCGGCGCTTCATTGCTGGCCGGAGCCGTACTG
This sequence comes from Ktedonobacteraceae bacterium, assembly GCA_034437695.1. GTDB lineage: Bacteria > Chloroflexota > Ktedonobacteria > Ktedonobacterales > Ktedonobacteraceae > Paraktedonobacter. The sequence goes on from DAOTTJ010000403.1 coordinate 28,801, forward strand.
CCGTTGACGACCGCATACGGTATCTGTGAGGCCTTTGGCTTTGAGCGTGGAGTCTCGCGCAGCTTTAAAGAGGCACCAGTCTTTCAGTCGCTTTTCACCGGCCTGATCATCCTGGGCGTGATCGTCGCGCTTATTCCTGGTTTGCCGTTTATTCAGGTCTTGATAGTCTTGCAAGATGTAAATGCTGCCATGCTGCCGATACTTCTGGTCTTTATCATCTTGCTGGTCAACAATCGCCGTCTGTTGGGAAGGCGTGTGAACGGCCCGATCTTAAACACCCTGGCCTGGATTACAACCATTTCAATTAGCGTGCTGGTGATTGTATGGCTCTTAAACGCGGTCTTCAACGTCTCAATTTAGGCTGGTGAATAATTTCGGAACAGAAAAAAAGATATGCTATAATAGGTAGGATAAGCGAGATTCGTTTCAGCAGAATTGAGGCACGCGATGTCCTGGAACCCAGAAGAAGACTCCGGGTATGATTTTTCAGCATACAATCGACCTGTCAATGAACAATCAGAGACCAAATATACAGATCCCCGGTCCTACACACCCGATGCCGAGGGTACGTCGGCGTCTACTTCTGATGTGCAGGGAGAGCGAGCAGAGAATGTACCAGTGGTTGGTCAAGTACGTTTCGTTGCATACAAAGGTCCATCGCACGACGAGCATCCTGTCGCTGCTGGCGACGTGCTCGATGAAGAGAGCGGCGATGGACCGCCGCCAGGTCGTGCCAGGCCGCGCTTAGCGACTGCGCTGGCTGTGGCGAGCAATTTTGGCCTGACGATTGTGACGGCCTTGCTCTCGGTGGCGGTCTATTCAGCGCTTTTTGGCTGGACCTTTGCCATCGGGCTAGTGCTGTTACTGTTCATTCACGAGATGGGTCACGCCATTGTGATGAAGCTCAAGGGTATGCGAGTTGGCGGAATGATTTTCATTCCACTGCTCGGTGCAGCAGTGTTTATGAACCGCATGCCGACTAACGCAAGAGATGAAGCGGAGGTGGGCCTGGCGGGTCCTGTAGCCGGTGCGCTGGCTGCGGCCACCTGTCTGTGGATTGCCCAGATGCAACCGGCTCAGGCGGGCATCTGGGCTTCGTTGGCCTTCTTTGGCTTTTTGATGAACCTGTTTAATCTTATCCCTGTCCTGCCGTTTGACGGTGGGCGTGTCGCGGCTGCGATCGATCGGCGCATCTGGATCGTTGGCTTCGCGGCGATGGTCATCTTTCAGATCTGGGAGTGGATTAATCACATCAATTCGATCTGGTTAATCTTTTTTATCGTGCTTGCGACTATGCAAATGTTTACACGGCGCGAGAAGACGCCAGAGGCGCAGGCCTATTATGCTGTGCCTCTGTACGAACGTGTGATCCTGGGCGTCTCCTACTTCGGGCTGGCGGCTGTGCTGGTCCTGGGCATGACCCTGGCGCACAGTCTTGTACTCCCCTTTGGCCAGTAGTTGACGGGCGTTACGGGATTCTGACCTCGGTATCGGCGAGGCGCTCCAAGATTTTCAGCACCGAGGTATAGTCGTCGCGGCCATAGCCAGCGGCGCGGGCCATTTCGTAAAACTGACGTGTCAGTGCCGTCAATGGCGTGGCGACCTGGTTCTCGCCGGCCAGTTGCAGCGCCAGGCCCAGGTCTTTGTACAGGAGATCGGTCATAAAGCCCGGTTGGAAGCTGCCGTTGAAGGCTCGTAGTGGAAACTGATTGGCCAGTTGCCAGCTTGCTCCGGTGCTGACGCCGATGATCTTTGCCATCACATCGACCTCTGCGCCGGCTTTAACCCCCAGTACGAAGGCCTCCGAGATGGCTGCCGCGATCACTCCGCACAGGATGTTGTTGACCAGCTTGACGATTTCACCTGCGCCCTGGGGACCGACGTAGAAGATGTTTTTGCCCATATTCGCCAGCACTGGCTGGACCTGCTCAAAGATCTCCTGCGCACCGCCAACCATGATGCTCAGCGTGCCGTTGATCGCGCCCTGCGAGCCTCCACTGACCGGGGCATCGAGGAAGTGTACACTGCGTGCGCTCGCCAGTTCGCCTAGCTTACGACTGGTTGCGGGGGCGATCGTGCTCATGTCGATGATGACCAGGCCCTTACGCGCTCCGGCCAGAATGCCGTGTTTGCCCGCGACTACCTCCTCGACTTGAGGTGAGTCGGGCAGCATGGTGATGATGATATCCGACGCCATCGCCACGGCCCGCGCCGAGGGTCCCTGGCCAGCGCCCGCTTGCAGGACCTCCTGGACAGCGGGTTTTTCGGGGTGACGGGCAAAGATTGTCACGTGATGTCCCGCTTTGAGCAGGTTGAGCGCCATTGGACGCCCCATAACTCCAATACCGATAAAACCGACTTGCATGATATATACGTCTCCTTTGTCTCTATTCCATCTCGACGAGCACGCTACCCCCTTTGACTACATCGCCCTCCCGGTAGTGGACTCGTTTGATTTTACCCTTTTGTGGCGCTATAATCGCGTGCTCCATCTTCATGGCGGTTAAAATAACCAATACCTGGCGTTGCTCTACTTCGTCGCCGTCGCTGACCTGGACCTTGACGATGGTGCCAGCCATTGGCGCAGTCAGCACGTGCTGGGTGACCTCGTAGTTGCCCGTTTGCGCCGCGCGATCGACATCTGGCGGCTGCTGACGCTCCATGCGTAGGACATCACCGCGTATACACACCAGGAGCGCGTCTGGCTGTTTGGCGATCCAGACGCGCTCCTGGCGGTGACCATATCCCAGCAGCAGCAGATGGTCCTCCACGGGCGTACATGTAAGTATTTCGTCTGCGTGCTCGTCAACGCGCACCTGCCAGGAGGCGTTGACGAGCGGATTGACCGTCACGTAGTGGCGCTGGCCGTTGTGGGTATAGCTGCTGCTGTGACCGACGCGTCCGTTGCGCCACGCTCCGAGCGTTTGCCAGGGATTGGCATAGCGAGCGGGAGCAATCGATTGACCGGCGGGTCCAGGAGTCATCAGTTCGTAGATGCCCGCGGCCTGGAGAGCGATGGTCAGGTGGGAAGCGTCCACGGTACGGGGTGCAAGCAGTTCGTGGTCGGTCAGGAAGCTGGTATAGGTCTGACCTGCGCTATAAGCGGGGTGAGCGACAATCGCCTGGAGGAGAGACAGGTTGGTGGTCACGCCGAGCGCGGCTGTCGCGTTGAGGGTCTGTTGCAGGCGTGCAATCGCTGTCAGGCGATTTTCCCCATAGACAATCAGCTTGGCGAGCAGTGGATCGTAGAATTGAGTGATCTCATCGCCGCTGGTCACGCCGCTATCGACGCGTATGCCTGGTCCTGCTGGCTGATGAAAGTGGACGAGCGTGCCAGTAGAGGGAAGAAAGTCAAGCGCGGGATTTTCCGCATAAAGGCGCACCTCAATGGCGTGTCCGCGCGGACTAATATCCGTCTGCTCTAGTGCCAGGGGTTCGCCGGCAGCTATCAAGATCTGCTGGCGCACGAGGTCAAGTCCAGTGACCAGTTCGGTCACTGGATGTTCGACCTGCAAGCGCGTGTTCATTTCCAGGAAATAGAAACGTTGATCGGTATCGAGCATAAATTCTAGCGTTCCGGCGTTGATGTAGCCCGCCGCAGTGGCGATGCGCACTGCTGCTGCGCCCATCTCGGCGCGTAGAGCGGGAGTCAGAGCGAGCGAGGGGGACTCTTCGAGGATCTTCTGGTGGCGGCGCTGGATTGAGCACTCGCGCTCGCCGAGGTGGATCAGGTGGCCAAAGCGATCGCCGAGTACCTGAATCTCTATATGGCGTGGATGAAGAAGTAGCTTTTCGAGAAAGACCGTGGAGTCGCCAAAGGCTGCCTGGGCTTCGCGGCGTGCGCCGGCCAGTTCGTCGAGGAAGAGCAATTCGGCGTGGACCTCGCGCATCCCCTTGCCGCCGCCGCCTGCCGAGGCCTTAATCAGCAGTGGGAAGCCGATGTGTTGGGCTTCGCGTAGGAGCGTCTCCTCATCCTGACTCGCGCCATTGTAGCCAGGGATGACGGGCGCATTGACCTGCATAGCCAACTGTTTGGCGGCGATCTTTGAACCCATCAGGCGCATCGCCGCGGCGGGTGGACCGATAAAGACAAAGTCGGCGGCCTCGCAGGCGGCGACAAAGGCAGTATTCTCCGAGAGAAAGCCGTACCCCGGATGGATCGCTTCTGCCCCGCTCTGGCTGGCTATGGTCAGAAGCTTCTCCATATACAGATAGCTTTGCGTGGCGGGCGCAGGACCAAGCTCGTAAGCCTCGTCGGCCTCGCGTACGTGTTTCGCGTGGCGGTCGACCTCAGAGTAGACGGCTACCGTTGCAATGCCCATCTCGCGGCAGGTCGCCATAATGCGTACCGCAATCTCACCGCGATTGGCGATAAGGATTTTTTTAAACATACATTTTCTCTACTCGCTCAGTCAGGATAGGTTCTGGACCTGGACGATGCGTAGTGCTCCCCTGGAGCGCTTTTACTCAATCGGCTGAGTGAGGTTGGTCCAGGCAGGTTTACGCTTCTCTAGAAACGCTTGCAGGCCCTCCTGGCCTTCTGTGCTGGTGCGCAGGAGGGCGATAGTCTGACTGGTCAGCTCGCGGGCCTGCGCGAGGTCAAGCGAGCCGATATCCCTGGCCAGCGCTTTGCAGGCTCGTAGCGCTTGTGGACCCCCACTCAGCATCTCTTGTAGCACGTTTTCCACCTCGGCGTCGAGCTGTTCCGGCGCAGTCACTGTATGGACCAGCCCTAGTTCACGCGCCAGTGCGGCAGTAAAACGTTCGCCAGTTACAAACAGGCGACGTGCCCACGACGTACCGATCTTGGCGATCACATAGGGTGAGATCACCGCCGGAGCGATGCCCAGTCTGACCTCACTGAAGGTCAGGCGAACCGTCGCGGAGGCAATCACAATATCGCTGACGGCCATCAGTCCCAGACCGCCACCCGCAGCAGTTCCCTGAACGCGAGCTAGCAGCGGGATGGGAAAGGTATTGAGCTGCTCAAAGGTCGCGGAGATCTGGCGAGCCTCCTCCTGGTTCTGCTCCAGAGTAAAGCGAGCAGCCGCCTTCATCATATGGAGATCGGCACCAGCGCTAAAAGATTTACCTGCGCCAGCCAGCACGACCGCTGAGAGCTGTGTCATCTGGCTTAGCTCGGCAAAGGTAGTTGCCAGATCGTTCAGCAACTGCATATTCAGCGCATTGTGGACCTCGGGTCGGTTCATTGTGACCGTAGCCACGCGCCCCTGGTGACTGTATGAGACAAGAACGAGATCGCTTGCCATGAGTTTTCCTTTATGCGTGGGCCGCACTTACATTCTAAAAACGCCAAAAGGATGGTCGGGATAAGGCGCGTTGAGCGAGGCCGCGAGGCCTAGAGCAAGCACCGTGCGCGTCTCGCACGGGTCGATGATGCCATCGTCCCACAGGTGCGCGGTGCTAAAGTAGGGATTGCCTTCGGCCTCGTACTTCTCTAACGTTGGACGTTTAAACGCCGCTTCTTCGGCCGGCGACATGCGGCGTCCCTGGGTGGCAAGATTTTCCTGGCGGACCGTAGCCAGGACGCTGGCTGCCTGTTCGCCGCCCATGACCGAGATGCGGCCATTGGGCCACATCCAGAGTTGGTGAGGCGAGTAGGCTCGCCCGGACATGCCGTAGTTGCCTGCGCCAAAGGAACCGCCGATAATCACCGTGAAGCGTGGAACCGGCGCGTTGGCGACCGCCATCACCATCTTGGCCCCATCTTTGGCGATGCCGCCGTTTTCGTACTGTTTGCCGACCATAAAGCCGGTAATATTCTGTAGAAAGATCAGCGGGGTCTGGCGCTGGGCGCAGAGTTCGATGAAATGCGTGGCCTTGAGGGCGCTTTCAGAGAAAAGGATGCCGTTGTTGGCGATCAGGCCAACCGGGAAGCCCATCAGGCGGGCAAAGCCGCAGACCAATGTCGTGCCGTAGAGGGCTTTAAACTCGTGAAAGCGGCTCCCGTCGACCAGGCGGGCGATCACCTCGCGTACGTCGTAGCTTTTGCGTCCGTCGCGCGGCACGATACCGTAGAGTTCGGTCGGATCGTAGAGCGGCGGTTCAGGAGGAGTGATTTCCCAGGGAATGTATTTGCGGCGGTTCAGGTTGGCCACTATCTCGCGGCAGATGGCCAGGGCGTGTTCATCGTTCAGCGCGTAGTGATCGGTAACGCCCGATGTGCGGCTATGGACATCTGCGCCCCCCAGTTCCTCCGCCGTTACTTCTTCGCCGGTCGCGGCTTTGACCAGGGGTGGACCGCCGAGAAAGATCGTGCCGGTACCGCGCACAATCACCGTTTCATCGCTCATCGCCGGTACATACGCACCCCCGGCAGTACACGAACCCATCACCGCGGCGATCTGCGGGATGCGTTGACTGGACATGCGTGCCTGATTGTAGAAGATGCGCCCGAAATGGTCGCGGTCCGGGAAGACATCGGCCTGGAGTGGCAGAAACGCGCCGCCCGAGTCTACCAGATAGATACAGGGCAGGTGGTTCTGTTCAGCGATCTCCTGAGCACGCAGGTGCTTCTTGACAGTGAGTGGATAGTACGTGCCACCTTTCACCGTGGCATCGTTGGCGATGATCACACACTCCTGTCCTTCGACCACGCCAATCCCGGTCACAATCCCCGCCGATGGTGCATCGTTATCGTACATCTCCCACGCGGCCAGCGTGCTGAGTTCCAGAAAAGGAGTATTTGGATCGCAGAGGAGCTGGATGCGTTCGCGGGCCAGCAGTTTCATGCGTTTGCGGTGACGTGCGACCGCTTCAGCGCCTCCGCCCTGTTGGACCTGAGTGGTGCGGGTGCGCAGTTCGTCGAGCAGGCTAGTGAAGTGCGCGGAGTTGGCCCGGAAATCGTCGCTCTGGCGATCGATGTGAGATTCTAAAATACCCATGAAAAAGAACTCTCCTCCTCAAAAACCACAGGCAAGAGGGTCAATGGAGCGTCTTGCGCTGAGCAGTACTGGTGTCTACCTGCTCCTGATTGTTCGCGCTCTGCCTCTCTTTGCAGGATAGCACTGCCAGTGAAGTGCGTCAAGGGAATGGCGCGAGTTCGCGGGTTTATTTTATGCTTGATGCCTGGCCTCCTTATCAAGTAGAAGTTTTTGCCTCTTCCTTGTTCATGGCGAAACTGCCCTGCCTATAGACATGAAGTTAACAGAGAGCACCTCTCTGCACTCCTGCTTCACTTCATGGCTATGCACGTGAAACATTTGGTGGGTGAGGAAAGAAGTGCGACACGTTCGTTGGCGGCGTCTAGACGTGTTCGAGGGTTCGTTGGAGTAGAACCATCGTTACATCATCTTCCTGTTCCCAGTTTTCGCCGGTAAAGATTTTCAGTGCGCCGAGCAGACCGTCGATGACCGGTATGCCTTCAGTCTGCGTCTGAAGCAGCGTTTTCAAGCGTGGGAAGCCGAACATCTCGCGCCTGGCATTGTGAGCTTCGACCAGACCATCGCTATAGAAGAGCACGCTTTCGCCTGGTGCCAGGGTCACCTCAAATTCTTCGTAGAACATCTCTGGCAGTAGACCAAGCGGTAGGCCAGTGGCTCGCAGTTCAGTGATCGTCTCGTACTGGCGGCGATAGGGCAGATCGTGTCCAGCATTGGCGAAGCGCAGTGTCCCCTTGTGGAGATCGAGAATAGCGTAGAAACAGGTGACAAACATTTTTTCCGGTGTATCGTCGTACAGGAGATTGTTGACGTGAGCCAGCACCAGGCCTGGCGATTCAATTACCTGCGCGGCCGCTCGTATCATGCTGCGCGTGGAGGCCATAACCATCGCGGCAGGAATACCTTTATCGGCCACATCGCCAATGATCAGTCCCAGCTTGCCGTCCGCCAGGACAAGAAAATCGTAGAGGTCGCCGCCGACCTCGCGTGCGGGTTGATAGTACGTGGCGATCTTCCAGTTGCTCAGCTCGGGGATCTCTTTTGGCAGCAACGAACGCTGAATGAGTTGGGCCGTGTGCAGTTCTTGCTCAATGCGCGTGCGTTCTTCCAGGCGAACATTATATTCGCGTAGCTCTAACTCTTTTTTGAGACTTTCAACTAGCTGTCCGGCCATCTGATTGAACTGGGTTTCCAACTGTCCTATCTCGTCTTTTTTCTCCACGCGTACCTGCTGTGAATAGTCGCCATTGGCGAAGCGCGAGGTAGCGTCGACCAGACGGTGAATACGCCTGACGATTCCGCGCGTGACCAGGAAGCCAAAGAAGACGCCAGCGGGCGTTATAATGATAAACCAGATGAAACCACTGATCAGTAGACCTCGGGCAAGTTCCAGATAGGCTAAGAAGTTTCGCGGTAAATTAGTAGCATAAGCGGAGCGGGGAGCGATAATAAGCAGGGCGAGTATAGCCAGAAATTCCAATAAGAGAACATTGAGTAGAGCGACTCCCAGATAAGAAAGGGTCATGCGCAATTGCAACCTTGACCATCTTTTGGGTTTCTCACGGCTTTTCATAGTTTTTGCTGTCTCCTCATACTTCCGCCTTCGCCCTCCTGCCTGGCGAGCAGAACTGTTTATTCCGCAGTGACAGTTTCTTTGACTCAAGAGAGAAATCTCTTTTTAGTAGAAATGAAGCGACGTTTAAAAGCAAGGGATCTCATTTTTTCAGCTTGAGCATAGAGACCGAGATATCATAGATGAGCTGTTGCAGCCAGTGGGCAAACTGTTCAGGCGTAGAGGGCCGCTCCTGCTCCAGCCACCAGGCGAGTGCGCCACATCCAGCCGAGGCAACAATGGTGAATTGCAGGTCGAGCGGCGGTGTATCGGGATCAGAGGTGGCTTCGGGGAACGTCTGATAGAAGTACGCAAGAAAACGCTGCTGTGTCTGCTGGCCAAAGCGCTGGCTCAAAAAGGCGTCCGCCTGCGCACTCAGTACCACGCGGTAAAAGCTGGGAAACTGTTGAATCTGCGTGAATAGCTCGATGAGTCCTTCATGACGGACCTTCCTAATGATCCCTCCCTCCACTTCTAACACCTCGTATATCGCATTTATATGCTGTTCGAGTAGATCGTATTTATCAATGTAGTGGTGATAAAACGTCGAGCGGTTCACCATTGCACGCTCGGTAATATCACGCACCGTGAGGGCCGCGAACCCTTTCTCCACAGTTCCCTCGATCAACGCTTGCTGAAGCATTTTGCGCGTGCGACGAACTCTCAGATCTTCAACGCCATCGAACTTGTGCATCACTTTCCTCTCCCATGTTGCATAGCCAACACGTTCTGTTCCCTTGCTGATTGACGCTCATTGTACCATCGGTTACGCTTTTTTTGCAACGATGTGTCGGCTCTGCGCCGCTTTAGAGAAAACTATCTCAAGCAGAAAAAGAAAGAGAAAAAACTATGGATATTCTGGTCTATGGAGCAGGTGTTATTGGCAGCGTCTATGCTGCCAGACTTCAGGAGGCGGGACAAAACGTCTCGTTGCTGGCGCGAGGGCAACGGGCGGTGTCGTTGCGCGCACATGGAATTCAACTTGAGAATGCATCGACTGGGCAAAGGACGACAACCCAGGTTTCCGTCGTTGAAGACCTGGCGGCAACCGATAAATATGATGTCGTCCTTGTGACCGTACGACTCGACCAGCTTCATTCCGTCTTGCCTATCTTTGCCGCCAATCGCCAGGTTACGACGCTGCTGTTTCTGCTCAACAATCCGGCTGGCATGCGGCAATTTGA
>DAOTTJ010000404.1:0-11421 GCA_034437695.1 Ktedonobacteraceae bacterium
AATAATCAGTTCAATTAAATATATGTAACCATTTATGGGAGATAGGAAGATAAAGGATGGCAGGGCTGAGGCCGATCAAAACAACGCGGTGTCAGATTTTATGCTTTACAGTAAATTTCGGGTGAAACAGTGGTTGTCCAGGACTAATGACTTCCCAAAGGTTCCTCCCATAGTAAGGTGAAACTACACTCGTTATCTGGTACAACAAAGGCAAACTGCGGAGTGCCTGCCTGACCCGCATCGAAGGGAAACGTTCTTCTGGTCGCTTGCTCAACGCACGCAGAACCACCTCATCAATACACGGAGACAACAAGGTAGCAATCGCGGAACACGCTTTTGGAACTCTGCATAGTCTTGACCAAAGGTTGCTAATAGCAAACGCTCTTCAAGCACAATTTTGAAATACAGTAGAAATAAGACTTCTGCCAACAGGAAGATCTATATGGCGGTTAAAAACCATTGACTGCTGGCGAGCATCAGAAGAGAGCCAATCACCATACCAAGTAGACCAGTATAGATAGGATGGCGTGTTATACGATAAGGACCGTTGATTCGTAAAAGATGATCAGACTTGATACGCGGCGTAGAACTCCACATTGAACCCAGGACTAACCGCGCCCACAAAGTGAAGACAGTTGCGGTAAATAAAAGCAACAAGCCAGGGTGGCGGAGCCATAAGATGTCGAAAGAAACCAATTGCACAATTGGATGTAACGTAAATAGAAACATGGTAACTAATAAGACAAGCAATAACACCCATGCCAGGATGAGCCTGATCGATGCATATCCTAAGCACTTCTGATCACTTGTCTTCCCACATACATCAACCAGTATACCTATGAGCCAGGCAAATAACAGGGTAACCCAACACATTCCAGCACTTCCCTCATAGATCACATTCCAGAGCAAGAGAGACATGATCTGACTCCTTAGCCAAACTTGTAAAAACGCCAAATGCCCGACGTACCTAAAGAAAGAGGAGACATACCGCAATTATGACTATAATAATCACGGCACCAGCTACGCAACTATTGTATTGCGTTTGTTGATCTGAAGCAGCCTGTGCAACAGCGGTAGCAGTAGCGGTAGCCTGCACCTGAGCAGTAGCAGAGGTTGCAGTTTGTATCTCGGATGCAGCTACACTGGTGGCTTGCGCGTTTTGCGCATTCACTGCATTTACAACCGCAGTATTGATTGCCTGCTGCGTAGTTGTCGTAGCTGTAGCCTGCGCCTCAGATGTAGCTGTAGCCTGCGCCTCAGATGTAGCTGTGGCCTGCACAATTGGTGTAGTATTGCTTGGTGTCGATGTGCTGACTGGGGTCGGTGTGTTAGTTGGGGTCGGTGTAACAGGTGATACATTGGGCGGAATCGTAGTAGGCGTTAGTGATGGTGGTATTGGATTGACGGTCGGACTTAGTGCAATTGCATGGACAGAAGCTGTAGCAGCAGCCGAAGTTACAAGATTTTGTAGTGAATTTCGTCCAGTGATAAAGACAATAATCGCAATCAAATTCGCGATCAGAGCGATTGTGGCAACTAAAGTGAGCACCGTCCGTACCGTCCAATGAGAGCGCTTTTGCATTGTAGTTCGATTCCTTAAAAAATTGATTATGAAATCCATCATTCTATTTAATTAGAACGTACAAGATCTATAATTCAACAAATATTGTAGCCAGGTGTCGTTATTTCAGGTCACTATATCGCGATCTACTTAGGCGGTGCTGGCAACCAGAGAAATACGACGACGGCGAGCAGGACACAGCCAAAGCTGACGATCAACCAGGCATGCGAACGGTTCAATGCACGCAGCTTCTCGTCTGCGGCCTGGGCATAGGCGTCCTTGACTTTCTGCCAGGCCCCCGGACTGATCTCGTTGAAGTTGACGCCCGGTCGCATGCGCGGCAGAAAGACATGCGCGGCCTGCGCCAGGCTGACCAACCAACAGATCGGTGGCAGAAAGAAGGGCAGCAGGGCCACCCAGCCAGGGACAGGTCCCTGAAGAGCAACGACCTGACTGCGCAAGGTGCTCAACACAAAGAGCGCGGGATAGAGTATCTGAAGACCGGCGGTGATGGTGATCATCTGCCGCGCCGCCTCTTCGAGTCGTGCGATCGACTGGACTGGAGCATCGTTCCAGACCTGTTGCCAGTGCTGCTCCATCTGCTGAAGAAGCTGTTCCTCTTCCGGTTCCAGCGAGTGTCCTGAGTAGGGAGGCGTCATGGCTCTGATTCTCCTTTGATGATCGGAAGACGCTGTCCACCCTGATAGCCCAGAAAGCCTTTATCCTGACCCAGGATAAAGACATGCACATCCAGGTTATCTGGCAGTTCCAGCCGGTTGGGTCGGTTGCAGTGCGCACAGTAGCGCACCACACGCACCAACTGACTCTGGCTCGCCTGCGGATCAGACACTTTCACAATCAGTTTTGTCTCCTTCTGGCAAAAGTGACACCGCATGACGATCTGCCTCTGTTGCTCAGCCATGCTTCAATCCTCTCCTTCTTCGGTCGTTGTTTCTTCCGTCGCAGTTGTACGCGTCAATTCCCGATATGCCTCGGCAATGCCAATCTCTCGGCACCGAGCGAGCAGGTGGAGATGCTGTATGATGCTGCGACGTGCGTTCTCATTCTCTTGCCCGGCTAGCAAGGCCTGCCAGATTGGTTCCATCTCAGGCGTGAGTAGTTCGGGATGCGCCTCTAGAAAGCGTTGTGACTCGTCCCAGGTCGGCGTTTGGAGCAATGCGATCATCGTCTGGATTGGATCGTCGTCTCCCTGGCTGGCTGGTTGCGGAGGGAGCGCAAGCTCGGGTGGTGCGATCGCCTGCCAGTGGACCTGGAAGGCGTCTTCGCCCATCGCGGCACGAATCTTTACAAGGGTCTGTTCAGCGAGACGAGCAGAAGGAGAACGTAACGCCCGAAAGATGCGTAGCGCCTGGACCGTTGCCGAGAGTGCTTGTGGAAAGTCACGCTGGGCAGACGCCAGTAATCCCAACTGCCCCAGGCTGGATGCAATTCCGCTCTGGTCTCCCAGCCGCTCCTTGATCTCGCGACTCTGCTCATATAACCCCCGCGCTTGCTCATACTCCCCCTGAGCCTGAGCCAGCATCCCCAACTGCTGCAGGCTTTTCGACACCCCGCTCTGGTCTCCCAGCCGCTCCTTGATCTCGCGACTCTGCTCATACCACCCCCGCGCTTGCTCATACTCCCCCTGAGCCTGCGCCAACATCCCCAACTGATGCAGGCTACTTGCAATCCCGCTCTGGTCTCCCAGCCGTTCCAGGATCTCGCGACTCTGCTCATACCACCCCCGCGCTTGCTCATACTCCCCCTGATCCTGCGCCAGCATCCCCAACTGATGCAGGTTTTTCGACACCCCGCTCTGGTCTCCCAGCCGTTCGAAGATCTCCCGACTCTGCTCATACCACCTCCGCGCTTGCTCATACTCCCCCTGAGCCTGAGCCAATATCCCCAACTGATGCAGGCTTTTCGATACCCCGCTCTGGTCTCCCAGCCGCTCCTTGATCTCGCGACTCTGCTCATACCACCCCCGCGCTTGCTCATACTCCCCCTGAGCCTGCGCCAGCATCCCCAACTCATGCAGGCTTTTCGATACCCCGCTCTGGTCTCCCAACCGTTCACATATCTCCCGACTCTCCTCATATAACCCCCGCGCTTGCTCATACTCCCCCTGATCCTGCACTAGTCTTCCCAACCAGAAGAGCGCAGGCGATATCAGAAGTTCATTGCCAGCAGACCGGGCATCTTCCAGGGTCGTCTGACAGAGTTGGCGCAACACCTGATAGAGACCCAAACGGTGGAGCGTCGGAGCCAGTTGCAGCACCAACTGGCCCGCCTGTTGGGTCAGGCCAGCCTCTTCCCACAAGCGATGAGCCTCCAGATAATCTCCCAGGTCGTGGCTTTCCTGATCGGCATAGCGTTCATACCACTGTGCGAGTTGGTCCATCCATGTGACGCGCTCCTCCTGCGGGACCAGTGCGGACGCGTGGTAGCGCGTGACGCTATGTACCTGATAGGTTCGCGTGAAGGGATCATGACGCACCAGCGACCAATCGAGCAGGGGTTGCCAGTCCTGACGCGCCACCTGCAAGCCCTGCTCAAACACTTCCAACGGAAATGGCTTTTGCAACAGGCTGATCGCGCCTAAGGCCCGGCGGCTCCCTGCTGAGAGACGATCGGCGGTCGTTGCCAGAGTGGCGAACTCGCTCACGCGCTGGCGCACCTCCTGCCATTCTGCCGCCGTTCGCCGTTCCCGTTCCTCAGTGATGCGGTCCTGGATGTCATGCACCAGGGCATCCAGACTCTGTCCTTTCGCTCCAGTCGCTAACACATCATAGACATACGGCAAGCCCCCAAAGGTCTCGCGTAGGATCGCATGCGTGGTCTCTTCCAGACCGCGCAATGACGGATGGCGCATCAGCAGGCGCTGCGTCTCGTACCCGCTCAGATCGTCCAGATCCAGGTGCAGGACATGCGCGGCAAAACGATCCTCCGGGAGTAGATCGGCGATCGGAAAGCGTCCGGTCAGCAGGAGACGGCTTCCGCGCAGGTTGCGCAGACAGACCTGCAAGAAGAAGCGCAGGTCGGGATCACGCAGCGTGCGATCCTCCGCCTGCACACTTTCCACGTTGTCCACAATCAGCAACACGGGTCCCATCTGGTTCAGCGCTGCCACAGCGGCCTCGATTTTTGCCTGGATGCTTCGCTGGGGATCGGGCAAGACCTGCGCCAGTACAAAGGGCGCATCATGCTGTCTCAGGAAATCTCCCAGGGACTGCAACCAGAGATCCATCCCCTGATAGCCCGCGCAGCGTAAGGTCAGCGTTCCCTGATAGTCGCGGCCATAACGCGTCACCGCCTGGGAAACCAGCGTACTTTTGCCCATCCCACCAGGACCCGTGATCAGAGCTAGAACGGGACCAAACCCTGGCGTCTCTTCCAGCATCAGGTGCAGCGCACGCATCTCGCGATGCCTGCCCACAAAGATGCCAATCGGCGTGGGGAGATCGTCGATCCTGCGGTGGACAATCACCTCCGGGTCTGGCTCGCCCGCAGGCGCACGCACATCACAAAACGGTTCCAGGCTTGCCAGGCTTCCGGTGAGGACTGGCACCGCCCAGTCCGGTCGCTCGGTCTGGGCTAAGACCTGACGTACCTCAAAGAGCGCGTCAGCCAGACTCTGACCTTCGATGATCGATGTATACCAGGCCCTCGTGGCCAGCACACTCGACTCGTAGGTCAGATTCGCTTGCTGCGCCAGGACTGCTGGCAGCGACGCGCGAAGCAAGACCTCAGCCATGTTGGGCAGATCGAGCGTGCCATGCCCACTTGCCGTTTCACACGCGTGCAGCAGCACGGCCCGTAGCCGACGTGGTCGCAACAATTCGGCCAGACGGTGCGCGGGGTAGGGCAACACCTCTCCACGGTCATCTTCCCACAGCAGGACCCCACCTGTGGCCTGGTCGTATCCCCCATGCCCAATATACTGCACCAGATGCGGGCGAAATCGGATGAGCGCCTGTTGTACCCGTTGGGGGGTCACGATATCCTCGATGAGCAGATGCAGACGACCAGCCTTGCGAGCATCCGACGTGGCCTGCATGATAGCGGTGCGCTCGCTCTCGACATCGACCCGTGCGTTCGCACCGAGTGCAGGCGGAGACGAGATCAGCACCAGCACCTTCAAAGGAAACGGAAGCGGACTCATCGGGCTGGCAGCCTCGCTCAGACGCATCAAAGGTCGCTGACGCGCAAGAAATCCAACCGCTCCTGCTGGTTGCTCAGGATCAGCAAGCAGTTCCCAGGGCAGATGCGACAGAGCCGCTGGAAGATGCAGCACCACAGGCGTCATCTCGCTACGCAGCGCCTTCGCCAGGGCCTGCCGAGATGCCAGCGGAGCGCTGACCGGAAACAACAGATCCCAGAGACGCTCTCCCAGTACTTTCAGCGGATCACCCGCGACACGCAACCAGACCGGTTTGCGACGCCCAAGCAGCAGTTCAGGGAACGCCCGCAGCAGATCGGTCAAAACCAGATTGTTTTCCACACGCACCGTAATCGGATAATATCCCACATCCTGCCACGACAGCAGATACTGATGCGGCTGCCCCTGGATTGGTTCCAGGCTCAAGCGTAGTGGCTGCTCAGTCATACACAAACATCCTTCAACACACGATCAGAAAGTCAGAGCGAGGACCCTATTCATCAACGAAAAACGATCAATAGAAGAGAAAAGTATGTATCTATCGCTATTGTATCAGAAGAGCAATGCTTTGCAAAGGATCGCCTCGCTGGCTCTGTACCCTTGATCATTCCTAAAATGATCTTCCTGGCTTGAGAAGGCCCAAAAGAAAAGCTGAGACATCTAACACCTGGATACAAAAATGTTCTATATTACACGTTAAAGTCACTCTATTTCGGCGAACGCTCTTTCATAAGCAGGATTCCCTCATATACTGGGTGCATTCGTACAGGCCTCCAGGAGAATAAAAAGAGTAGTAAATAGATTTCAGAAATGCTGAAACGAGCGAGACTGGGGTCGGAGCCAAGATAGGTGGTGAGAACGAGGCCAGTGTCAGGGCTAGAGTAGCAACGAGCGGGATTAAGATTTTTAGCGAGGGCCAGAGCGCTGTCGCTGGCACTGGCGAGAGCGATGCCAAGATTGAAAGTGTGGTCAATACCGAGATTGCGGGCGAGGTCGCGAGCCAGGAAACCGGCGAGGGCCTGGTCACGGCTAAGATCGCGGTCAAGGGTGCTAGCGAGATCACGAGCACGAGGGAGAGCAGTAACCCGCGTGAGTCCATGGAAGCGGGAACTCACGCTAGCGAGGTCACGGGCAAGGGCGTGATCGAGAACAAGATCTGTGAGCACCTGCTGACAGAATGCCGCAGATGGACTCTGACTCAGCCAAATAACGCTTTCTGTTATTTCCTCCCAGTAGGCCATCCAGTAAGATCAAGCAATGACCTTTATTAAGTATACGCGCTATCCACTCAGTAGAAATCGTCTGTTTCCAAGATGCAATCTGTGTGTTCATTGCATCAGCCAGGGTATATGCTGGGTTCGCAGTCAAGGAAGAACTATGGTCACGCAAAGGGAGGAAGAACGGCAGTGTCCAGCGGATATGTCTGGGCAGCGAACGTCGATGACGACGACCATTCGCCAGCGTCAACCCCAGATGTTTCAGGAGAGTTGTTTTTCCACTGCCTGGTGTACCTACAATAACCAGATGTTGATCAAGTCTTACGATATAGTCCCAGATACTATGCGTTCCTGTCTGCAATTCTGAAGGGATACGCAGCGGATCGGATGAGGTACGATGGGCAGGTACAGCATCAAGGCGAACATCGACAAAGACCTGTTCTAGGGAGATACTGTAGGTTCCACGTGTGCTGATCCCTTTCATGTCAAGATCGCTATATTCATAGCAAAAGAAGCGCAGATACCGCTGGCGCGATCCAGAGAACAACAAAAGCAAGGTCGTTTCCAGGCGACTTGCACTGACATCAGCCCAGGTATCAGCCCGTCGCTCCCAGATCTTCTTGAAAAAGGCAGTGAGCAACGCACCAATTCCAACTACAAGTTCATAGAAGAGCAGCAGCAGAGCAGCAAGCCAGGGATGCTGGATCAGCCACGGAAACGCGGTCACAAGAGTTGTTGAGGGAGGAGCGACGGCCAGAAGTGTGAAGAGCGTTACTAACCCATGCAGACCAACGTGATGGAGACGAAGGAGGCGTACTCATAACCAACATCCCCAAAGTAGCAGAAAAATAACATCGAACTCAAAATTTATGAAATAGACGTGCATCTATAAGTATGCTCTATTACTTAATAAAACGCACCCTTTTCTTCTTTCTACGGGACGAATGTACTAAAAATTGAGCAGTAACGAGAGACAATATGCCTCCACTTGTTAGATATATATGATATCTCTCCCAATCCTTTCTTTCAACAGTTTTCTCCTTTTCTTGCTAAGAAACAAGTGAGCAAATCCATCTGTGTTCATTTTCCTACCTAATAGATTGTCTTTTTTCCCTGAATAGAAGCTTGCGCGTGGTGTCAAAAGGTGATACTAATGTTTGATATCAATAGTGCGACATTCACGCGTTTTCGAGTATTTACAAGCGAATAGTGAAAAACGATACGCGAGCTTGACGAGCAAAACTAGATTGGGGATCGCTTCTTGCCATTAGGTCAAACGGGCTATACATTAGCTTGACAAGCTAATGTAAAATAGCAGTCGACGCCCATTTTGAGGACGTAACCCGTTGTGGGCGCTGTCGATCTGGCAGCGAAGGTGGCATGTAGCTTTGGTAATTGTTAAGAGGAGAAAACTAAGAAGATGCTGGTGCATTTGATGTTGGAACTTTACGGTTGTAGCCGCGAGATTCTAACCAACGAGCCGTTGCTGCGGCACATGCTGGACGAATATCCAGCCCATATCGATATGGAAAAGGTTAGTCCCGTCCACCTGTACGATATCGAAACCTCTAATCCGCTCGACGCGGGCATGTCCGGGTTTGTGGTTATCGCTCAGAGCCATATCAGTATGCATGCCTGGCCAGAATACGGCGAAGTTGACATCGACATCTGTTCGTGTAAAGAATTCAGTCAGGAAGACGCTATCGCGTTCGCGAAAACAATATTCCAGACCGAGGACATAGAAGCTCATTTTGTCGTCCGTGCTACTCGTTCTCTACGACCCGAAAACCCCGATCCCGCACGCTATCAAGCCGCACTGGCCGCTCGTATGGCTAAGCTGGCTGTGCGCTAAACCGCCTGAGGAGAGGTTCATTCTATGACCGATTCGCCTGTTACCCAGTTTGGTGCGCCCGATGCGCCTTATTGCGACCCTGCCACCGCTCGCGTGGCGATCATTCCGGCCCCGCTCGAATATAGCGTCTGCTATATGACTGGCACGAAACATGGGCCACAGGCGATTCTCAACGCCTCCAGTCAGATGGAACTCTACGACGAGGAATTGGATTGGTCTCCAATCGAGGCCGGCATCTATACGTATCCGGCCCTCGATTATACCGGCTTGAACCACGCCGCCGCGCTTACCGCAACCGGCGACGCTGTCCGCTCCGCGCTCCAATGCAAGCAGCTACCTCTGGTCCTCGGCGGTGAACATTCTCTCTCCGCACCCCCGATCGCTGCCGTCCGTGACGTTTTTCCCGATCTGACCGTTATACATATTGACGCACACGGCGATCTGCGCGATGAGTTTGAAGGCACTCCGCTCTCACACGCTTCGATCGAACGGCGCGTCGTCGATATGGGCATCCCGCTCACCGAAATCGGCATCCGCAGCTTTAGCCCCGAAGAAGCCGCTTTTCTGCGCACCAAACCTGATGTCGCGATCGTCTGGGCCTATCAGCTCGCCAATGGCAGCGCAACTATTCCCTGGGAACGCCTGAGTCAGCATACCTACCTCACGATCGATCTCGATGCCATCGATCCAGGCGAGATGCCCGCGGTCGGCACGCCCGAACCCGGCGGTCTCCACTGGTATCAACTGCTCGCACTCTTGCGCGAGATCTGTCAACGCACGACGATCGTCGGCATGGACGTGGTCGAACTCTGCCCCATGCCCGGACAGGTACGCGCCGATTTTCTGGCCGCTAAACTGGTCTACAAGTTGATCGGCTACCGTTTCTACGAGGAATTGAAACAGGGCAGATAGAGACATGGCTACACGCGTACATCGCTCCACAGATTCTTCACGCCAGGCAGAACAGCACGGCAGTCAGCACACTCTCTGGCTGACAGCCGCGCTCTGCCTGGCACTCTGCTCGCTCAGCGCGTGTGCCTCAAGCACCCGGCCGACGACTCAGCCCATCCACCATCAGACCGTCCAAACAAAGAGTGGCACGATCATCTCGTACAGCACTCAACCGCAAGATGTTCTGCTGCGTCTCTTTTTCGGCGGCGGCAAAGTCGGCTCTGTCCAGTTTACCCCCGAGATCAGCGTCTATGGCAATGGCACGTTTATCATCGGACCCGGCCTGCAACCTCAACAAGGGTCGCTCTCTAATTCTTCCCTGCAAACCCTGCTCCAGACCTTGATCGATACCGATAAACTCCTGACGCTGCACCAGCAGGTCTTTGACGATATCCCCGACCAGAACGCCACGCTCCTTCAGGTTGCGCTGAATAATAAAAGCTATCAGTTTACCTATGGCCCTTTCGACAATCTCCAGGAGAGCGCTCAGGCGCTCCAGGAATATCAACAACTGGGCAACGCGCTCTCAACGATTCGCAACGCGCTGAACGGATCGACGCATTCTTATACATCCCAGACCCAGGCCCTCCTGGTCTACCAGACTTCGCGCCTCGATTTCACAGCTACTCAGAACGCCTCAATCCCGTTCTGGAGCCTGACGACGCTCGATCTCGCCAATGCCTCCGCCTACGAATGTGGCTTGATTACGCCCGATCCAAACAATCCCCGACCAAACCTTGACAACGGCTGCCTGACCTATACGGTCCCGCTCCACGTCGTCCAACTCTCGCGTTCCGATACCCAGAACATTGCCAGACTGCTCCACGGCCAGCAACAACGTCTCTTCCGCACTTATACAGCCTACTATGTCGTCATGCTGCGCCCACTTCTCCCCGACGAACTGGCCAGCAAACAGGTGGCCATGTACGGCAGCGATCTCCAGACCTATACGCCCATCCCACTGCAAACAGGCGCAATCCCTATCGCTTCAGCAACTCCAGCCTGAATGCTCTAACTCCCTGGCTGCCTGTTTCTTCTATAGGTGCAGACGTAGTCTGACCCGTGAATGACGCAGTTCTTCCCGATGGACCGCGCAAAAGTGGCACTCACTGGTACTAAAGACAGAATAGTTGCTTTAATCTCTGCAAATATGTTACTATGCCATGCGTAGCGGCTCTTTAGAGGCGAGATCAGGGAAAAAGAAAGAAAGATACACGTGACACAACATAGCATACAGGCAACACTTACAGCCGTACTTTACCCGATTCTCTTCTCGCCGCAACCCGTCAACGACGCAGCGCGGGCGGCAAAGATGTTTCTTATCCAGCAAACCCCGCTCGACCTGCCCTTCGTCACCGCCACCATTCGCGCCGAGCTTGCCCAGCCGACCATCGAACTGCGGGCGCTCATCCCTGGTCTGGAACGCTTCACCAACGACGAGCTGCGCAGCTATCTCGCACGCTTTCTTGTCCTGCTAGAAGCGCAAAAACACTGAGGCCCCTCTAAACAGAACCGCCACACGCTAAAAGAGTGCTCCCCCTTTGCCAGACCATCGCCTTAGATTCCTCGGCTTATACATATGCCCAAAATAAGCATGTCTATAAGACATCCAATGCTTCCGCCAGATTTCCCATGCTCGCAAGCTTCTCTCGCTCCTCTCTACCTATAGATACTCATATTA
>DAOTTJ010000405.1:0-10658 GCA_034437695.1 Ktedonobacteraceae bacterium
ACCACTGGTAGAGTCAACAAAGGATTGGGTTGCAAGCCAGAGGCTTGCAGAAATTGATAGCTAGCTACTCCTGAATCTATTGGCTGATCGGGTAAGATACTGTCAGGACTCTCAATGGTTGTTTCTCTACGGCTCTGTTGTTTGCTGCAAGCGACAGCGGGTCTTTCAAAGGAGAAGGAGGTGTTTCACAATGGGGTTGATTCATGGTGGCTGGCTAGTCGCGAAAATTTTGAAGCGCGAGGGTGTTGAAGTTGTTTTTACGTTAAGCGGTGGACATATTGCGGGTATCTACGATGGTTGTCTGCGTGAAGGTATTCGTGTGGTCGATACGCGGCACGAGCAGGCGGCGGTCCATGCTGCGGAGGGTTGGGCGAAGGCTACGCGTAAGCCGGGTGTGGCGTTGCTGACGGCTGGACCGGGTGTGACCGATGGGATTACGGGTCTGGCCAATGCATATCTGGCTGGCAGTCCGGTTCTGGTGATTGGTGGTGCGGCTCCTCAGGGACTGTGGGATCGCGGCGCTTTGCAGGAGATGGGGCAGATTGAGCTTGTGCGTCCGATTACTAAATGGGCGCGGACGGTCCACGAAACGTCGCGCCTGGGTGAGTATACGGCGATGGCGTTTCGCCAGATGCTCAGCGGCAAGCCGGGTCCAGTTTTTCTTGAGATGCCGATGGATGTGCTGAATAATCTGGTTGATACCGACGAGGCTTTTGATCCGGGCGAGCCTGCCAATTATCGCTTTCAAGGCAGGACTGCGCCCGATCCAGTGCTAGTTGAGCAAGCTGTGGCGCTTCTGGAAAAGGCCAGGCGTCCGGTGATTATGGCCGGGACGGCTGTCTGGTGGTGCGATGCCGCCGAGCCGTTGCGTCAGCTCGCCGAACGGTTGAACGCGCCTGTCTACTCCAATGGGGCAGGGCGTGGCTGTTTGTCGCCCAGGCATCCACTGTGTTTAAATTTCTCGCGCCGCAAGGCTCTGGAGGGAGCTGATACGATCCTGGCCGTAGGAACGCGCCTGGATTTCCGCCTCAATCACGGTCAGCCGCCGTTGATCCCTGCTGAGGCCAACCTCATCTGGCTTGACCTGGCGGCGGAGGATATCGGGGTCAATCGGGGAGCGCAGGCTGCGCTTGTCGGCGATGTTGGGCTGAGCATGAGCCAGTTGACGCAGAGCACAAAGCAGTTGCCTGCGACCGAATGGTTGACCTATCTGCGCCAGCAGGAGCAGCAGAGCATGGAACGCGATAGTCCCGCGCTCAATTCGGACGCTGTGCCGATCCACCCGATGCGTTTCTGCCGTGAGATCCGCGACTTTATCGACGAAGACACGACGGTTGTCGGCGACGGCGGCGATATAGTCAGCTATGCCGGGCGCACCATCAATGTCTATAAGCCGGGCTACTGGCTCGACTCGGGTCCGATGGGTTGTCTGGGACCCGGCACGGGCTTTGCGATGGCCGCGCAGCTTGCGCGTCCGGGCCAGCGTGTTCTGATCATTTATGGCGATGGCTCCTTTGGTCTGAACGGCATGGAATTTGAGAGCATGGTGCGTCAGAAGTTGCCTATAGTGGCGATTATTGGCAACGACGGTGCCTGGGGCCAGATCAAACATCCGCAAAAGGCCATCATCGGGCATACGACTGCGGCTGAACTCACGCCGGGAATTCGCTACGATAAAATGGTTGAGGCATTTGGAGGCTATGGAGAACTGGTCGAACGTCCCGCAGATATCCGGCCAGCGCTGGAACGGGCCTTCGCCTCGGGTTTGCCTGCCTGTATCAACGTCCTCATCGATCCCGACAAGCCTTATACCCGTGCGACCAACGTAGCTGTCTGAGTAAGCACTTTTTTCATTACAGCCACTGACGTTTAGTTGCGACTACTGCGGCCTGGGTGCGGTCTTTGACGTGCATCTTCTGCATGATATGATGGACGTGCGATTTGACCGTCTCCAGGCTGATCGAGAGACGATCGGAGATAGCGCGGTTGGTCAGTCCTTCGACGAGCAGGCGTAGCACCTCGCGTTCGCGTTCGGTCAAGATGGTTGCGGAAGGTGGAAAGACAAAACGTGCTTTGAGCGTAGTGCCTTTGCCGGGTCTGCTGTAGAGTTCAAAGACACCTCCTGCCTGGCGAATGCGCTCCTCCATTGTCAGAAGGCCCAGTTGTGGTCCATGCCGATGCTGAGTCACGTGCTCTGGTGCAAAACCCTGACCGTCGTCGCTGATCTGGACGACAGCCACGCTGGCGATGTGGTGGATACGGATCGTTACAGTGCTGGCCTGGGCGTGTTTGCGAATGTTATTCAGCGCCTCTTGCAGAAAACGGTAGATCGGCGTCTGCAACGCCCGTGGCCAGAGGGCGAGGTTGTCGACTTCGCAGTTGATAGTCAATTGCGGGGTGCTCAGGTTGTATTCGCGCAGCAGTCCTTTGATGGCTTTCTCGATGCCCTGCTCTTCCAGCGAAACGGGGAGCAGCGCTGTGAGACCGTAGCGCAGATCGTGCAGGCTGCGCGTAAGCAGATTGCGGGCCTGCTCGACCTCGGTGCGAACAAGCGGTTGCTGCTTATCTATAAAGTGTTGCACGTAGTCCAGTTTTTGTGTGACGTGTGCCAGATCTTGCATGACACTATCGTGGATCTCATAGGCAATACGCGTCCGCTCGCTCTCGATAAGCTTCTGCTGCTCGTTGAAGTGCTGCTCGGTGTGGAGCAGAAGCAACGCCACGAGTTCGCATGCGGCGTCCAGCAGGACATGTTGCTGGTGAGTGAGGGTGAAATCGTGCTCGATGACCAGACCGACTGCGCCGAGCACCTGCGCGTGATAGCGCAGTATATGCCAGTGCATGCGATATTTTCCGTCGGTGGACAGTTCGACCAGACCAGAAGCCGCGTTCGAACCGGCGTTGGATAGTGTTTCTGCTCGCGTGTTCAGTACAGTGCTTGCGTGTTTAGTGAGTGCGTCGGGCTTTGCGCCTGGTGGGCGCAGGCGAAAGAATTTCTGGTCGTGCTCGTAGCTCCACAGATGAGCATCCTGGACGTGGAAAGCCGTCACCAGCGAGCGCAAGATCCGCTGCTCCAGCTCCTGTGGGCCTGGCTGCGTCTCATTCAACATGCCCAGTGCGCAGAGCGTCAGCAGAAGGTCGAACGAATCTGCTGGCGTAGATAGGGTGTCTGGCTCCCCTGTCTCCGTGCTCCTATTCCCCCGCGCACTGGCATATTTCTCGCCGCGCCCATAGACAGGCTGCACCGCTTCTCCTTCGTGTACGTAAGCTGAAAGCAACGATGCACAGATCAACAGCTCTTCCTCGGCCTGAGTGCTGGGAATAGTGCGCGAGCCTGCTGGACTAAAGCAGAAGGCCAGGACGCCCCGGTGTGTCCCCTGACGCAAAGCGTGGAGCAGGACGCGACCGTGCGGCCACGCCAGAGAGCGTTCTTCCACCAGACTCAAAGGGTGGTGTGAGATATCGGGGACATTGACAAAGCTCTGCTCTTTCAGGGTAGCGGCAAAGAGACCTTTGAGCGAAAGCTCTACTGGCGTGTTTTCCAGGGAGAACGCAGAAGGGTGTGGGTGGCGACCCGCATGATCGACCAGGATCAGGGCCTTGCGCTCGGTGTCGAGTGCAAAAAGAAGCGCCAGACGTGCGCTACAGCATTTTCGCGCGTAGTCCAGCAAGATAGATCTTCCCTGCGCCACCGACATGATCTGTTGTAATTGCCCAATCAAATGTAGAAGAGTCTGTGAAGCCACTACACAATTTTCTCCCTGTGCTCAGATATCAAATGCTTCTGTCTTTATCATACACAAGGGAAAAAGCGTGAAACGCAAAGGCGCGGATACCCTCTGTCTGAGAGCAAACCTGGATCAGCTCAGGGTATCCGCGCCTTTTTAATGGGAAGCAACAGCTGTCTGGGGGGTGGATGTATTAACGTCCCCTACTACCGCGAGCTGAGTGTGAACAGCCGACTCGCTAAGCGTCTTGGAGGTCTGGGGATCAAAAAACACCTTGTCACGTGCACAATATTGCAAACGTTGCCAGTTTGCCATCGCCTTATCCCAGGCCGGGTAAAGTCTGCGGGCCGCTTCGTCGCCCTGGCCGATGTGGCGGATCGCTGCGATAGAGAGCAGCAGGGCCGCGATAATACAGGTCAACGTAATGCCCATTTGCCACCAGGAGAAACCGCTACCGGTCCCCGAAAGAGTGAGAATAATAAAGAAGACACAGACACCAACAAGCACCATGCCAAATGTGAGATATTTCATCATTGAAGCCTGCGATTCAGGCATGGGCGGTGGCCCAAAGCTTATGTCGTGCGTGCCATAAGCCAGACGCAACGTTTTAACCTGATCTGACCGGTTACATACCGGGCAGGTAGCAGATTGTCTGCGGGACGAAACCATAAATAAGATGCCTCCTTAGGCTCGCCAGGTGACGAGTCGATTATCGTAATTGTTCATGAGCATATCACTTTGTAGGCTATTCGGCAATGCTCCTGGTGAGAGCACGACCTCTCGGCGATCGCGCTTCTTATCCTCTCTTATTGTAAAGGACTTTCTCTAAGAAAAGCAAAAATTCACTTTGCTACTGACATACTGTTGTCACGCCACTCTGGCATACTTAGCATAGTAAAAGAAATACAGATGTTGTTCTACAGAAAGGTGAAAGACATGCTTAACGGTTTAAACTTCATTTTGCTACACGTTTCCGATATCGCTAAAGTTCTCCCCTTTTATACACAGACCCTGGGTTTTGAAATTGAGAGTCAGGCGACCGATTTTGTGCAATTTAAGCTGGTCAATGGTCAAGGCGCGGCGCTGGCGCTTTCTCAACAAGAGCCAAATGGACCGACGCAGAACATCGAACTCTGGTGGTTTGTGGATAACGCTGAAACGACCCTGGCGAGCTTACAGGAGCGCGGAGCCAGTCTGCTGGAGCCGCTGGCCGACCAGCCCTTTGGTCGGACCTTTTCGCTGAAAGATCCGCTGGGCAATCCGCTTTTCTTTCTGCAACTTCGCCAGAGTCAGGCTTAACTCCTAAAAAGTGCGAGAGACAGTTGAAGCTGCTACTTCAACTGTCTCTCGCTTTTTCTTGTTCTGTGCAATCTGGAAAGCGACTCTTATTTCTGGCGCATAAACCCTGAGAGCTATGTATACTAAGCGCCTTAAAGGTTAGTGAAGCGTATGCTATAATGGTCTATAGTCTTGCCCCGCGATACGAGAAAACTTCTCCCTATTTCCGACTAGAGTGGGCCAGGTAAGTTTATTTAGTCAGGGAAGGATAGACAAGGATGGTATATGTCCGAACAGGAAGATGAGCAAAGGCCACTGGTTGCCTGTATAACTGTAGGAGCGTTGCGCGAGAACTGCTATTTGTATGCCTGTCCACAAACGCTGGAAACGGTAGTGATTGATCCTGGCGATGAGGCCGAGCGCATTCTCCAACGCATTCGCGAGCTTAAATTTATCCCCAAATATATTGTGAATACGCATGGTCATATCGATCATATCTGTGCTATCGACGAAGTGAGCGCTGAGTATCCAGTGCCGCTGGCTATTCATCCAGACGATGTGTACCTCTACACGTCGGAAGAGGTGGCTGAACGCTTTGGTAAGACTGCGCCGTTGGTCAAGCGTAAGCCAGATATTCTTTTAAATGAAGGTGATGTGCTTGAATTTGGCACACTCAAATTAGAGGTCCTGCACACGCCGGGCCATAGCCCTGGTGGGATATGTCTGCTCAGTCGTCCTTATTGTCTGTTCAGTGGTGATACACTTTTTCGCCGTAGTATTGGACGCACGGATATGCCGGGTGGGAATTATGCGCAAATTATTACCTCCATCCGTGAAAAGCTGTATACTTTAGACGACGAACTGGTCGTTTTCCCAGGTCATGGTGAGCCGACCACGCTTGTTGAAGAAAAATATGAAAATCCATTTGTGAGTATAGAGGAGTGATATTGTGGCTACGATTTGCGTCATTGGTACCGGCTATGTCGGGCTGGTAACTGGTACCTGTTTTTCTGACATGGGTAATCGTGTGACCTGTGTTGACATCATCCCTGAAAAAGTCGAGCGTCTCAAGCAGGGCATTCTCCCAATCTACGAGCCGGGTCTCAAAGAGATGGTCGAGCGCAACATGCGGGCTGGTCGTCTGAATTTCACCACCAGCTACGCCGATGGCCTGACCAACGCCGAGTTTATCTTTATTGCGGTCAATACTCCCACGGGTGCGAACCAGGGAGGGGCCGATATGAGCTATGTCGAGCGGGCGGCTCGCAGCATTGCCGAAGGGCTTGACCATTACGCGGTTATCATCAATAAGAGCACGGTCCCGGTGGGCAGCGGCGACGTAGTGACGCGGATCGTCAATAAGCACCTGCGCCGACCCGAGGTAACCTTTAGCGTTGTGTCGAATCCAGAGTTTCTAGCCGAAGGTTCAGCGGTGGCCGATTTCCAGAACCCTGACCGCGTAGTCCTCGGTTCGACTGATCCCGAAGCTGCCAATAAAGTTGCTACTCTCTATCTGCCTTTACGAGCGCCGATTGTGATTACCGATCTTTATACGGCTGAGATGATTAAATATGCCTCTAATGCTTTTCTTGCTACTAAAATCTCTTTTATCAATGAAATAGCGCAGATCTGTGAGCGCCTGGGGGCGGATGTCAAAGAGGTGGCGGCGGGTATGGGACACGACAGGCGCATTGGTAAGCATTTCTTAAATGCGGGCCTGGGTTATGGTGGTAGTTCTTTTCCGAAAGACGTGCGCGCACTTGCGCACATGGCCGACGCGGCTGGTCTGCACCCCCAACTTTTGCACGCAGTGATGGAGATCAACCACGATCAGAGGCGTGGAGTGTTGAACAAGCTGACATCTATTCTCGGTTCCTTGCGCGGCTGTACGATCGGTGTGCTGGGTTTAGCTTTTAAGCCTAACACCGACGATATGCGCGAAGCTCCGTCGGTGGATGTTATCCGCTGGGTAGTCAGCCAGGGTGCAACTGTCCAGGTTTATGACCCTGTGGCTGGTGAGACGGGTCGTGTTGAATTGCAGCATGCTGGTGTCCATATGGAGTCGGTCAAGTTCTGTGAGGACGCCTATGCGGTGGCCAGAGATGCCGATGCGCTGGTAATCACGACTGAATGGAACGAATTTAAATCGTTGAACATGCTTCAGATCCAGGGATTGATGCGCCGTCCGATCATAATTGACGGGCGTAACATCTACGAGCCTGTGCTTATGCAGCGCCTGGGCTTCATCTATCGCGGAATGGGGCGGGCTTCGGGTCCAGCGCCCTCGGTCCTGCCATCTGACAGCGTTGGCGTGCCGCCTCAGACGGTAGAAGTGGAGCAAGGCTAATGGCTGAGGACCTGCCACTGCTGTTTACACCGCTGGTACGCCGTGCCGGGGAAGCTATTCCCGGCTGGCTATTTGGGCCGGCTGGCGTGGCGGGTCTGCCTGCGCCCTTGTACACCACCCAGGGCGCAAACGTTGCAGTCGGCGTAGACATCATTGAAGTTGCCCGCGTGCAAAAAGTCTATGAGCATCATGGCGAACGTTTTCTCAAACGTGTCTTTACCGACCTGGAGATCAGCCAGTGTCGTGGCAAAGCGATGCGTCTGGCTGGCCGTTTCGCGGCCAAAGAGGCGATCAGTAAGGCGTTGGGGACGGGTATGCACGGCGTAGCGTGGCGTGAGATGGAGGTTGTGCAACTGCGCAGTGGTCGCCCCTCGGTGCGCTTGCACGGTAATGCCAGACTGCGTGCTGAACAGCTTGGACTGAACGCCTTTGACGTCAGCATCGCCGACCTGCAAACCTTCTCGATCGCGATAGCCGTAGCGCTTCAGGTCGCACCCGGCGTCTCTCAGTAAAGAAACAATGGCAGATGCCTGGCCTCCTGACAAATCCATTAAAGGCTATTGTTGAGTAGCTTTGCAAGCCTTAGTGAGACTTGCTGGCGTTCCAGCTTCGACCAGTTTGGATCTATACACATCTCTTTCGCCATCTCCCGCTGTAAAAGAGCAAACTGGTCCACCTTGCCTTTCACTGTGAAGGCTTGCATAAAACTCCAATCATTACGCGCTGTGTCCCAGAGCGTGCTATCGATGGAGAGACTGTATATCAGAAACAGGCATGCCTTCTCTGCCAGGAGCGTGTGGATCTGTTCGGTGTGTGGACCCAGTTCCCCAGAGAGGTTTCTGGCGAGACCAAACCATTCGGCCAGGACATAGAGCAGCGCACTATCATCTTCCTGGTCCAGCTCCCACCTCTGAACAGCATCGACATCACTCGCCTCCAATTTGGGAAAAGCCTCTTTAATCACTGCTTCTAGTTGCTTGTTCATTGTCATAGCGTGAGATCGTCCAGCTATCATTTCATCGATGGTCCTGATCTGTTCAGAAAGTGCCGGGTCGCGGACGAGGGCTGCGGTAGTGGTTACAGCCTGTTGGACTAACGTCAGGTCTCTAGTGAGCAAGTAGATACTCGCTCGACCGATGAGGAGGCGACGTATAACCCGTATCCTTCTACCTGTTTGTTGCTGAGCGTGTATAGTGAAGCGGTGGCGGCCTATGTAATCGTTATATGTGCTAATCGCCTGGTTGTACAGAGCGATAGCTTGATAGATAATCTGTGGCTCACATATACCGGGACAACTTCTCACTCCAGTGGCCTGGAGCAGATGAGTATCGGCAAGGCTTGTATATGGGAGAAACCAGCCAGCGTCAGATTGAGCAGCCTTCTCGAAGAATGTAAGCGCTTGTGTATAGAAAAATGGGTGATGTGGGAAGTTAAAAAAAGCTGATTGATAGAGTTCACCTATGAAATGATCCAACACGGCACTATAGGTTTTTGCTTCTATATGAGCAGAAATTTGCTTGATTTTTGTACTATTGGATGTCTGTGGACTCAGGGTAGAAGCGGTCTTTTCTGGATAGCATCTGAACCAGTTCAGATAATGTAGTCTCTGATATTTTGTTTTTGCCCACCAAAAAGATGGTTGTGTTGTAAGAAACCGATAGGCGATTTCAATCGCCAACCACGATGCAGACGGTTGTAAAAGGTGAGTAAAACGTTGCTCGGATGTTTGCAGGCTGGCAAGCACGCGTTTAAGCGCCTGGCTGGCCTGGGTATAGTCCGGCTGTTTGCTCAAAGCCTGGGTGTACTGATTTTTCGCTTCGGTGAACTCACTCCGATCTTCATAGATCAGACCAAGCTGATAAAAGGCGAGAGCGTCTTTGTTATTGTCTGGTAGCTCGTTTTGTATGACCACTGCTAGCTGGTTTTGAGCCGGCTGGTAGTCTGGTGTGCCTGTCAGAGCCAGTTGAAGGTAGTGTTTCGCATCCTGGTAGCGTGTCAATGCAAAGAGTAGATTGCTGACTGCGGTCAGCGCTTCTGCTCTCTTCAGCAAACGGGCTTTCAGAGTCTTTTCAGCCTGCTCTAAGCCTGTTTCGGCAGCTATTTTATAGAGAGAGTAGGCCTGCTCGAAAAGGTTGATAGCGGGTTTCTCGTAGCACTCGGCCAGCAGAATCGCACTAGCTGCTTTACTGCTGGTGTGATGATCGTTGGATAGGCCAAGAACGACATCCCACGCCTGCCTGGCTTGAAGCTGTGTGTCCTGATCAAGCGGATCAAGCGGTTTGACATAGCTGTTGCAGGCCGCTTCGAGCAGGCCCGCTTCCTGTAATCTGGTCCCGACGGTATAAGCCGCTGTGCCGCTTTGTTGTATCTGTAAATAGACAAGACAGGCAGCGAGTTCCTTAGCAATAAGCGGATTGTCAGCCGATAAAGGTGATTTTGACAAGAGAGCTTTTTGTGCGACAAGCGCCTGTTTAAAAAAAGTAATCGCGTCTTCATACAGGCCGATGCTCTGAAGTAAGCTACCTGCTTCATAATATAATTGAGCAGCATCATACGGCACCGGGTGGTTGGTGGCAGAGCCGGGTATAGGAGCCGCCTGGGGGTCAGGAGTGTTTAAGCCACCACTTACTCCTGGCAATGAGAGATAAGGCGTTTCCCAGAAGGTATGCAGGGCCGGCTTCTCTCTATTGCGTAGATCGGTTATTTCAATGCTGATTCCTAAGTCCGGCGGTAAACTGCCATTATTCAGGAGAGTTATCGAGACTTTGGTTCCACCAGGCGAGAAGAGTAGACTAAAGAACTGCAAGATGGTTTGGGTTACCCCTGTGCCAAGATTTTTAATCGCTGTAGAGAGATCGTTGAACCGTTGATCGATATCGATGGCTGGCGGGGGACTGTAATCAACGGTGAGGATTACGGGCGCTTGGCTGATAGGCAGGTGGGTATGCAGGTGGCCCCGCTGATGTGGCGTGAGCTTTCCATCTTTGGCATCTTCTATCTCATTGACGAGGGCCTCTCTTAGCTGTGCGTTAAAGCCGTCAAGCACCTTATCGATGCTGCCGTCCCCTGACGCATTTTTAAAGGTATCGATGACCAGCGAAGGAGTACGACTAAGTTGGAGGAGACGCAGGAGGATGGTAAACATCAGGATGAAAGTGAGCAAGCCGGCCAGGAAGAGCGCGATATTTTGCAGGGGTGTGAAGACATTCGTATTCACAAAATTGATGCAGGTTGCGAACTGATCAGAGCTTGTAGGGGGGACTGGCGTAGCCACTGGTAGCGCGACGGGAGTAGTAGTCAGCGTT
>DAOTTJ010000406.1:0-8506 GCA_034437695.1 Ktedonobacteraceae bacterium
CGCGAGGGCTTTCAATCCTCGTGTTCGGCTCTGTTCGTGGTTTGCCGGTTCGATTAGCTAGCGGTAGCATGAGAAATGCCTGGATAGTTTTACCTTACTTCAACAAATCATTGATGTAATTCAGGATCTTTTTGACAAAGGGAGCAAGTGGTGACAGATGTGCCTTATCCATGCCCACATCGACCATCATGTCTTGTATCACTTCGCCTGGATTGGGTCTGAGGGACTGTTTAACCAATGTAGCGCACATAGATATCCCGGCGAAAGTTAGTGCTTGAGGTTCGAAGCCAAAGTAGGCTGCGTCGACTGCTGCAACGTCACTGTAGGTGGATAAGTTATCAAAGAAGTTGTATAGACTCTCATTTAACTCGGGCGAAAGGGAGATCGGCGGTGGTGGGGTTGAGTACTCGGGTGAGCAATAGCCAATCTTTCCGCAGAGATATTCGCCATAGAGTCCCTGTGGGTCGGTAGCATTCAGCGGGTCTCCAGTGACATACACATACGGATCGATGCCGCCAGCCAGTCCTATGGGATCGGCCTGCATATAGCGATCGGTTGTTGGGTCGAAGGTACGGTTCAGATTGTAGTTAAAGCCAGTTTCGCCATCGAAGTACTGGCCAGGGAAGCGCAGATTGTTCGTAGCTGTGCCAGTGAGAGAGACAGTATTGCCGAAGGGGTCCTGAATGAGGTCCCAGACCACCGTCTGCGCGGCATTAGTCATCTTCTGCGGAGTGCCTTGCTGATCGTCGTGGATATAGTAGATCGTGCCGCCTGGTGCGATCTCGGCCACGGGTGTATTGTTGAGCCAGATATACTCCTGACTCATTGCGCCTGTAGAGCCATTGCTTTCCGCCAGCAGATTGCCGTTCTGGTCGTATGTATAGGCAGTGCGTTGACTGCCTACCGTTTTGAGCACCCTTTCATTTAACGCATTGTAGCTATAGCTGCCAGTCACAGTGCTCTTTCCGGTAGCCGTGACCAGGATCTGAGTATTACGATTATTGTTATCGTAAGTCAGAGTCGTCTTCGTAGTCCCGCACGTATCGGTTGCTACATCGCCATTGGCTGTATAGCTGTACTTACAGGAAGCGCTGCCAGTTGTGCCTGAGAGGAGCAGATTGTTAGTTGAGTGGTAGCTATAAGCAGTAGTTGCACTGCCGGCAGTCATCGACGTACGGTTGCCATCTGCATCATAGGCATAGGAGATAGTCCCATATTGGCCAGTAGCCTGAGTCAGATGGTAGGCAGCATCGTATGTAAAGGTCTGATTGCGTGTACTGTCAAGGGAGTCGGAGAGAGAACTGACATAGTTTGCAGCATTGTAGGCAATAGTCAAGTTCTGGACGCTGGCCGTACCGCTGGTGACCAATTTAGTCAGGAGATAGTTCTGATTGTAAGTGAACGTGCTGGTCAGACCATTGCCATACTGCATGCTTGTGACCGGACCAAAGGGATCGTATGTAATATTGCCGACGATAGTAGTCGATGCACCGCCGCCGGTGGGAGTATAGATCGCAGAATTGATTCTGCTAGCGAGGTCACGCAAGTAGCTGACACTATCGCCTGAGGGATAGATAATTTTCGAGACATTGTCAGCGAGATCGTAGCTATAAGTTGTGGTATAGCTCTTGCTAGCGATAGTATCCTTATCGGTCAGTAGATCGCCGCGCTCATTATACGTAAACGTGGTCGTGCCGCTCTGGTCGACCAGTCCAGTGAGTAGTCCGACGCCAAAGTTAGTCGCGCTATGGGCATCGTACGTATACGTCATATTCTCAGAGGGAGAGGCGGGATACACGACAGTAAGCACACGATCAAGTGCATCGAAGGTGCGCGTAGTTACTATGCCACGTGCATCGGTCTCGCTGACGCGATTACCATCCTGATCGAGCGTATAGGATGTTACGCCTGTATCGGGACTGTTCAAAGAGAGGACTTCGCCAAACCCATCGTAGGTATAGCTCGTTACCAGATTGCGAGGATCGGTAACGCTGAGTAGATTATCCTGAGCATCGTACGTATACGTCGTCTTGTGGCCCAGAGGATCGGTTAGAGCTACCGGGCGGTTCAGAGCGTCAAACGTACGAGTAGTTTTGGCGAGCAGTGGATCGGTGCTGCTGATGAGATTGCCATTAGCATCATAGGAGAGGCGGGTTTTCTGATTGAATGCATCGATCTGTTGAGTAGTGCGACCCAGGCTATCGTAGACCGCAGTCTGGCTGGAGGCCAGAACGCCTGAAAAAGGAAAAAGCTGTTGTTTAGTGATATCGCCGAGGGCATCGAGGGTATAGTTGATCCTGTCTCCCAGCCTGTTGCTTATCTTAACGACGCGGTGTGCGAGATCGTACGTAAAATAAAGCAGATTGCCGTCGGGTTGGTTAATCTGCGTAATATTGCCTGCTGCGTCGTAGGCCAGTGTATAGAGCAGATTGTTGGAGGCAGTATGAACAGTAACAGTCAGGAGCCAGTTTCTTAGCGTGTAAGTATAGGTAGTAACAACGCCATTGGGATTAGTGGCGGAGAGTGGTTGTCCACTACCGTTGTAGGAAGTGAATGTCGTCGTATGCCCGAGAGCATCGGTCAGAGTAGCTATATTGTTGCTAGTGTATGTATACGTCGTCGTTTGCGTCAGATCGGTGCGTGGACCAACCGTTGTCAGAACGTGGCCGGTCGCATCGTAGGTAAAGTGCCAGGTGCGGGTTTGACCATTGGTGGTGGTGCTGGACGTATCGGTTGTGGTCCTGGTTAAGAGATTGCCCTTTGAATCATAGGTAAAAGTAGTTGTCAGGTCTGGGGCGACAATCTGGTCTGGCAGATGGACAAACGTGGCGTCGTAGGTAGTTGTAGTAGTTCGCGCCAGGGGGGTGCCTGAAGCCTCGGTCATACTTGTTACCTGACCAAAAGCGTCGTTGACATACGTCGTCAGATTGCCTTTCCAATCGGTAGCGCTCGCTGTATAGCCATTACTATCGTACCTAAAGAGTTCAGTAGCAGCCGGAACGCTTGAAGTAGCCAGGCGATCGATTTCGGTCACCTTCTCACTCCCCTGAAGATTAGAGAACGTAAAGACCTCCTGCTGGCCGAGCGCGTTCGTCACGGTGCGGTTGCCCGTTGTATCGTCGTACGAGACAGATGTCAGATTTGAGCCGCCGTTCTCCTGGCTACTCAGCGCACGCCCCAGGGAGTCATAGGTCCAGCTTTCATAGAGATTGCCGTCTTCATCCTGAAGGCCGGTTATCGCGTAGAGAAAAGAGCTATTGTTATATTGATAGATCTGGCTGGTTATCGGACTCGTATTGTAGGAGACCGAAGTCAGGCGGTCGGCGAAGCCCTGGTATGCTCCGGGGCTATAGGAGTACGTCAGGATGGCCCGATCTGGCGTATTCACCTTTGTCACCAGATTGGGGTTAGTGGGGTCTGCATAAGAGAATTTAAGGACGCGGCCATAGGAATCGGTGACCAGGAGTGGTGTGCCATTTGAGCGGCGGCTGATCGACTGTTGATAGCCATCGAGATAGGCGATATTGCTCAGTACGCCTTCGCCGTACGAATTGACCGCATAGGTTTCAGATGTATTATTGCCATCGACCAGCGTCCACGTTTTGCTTGCGGTCTGAGTGAGTTTCAGATCGATATCGCTAGCGGAGGTCCAGACGCCATTATTCAGCGTAAAGCCGAGAGCCTGCCCATCGGCGCGTTGAGCGATCACATAGGTTGAAGAGATACTCAGATAGCTATCATAGTTAGAACGCCAGTGAGAACCCATTTCCAGAGCATAGACCTGACCATTGACCGACTCGGATTGATCAAAGGCATAGCTATTATAGTAGCGAATAAAGCTCAACTGATTGATGCCGACTGTCTGATAATCGGTCACCGTCTCATACACATTGCCGGTTCCGACATCGATAGGTTCGCCGCACTTGCACTGTCCCACCTGGTCGCCATCGCCGCCCAAGTTTTGATAACTGACCGAAGGAGCCTCCATCATAGTAAAATAGACATTATCCGACGACCAGCCATCGGAGTATTGCTGAGTGACCGCCAGTTGGAAGCTCCAACCGTAGCCTGGGGGAGGAAAGCAGCCATAATTACAGTTGTCGCCATAGTAATAGCCAAAGTCAAAAGAAAACGTGACAGGAAACTCGGTGACGCCGTTCATCATCACAGGGCTACCGATGGTAGAAGACGTTGGAATATAGCTAGCAAAAAAATAAGAAAAGCCAGAGAGGGAAGCACAAGTCTGATTGGTCCCACCGTGGTGAGTAGCCACACACTCATCGACCACATAGCCGGTAGCAGTCCCCAGAACCTGCGTGGTCGACTGCGAGGCATCGCCTGACAGCGTAAGAGTTCCGCACAGATCGTAGCCTGTACAGTCGGGGGCGGCCAGTCCGCAGTATCCCCCACAACTCGGATCATACGAGGGAGTAGTTGCTTTAGGAGACTTTAGCGCCGTTGCAGCGTGGAACACCATAGACAACTGGTTGTGCGCGGCAACACAGGAAGTACCACAGTCTGAGGCAGCTAGCGTGGGCTGAGGGACTGTAGAAGGTTGGGTCTGAGCGGCTATATTGCCAGAAGAGGATTGTTGCGTTATACGCTGTGCATTATAAATAGTTGGAACTACAGCGAACGCAAAGATCAGGAGAACCATAATAATGGTTGTCAGTTTTTGCAAAGGCTTGAGCCTTTTCGTTGACTCCATAGGAAGGCACCTACATTCTCCAAGCAGATTGAATTTACGATCATCAATTTATCTCATTTGTATATATGAGAACATCGCGCGGCCATACCGTCGCTGATACTATTTATAATAGCATATCTTTTCTATCTATGGTAGGTTTATATCTAATTGTAAGAATCTTGTATTTACATTGTTTGCTCAAAGTGCAAAAGGAACTCTGCTGGCGAATGCTCTTTTTTATTAAAGCACCATTTTCGGTCGCGTCGATCCCACCCCATCAATAAATAAATAGGTCAGAGCAAGCATCGGGCTACTGCCTGATGCTTGCTTTGACCTATTTATAAAAAGGGGCGGGTGGGTGGGAAAAGAATCGCTGACAGGGTTTGAAGAGGGGTTGCAAGCCAGAGGTTTGCAGAGAATGAACCAGCCTTGAGCAAAAAACTCCCTCTATGAAGGTCTGGAGGAACATGATACAATAGTCCCATTGCAAGATCACAGAGACTGGTAAGTACGTACATATCATGCTAGAGATAATCACAACGCTGGCGGAAGCTTTTGGCGCACGGCAGAGACAGCTTTATATGGTGGGCGGGACGGTACGGGATGTGTTACTACATCGAGGTCAATCAAACGATTCCGACCTGGCCACCGATGCGCGGCCCGATGAAATTAAGCAGATAGTTGCTCCAACGCAGCCTAATGCCATTGTGCTAGTAGGTGAGCGCTTTGGGACTGTGCGCCTGCATTATGGCAGTGATATCGTTGAGATCACCACTTTCCGTAGCGAGACATATAATCCTGAGTCACGCAAACCAGAGGTTTGTTTTGGCGACGATCTAGTGGAGGATCTGCTGCGGCGTGATTTTACTATCAATGCAATGGCTCGCCATCCACTGACTGGTCAGATTATCGACCCTTTTGGGGGGCGGCAAGATCTGGAGGCTCATCTGTTGCGTGCAGTTGGGGACGAGCCTGATAAGCGTTTTGCTGAAGATCCTTTGCGTCTATTGCGGGCTGTACGTTTTGCGGCCCAGCTCAATTTTGCGATTGAGTCGGAGACGACGCGTTCGATCTTACGGCAGACCAGTACCCTGCAAAAGATCTCGCGCGAACGTATTCGTGATGAGATGAATAAGCTTCTCCTCTCCGATCACCCAGCGCTGGGTCTGGACCTGCTGGTTGAACTCCATCTGATGCAGTGGATTATCCCCGAGGTTATGGAACTAGTAGGAGTCAAGCAGCAGCCGCAGAAAGGTATTCACTCGAAAGATGTATATGCGCACGTATTGCGGGTAGTAGAGCGTTCCTCAGTCACTTTGCTCACGCGTTGGAGCGCACTATTGCACGACATCGCCAAGCCGCGTACGCGGGTTATCGAGGAAGGTAAGGTTCACTTCTTCGGACACGAAGAAGTGGGGGCGCACATGGCGCGAGATATCTTAAAACGTCTGCATTTTGATCGTGAATTTATCGAAAACGTCTCGCGTATTGTCCAGTTGCATATGCGGGCAAACGCGTACGAGACCGACTGGACGGATGGAGCGGTACGTCGTCTGATGTTGGATAGCGGTGAATGTCTGCCGTATCTGTTAGACCTTTCGCGGGCTGATATTACCAGCTATCGTGTCGATAAGATCTCGCGTGCTGTAGCTCGCGTGGCCGAGCTGAACGAACGTTGTCAGAGACTAAAAGAGGAAGCCGAGCGTGTTCCATTGAAGAGTCCACTTGATGGAAATGAACTGATGGAACTCTTTAATCGTCCTCCGGGTCCCTGGTTGCGTCCAATCAAAGAACATCTGCTGGGTCTGGTGATTGATGGTTTACTCTCGCCTGATGATAAAGAAAGTGCGGCTCGTATCGCACAGGAGCTTCAGAGATGACGCGTGATAGCTTAGCGCCAGAGACTTCATTTTCCGCAAAGGAGAAACGCCTGTGAGTGCTCTGCGCGACGAGATTGTCCAATTTTTGGATGATTATTTGCAAATCGCAAAGTTTCGCGATTATTGTCCCAACGGTATGCAAGTGATTGGTCGACCTGGGGTAGAGCGTGTGGCACTGGGAGTCAGCGCTAACCTGGAGTGCTTTCGCAAGGCGGCCGAAGGGAGTGCAGACTTACTGATTACTCATCACGGCCTATTCTGGGAGAATGCCGGCTATAGCGTTGGAACGATGATGAAAAGCCGGCTCAAGATGCTATTTGAACACGATATTACCTTGCTTGGTTATCATCTGCCACTGGATGCTCATGCTATATCTGGCAATAACGTGCTCTGGTTGCAGCAACTGGGCTTTGAATTCGAAGGTATCACTTTAGGTGAGGCTCGTGGTAGACTGATAGGGGCGGTGGGCAATGCTCCGCGTCGTCAGACAATGCGTGAATTGGTTGAAAACATTGCCACGATTGCTGGGACGCAGCCGCGTGTCTACGCCTATGGGCCGCAGACCGTGCGCCGTCTGGGAGTAGTTACTGGTGGGGGATATCACAACCTGCTTGATGCGATCGCGCTGGGTTGTGATACCTTTCTCACGGGCGAGACCGGTGAACCCAGCGAGGGGATTGCCCGTGAAGAGGGAGTCAACTTCATCGGTGCCGGTCATTATAATTCGGAGAAATTGGGCGTACAGGCCCTCGGTGATCTCTTGCAGACACGCTTCGGGGTGGAGACGTTTTTCTGTGACGTGCCAAACCCGGTCTAAATAGTTGGTCGGTGAGGGACATATCCCTTTCTGGAGGAAGACAGAATCTATGGTCAAAGCGAATCGCCCGTCTTCACAAAAAGCGGGTACCAATCCAACGCCAGAGAACGACAAACAGGCAAGCGGGCCAGAGATTATCAGCCCAACGGTTGTCACCAATCCCGAGCCAAAGAGAGGGAAGCAGAGTGGTAGAAGTCGCTCATCTGCGGTCGGTGGGACGGCCATCAAGGGCGCAAAGTCTACTGTAGTCAAAGAACTCTCAACTGGCACGCCTCCTGACCAGCAGGCCGAATACTATAACCGCGAGACGCGCCGTCGCATGCAACAGATGGGGACCGGACCCTACAGCGACCGAACGGCAAACCCGTCCCGCGATCGCCGCCAGAAGCGTCAGGACCGCATCAAAGAACGTCAGGCCGAGATGAAACAGAGGGTCGACGCCAGAGGTCCAAGCCGTGATATCAAGCTGGGGCGCAGAAATGCCTACTTCCTGATTGCGATCGGGACCCTGCTAGTCGTAGTGATAGTTCTGTTCATAATCCTACGCCACCCCTTCTAGAGAACCGCAGGCATAGGCATGAAGTGAAGCGGGAGTGCAGAGGGTGGCAGCCCTTTGCCGGCACCCTATCTGGGGGACAGGTAATCTGGGGTGTCCCCAACAACCTTTTTCTTTTGTTATGCATGTTTTGCCTCCGGCAAAACATGCATAACAGGAGTGCAGAGAGCACCTCTCTGCTACATTCATATCTATGGGATGGGGGTACAAGCCGCAGGCTTGAACAAAACCAGTTGATTTATTTCTTCTTAACGCTTACAATAAGAAAGACTAAACAAACAGGGCAATCCGAGGCGGCTTCGCGGTTGCTGGCAAAAAATCTCGTATACTCCTCGAAAGGAGCTTTCGACTGTGAATACAACAGCAGTGACCAAAGTGTTGGGAGGAATTTTCCTGACGATTCTCTGGCTTCTGTGCTTTCTCTACATTAGCTCGACACTGGTTATTGACTTTGGTGGTGGCGTGATGCTCAACCTCAAATTGGTAGCTATCATCATTGGGCTACTGGTTATTTTCTTCTATCATCAATTCTACCCTTCTCCGGTAACGGTTACAAAGCTCAGCTG
>DAOTTJ010000407.1:0-20896 GCA_034437695.1 Ktedonobacteraceae bacterium
GGGCTGCGCCCCGAACCCCCAGTCAGAGGACGGCCGTCCTCTGCACTCCTGCTGCACGTGAAAGCTTTGTAGTTTAGTGTTGAGCGTCCGCGTCGACAAAGATCGGCGATGGACGGCGGATCAACGAATTGCGTTGCGGGCTATTGCCACGATTGGCCTGAGGATTGCCAGGCATCCCAAAGGGCATGCTGGGCTGAGCCGGGCTGGGGGTCTGGTAGGAGGGGGTTTCGGCGGTATTGGCTTTGTCTGGTTGCAGAATATCGATCCCCTGACGCAGAGTCATCATATCGCGCAAGAAGCAGGCAACGGCTGAGGCGGCTGACCCTTTTTCTTTTGAGAACTCATAACGTCGGGAGTTGGCATCGCCTGCGGCCTGAGCTGCCTGGGCCATTGGGTCGGAGGTACGAGCGGCGTAGGCATCCTGGAAGATATCGTCCCAGCCGCCCCAGCGACCACGCAGCGGCTTCCAGCCGAGCTGGCTATCGCTGATAGTCCGCCATTTCTCCTCGGTAAACTGCACCCAATCGTCAAGCAGACGAGAGATAGCCTGAACCTGCTGGCGTAGGCGCTCTTCTTCCTGCGAGGAGTGCTGGGCAAAACCCTGAGCAAAGCCATCGGTGGTCTGCTGACCGGCCATATTGCTCATCTGGGCAAAGGCCATCTGTGCCTGCGTGGCCATGCCGGGATTGCCGGGCAAAGGACCAGAGGAAGGGAAGAAACCCGAGTTCCCAAAAGCAGCAAAATTCGGCGCGACCTGTCCATTGGGCATATTCAGCATGGGAATCTCGGTTCCGGCCGGCAGCTCACCGACAATTTGAATGCCACTGGCACCTAACAGAGGGTTCATCATGATAGTCGAGCCATCCGAGAGCACCACACTCTCAGAGAAGCCAGAGACGCTGCCAATCACTATCTCCTCGTGGCCGACCGCGTCAAGGATGCGCCACGCCAGACGTGGGTGCTTGATTGCCCACCAGACGCGGCGGGCGATAAAGGTACTGGCAAAGGTAAAATTCACAATCAACCAGACCACACCGCGCACAGCCACCCAGTTTAACAGGGCCATCACGATGATGATATACCAGACATCGTGTTGTCCCGCCTCTTCGATAAACGTCAAGACAGCGGCCACGGTCAGGCTCGGATCGCGCAACGGATTGATCAGATCCAGGATGCGCCAGAACCACTTACGTTCTGTATTCGGTTTCAAACTCTGCTCCTCTCGACTCCGCCGCTGGTTCGACAGGTCAATTTCCTTTTCTCAATACTTCTATTCCAGGGGTGATCTTGCACAATCTTTCGACCCCGATGTAAGGTAAATTGAATACTCTAGTATACCTTGAAATATCCAACCCAATGGATACCTCTGTCCTTATTATCACCTATCATAACGATGGAATGGTATATGTTGGACTATTTCGGTACCAATGTACCAGGAAAGCCCCTTTCTGCAACAGTTTACGCCTTGCGCACAAGATTAAATCGACTTTTGCTGGATTTACCATACGTTATACGTATCCTCTACCGGGTCAGGTCCAGGGACTCTATAAGGTCGCACGTTTGTAAAGGCTACCTTAGCGCGTACCCTATACTTTAATAAACTCACGTACGACAGTCATTCCCCTATGACAATTTGCTTCTTTGATATTCCTTAATCCACCCCAGGGGTGGAGTTGACTTTACAGGCATAGGTTTTCCAGAAATGCTTTGCCTGTGGCGAAGCAAAGGTTTCACATGCAACAAGGTGTTTTTATTAATCTTTTTGGGGGAGGTTCGCCTTACGAACGAAGAAGAGCAAAAAAGCTATACTTGTAAGATGGAATATCGACACGGCCGAAAAGGGTGTCATCAATGTGTGATCAATAAGGAATATGCATGATTCAGCAGAATCTAAACAGAGATTGCGCTGAAAAATAGGCCCGAGCTATAGCCAATCAAGCCCGCTGGCAGGCTGATAGAGCGAAGTTGAGTCTGTAAGCGGCAACCAATACGTATCATAATATGAATCCGTCCTTTCGCCGATTACTCTTAGTAGAGGAAGGTAAAGCAAAGGCAAGGATCGAGAGAGCAGAGAATTTGCACCGTCGACCAACCTGAGCCTATAGTATATCAGGGAGGTTTGTACCAGACTCTATAATGCAGGCCGGAGTGAGAGGTTTCTGGCTAACCCCTGCTTCAACATAAAGGATCGCGCAAGCAAAGACCAGGAGACAAGAAGCAGGACGGATTGAGCGCGAGAAAGGATCAGAATGTTCAAGTCCACTAGCATAAATGCAAACAACCCGCTACATGCCCAACGTTTGATCGTTGTGACAAATCGTGGTCCGGTCGAACACTATCTCACCAAAGACCAGACACTCAAAACACGCCGGGGCAGTGGAGGTGTCATTACAGCTCTGATCGATGCAGGTAGTCAGATGGAGATGACCTGGGTAGCTATGGCTATGACTGAGGGTGACCGCGTAGCTGCGAAGGAGAACCACCAGAAGGCTCAGATTTTGTCTAACTCCCAGACACGTAAGCTCCATCTCAACTACGTCACAATCTCTAAAAATGCTTATCGTAAATATTACGAAAAGATCAGTAACCAGTTACTCTGGTTTCTACAACATTATCTCTACAATCCCAGCGAAGATAAGGCGATAGCCAAACAGATTCAAGATGCCTGGGAAAACGGGTATCATGTGGCAAATCAGGCGATCGCCGATACTGTGTGCGCCGAGATCGAGAAGGAAACGAGCAAGCCAGTGGTTATGCTTCACGACTACCATCTCTATCTGGCTCCGCGCATGATTCGACAGAAGCACCCCACGATAGTTATGCACCAGTTTATTCACATTCCCTGGCCGGACGTTCGCTGCTGGCATTTCTTGCCCAGCAACATTGCGCAGGAGATCTACCAGGGCCTAGTTGGCAACGATATCGTCGGTTTCCAGACCGAACGTGACGCCCGCAACTTCCTTGATGGTGCACGGACCATGCTCGACGGCGCAGTCGTTGACTTTGAAGAAGGTGCGGTTTGGTGGCAGGGTCATCGCACGCGTATTCGCGCGTATCCCATCTCCATCTCTGTGACATCCGAGCGCAAAGCTATCAGCAGTGTAGCAGGCAAACGTGCGTCGGAAGCGATTAAGGCTGAGCTGACCGAGTTGACAGTGATGCGTGTCGACCGTATTGAGCCGACAAAAAATATCCTACGCGGCTTTCAGGCATATAGTGAGATGCTCGAAACTCACCCTGAGCTGCATGAACGTGTGACATTTCTGGCCTTCCTCGTACCGTCCAGGCAGAGTTTGCCGGAGTATAAGCGCTATACAAACGAAGTGACGAAAATCGTCGACGAAATAAATCAACGTTTCGGTACGGCAACATGGCAACCGATCAAAGCATACTACGGCAACGACCGCACCAGGGCGCTGGCGGCCATGCAGTACTACGATGTCCTGCTGGTCAACCCGATCATCGACGGCATGAACCTGGTAGCCAAAGAAGGACCGATCGTCAACCAGACCGATGGCCTGCTGGTGCTCTCGCGCACAGTAGGTGCTTTTCAGGAACTGAGTAAAGCGTGTATCCCGACCTCGCCAACCGATGTCAAGGAAACGGCTGAGGCCATCTACACGGCTCTGACCCTGCCGGCTGAGGAACGCCATAAAAAATCTGCCCTGGGTCGCTTGATAGTTGAGCGGCACGACCTCCACGCCTGGATGAGGCGACAGACTGACGACATCAATGAACTGCTGGACCGTCAAATTGTCCAACCCGATACTCATTGGCCGACCTCTCTCCCGCAATTGGACCTGCCGATTATGTAGTAGTAGAGGTCCAACCTCCCCCTTTAAAAAACTAAGAAGACGGGCAACGCCGTTCGTGTGTGTTTGCCCGTCTTCTTGTATAAGTAGGGCGCAAAGTGGATGCACAGAGACTCTTTTTTTGTTATGATTCGGTAGAGCACACAAAGAAAAACAAGAAAAAGAGGGAGCCTATGCCATCTACAAGCCTGAGCGTTCTGCTGGGCAGGGGGTTGCGCCAGCGCTGTCCCGTCTGTGGACAAGGAAAAATTTTTAAAGGCATATTCAATACGTATGAGCGTTGTACCGTCTGCCAGTTCATCTTTGAGCGTGAACCGGGCTACTACACGGGGGCAATCGCTGTGAACCTAGCGGTGACCGAGCTATTAATAGCAGTCATCGCGGTACCAGTAGCGGCCAGTGAAGCCTTTTCGATCCCGTTTCTGGTTGGAATGGGATTTGTCCTGTGCGTGATGGTGCCGCTACTCTTATACAGGCCAGCGAAGAGTATCTGGATGAGCATGGATCATTTTCTCCATCCAGTGGGGAGTTGAGAAAAGCCGCCGGGTCAGCAGCGACCCGACGGCGTAGTGCTCTGTCAAACTTCGCTTGACGATAGCAGGGATGCAAGGAGTGCAACTCCTTGCATGGGGCCTGGGGCTGTGTCCCAGGCTTCCTTCCCCCTCTTCGTCGCCGCGTCACAGGAAGCTTG
Organism: Ktedonobacteraceae bacterium; assembly: GCA_034437695.1. Taxonomy (GTDB): domain Bacteria; phylum Chloroflexota; class Ktedonobacteria; order Ktedonobacterales; family Ktedonobacteraceae; genus Paraktedonobacter. The sequence goes on from DAOTTJ010000407.1 coordinate 4,504, forward strand.
ACAGAGCAATAGGCGTCATATGAGACAGAGAGCTTCTTACCTGCTAGATTTGCGATAGAGCAGACCGAGAGCGAGACCAAAGGTCAAGTGGCGGACAATGTTTTGCCAGAAGGTTTGGGGAGTAGCCAGGCGTGGGAGGCGGCCATTTTTCACCATTGGGTGAGAGCGGTCGACCAGCGGTGTCAGAGGCCACGCGGCCAGAATAAAAACCTCACCGAACAGAGCGCCCTTTAGCCAGTCCGGGCCGGGCAGATAACGTTTGACCAGTGCGGCGTAGACCTCGGCCAGCAGAGCGCCATTAAGAAAGTGGAGTACCCACGCCAGAAAGGAGAAGCGCCGGGAAGTTGCCTGGGGATCGCCAAGCAGACCCTGGATAAATGTAACATCGTCGAAATGATTGTGAGTGAGACGCTGATCTACCTTCATAGCAATGCTATAGATGGCAGTGGCGATTAAACCGGCTGCTGCGGCCTGTCCTGGTCGCCAGTCTGGCGCGATAAGTCGCTTACGCAAATGTGACATAGCGTTTTCTTTCTAATCAACAGAGTTAGTGGACAGCAAATATATCTGCCCTGTGAGCGTCCATAAGTCCAAAAAACAACGTTTTTTTGTTACAGAACACAAACCTGCCAGTTCTATTCTAAGAGAAGCCGCGAATGTGTCGCAAGGAGTGGAGAGGGCTTGCGTAAGAACGCAAGTGCCTCGCATGAGGCAGAGGGTAAACAGAGGCAACATGCCGCCAGCATAGCCGGGCAATAGTACTTTTTTGTAATCATGATCGATGTATAGTATCATATCAGTATGTTCCATTCTGCAAATTGGCTCGCCATGTTCAGGATATAGCTGAGCGACGGCAGAGAGAGTTGATTGGGGCTTTCCATATTTGCAGAGCTACCTTGCCCGTGAAAGAGCGAGAGTGGCGAGAACTGGAAAGTCCCGAAAAGAGAGAATGAGCGTTGTCAGGTGCTACAAAGCATGATACACTTGCGAGCGGGTATGCGTGGATGGTAGGTTTGGTGAAAGTGAGGAGTAAACGTGATCAGATGTAATCACTGTGGAAAGCTCGCCCCTATGGGAGCGAGAAGTTGTCAGAACTGCGGAATGCCTCTGGTGGGATCGGGCGGTAATGCGAATGTGGGTGGGCAGTCCGGGCAGCAGGAATTGCCTGCGTGGCTCGAATCGCTGCGCACACATGAGCGGCCAACGACGAACAACAGTACAGGGGATCAGCAGCCGTTTTCGATGGCGGAACTTGTTGACGAGAATGCAATGCCAAGCTGGATGCGCCTCGATCAAGCGCGATTGAGCGAGAATTCCGAAGCGCTCCCAGTGGTTTCGTCGCGCACAAACCCGAGTTCTGGAAGCGAGAAACAAGATTTTCCAGCCACGGGTTTTGAAGCCGGTTCTTTGATTGACGAGCATTCTCTCCCTTCCTGGATGCGTGGGCAGGAGACGAACCCTGCGGCGACCGGTGGGCAGAACCTGATAGCTAATAGCCTGGTGCAACAGGAAGCGTTACCCACCTGGATGAGGGAAGGCCAGCAGCAGGCTGGCTCTGGTCCAGTCACGCCGCCGCAACCGCAGACTCCCAGTGCGCCTGCCTGGTTGCAGCAGCAGTCGCCGGTCGCACCGCAAGCGCAGCCTTCCTGGATGCAGAACCTGGAGCCTCGTGGTGCGGCGCAAGCGCAGCCTGCGGGAGCACCTTCCTGGATGCAGAACCTGGAGCCTCGTGGTGCGGCGCAAGCGCCAGCCAACTGGACGAATGAGCAGCAGTATGGGTTGCCGGCGCAGATGCCGCCAGCTCAGATGTCGCCAGTCCGGCCGCAGGGACTGGATCTGCCGCCGTCCCAGGCTTCGCCTCCAGTGGCCTATGGCGTTGATGGAGCTATCCCGCCAGCCCAGGGTTTCTCGGCCAGAGATCTGGTTGATCAACAGGCATTGCCCGGTTGGATGAGAGATGCACAGGGACCGGGACCACAGCCGCAGACGCGGGCCGTCCCAAGGGGATCGGGTTTTGCGGCGGGTGATCTGGTGGATCAGCAGTCGGTGCCACCCTGGTTAAAAAACCAGCAAGGGCAAGGAAATTCTGGACCCGTATCTGCAATGGGTGTGCCGGTGAGTGGTGGGGAGCAGATACCAGACATGGGTCAGGGTAACGCGGGTGGTGTGGGGATGCCGGTGGGAAGTCTGTTAGACATAAACTCGTTGCCAGCTTGGCTACGTGAAGGCGAGCAGGGTCAGGGCATCAATACGCCGCCAGTTCCGCAGGAGAATGGGATGGTCGCGGGTTCGCTGATCGATCCCAATGTTCTCCCGGCCTGGATGCGTGAGCCAAACAGCCCACCTCAAGTCGGCCATATAACCGACCCGCGGAGTGGACAAGTACGCATCGATGCAGGCCGCGTGCCAAGCCGACCACGGGGTGAAGCGATGCAGCCAGATCAGAGCGAGGCTGCTGCGAATATCTTTGCATCGATGCTGGGGGTTTCCGCCTCAACACCGCTGCTCCCTGGCCAGCCGAGCTTGCCAGACGCGCAACAGAGCAGCCTGGGGGTCGCGCACAACCAGCTAGTCCCGCCTCCGCCCATGACACCCGTGCAACCGGTCCAGACGATCATTCCTGGGTGGCAATCGGCGTTACCACCAAGCACCCCTGCACCCGGCCCACAGACCTGGGGGGGCCAGGCCCAGGGACAGATGCCGGGTATGGCGATGCCGCCAATGCCAGTGTCGAATATCCCCCCGGCTGGTCAGCAGTTGGGGATGAACCGGGTACCATATTCACCTATCGCGCCCAGAGGGATGGATCAATCTACCTACCAGGGAGGATATCCAGCTCCTGGAGAAGCCAGCAGAGGCAGCTTAGGGTCAAACAATGGCACAGGTCCCACACCTGGAAGAGAGACACAGGCTGAAACTGCGAAGAAAAAAGGCTTTTTCGACTCCATTCGTGACTTTTTCTTCAAGTAAACTGGGTTGTCTCGACAGCTCGACTGAACAGGTTTGAAAAATGCAGATGCAGACAGAATCCTTCCTGGGAGAAACGCAAAGCCCAGCAAGTCAGTACGATTCAGCCGCGATCAGAGCAATTCTGGTCGCGGATTGTGGCACAGTTTCGACCAAAGTGTCGCTGCTGGGCCTTGTAGAAGGACAATACCGTCTCATGGCATGTGGTGAGGCTCCCACGACCGCAGCTGCGCCTCACAAGGACATCACAAGGGGCATTATCCAGGCGATTGAAGAGATCGAGAAGGTTACCGGACACACGTTTGTGTCCGGTGAACGCATCCTTTCGCCGCAACAGCAGACGGGCAACGGAGTGGATCTATTTGTGGCGGCGATCAGCGCTGGTGGTCCCATTCGCATGGTTGTTCTGGGAGGCGTGACGCCACAGCTAGCCGAACTCTCCAGGCAGGCGGTTTCGGGTCTTTACGCCGAGACTCACGCAATCCCTTCACCGACCTTCAGCGTGGTCAATGCCAGCGGGCAGGGCCAATGGTCGCCCGACCGCGTCAGTCTGGAGTGGGAACGTCAGCTCCAGAGTATGCGCGAGTTGCAGCCACACGCCATATTGATAGTTGGGCAGGCCGATACGGGGGCCGGAGCAACCCCTTTGCAGGAAGCCTGCCAGCTAGTGATGAATGCGCTTCAGGACCAGCGCCAGCAGGGTATTGTGCGTCAGACGCCGCTGCCCGTACTCTACGCGGGTGCGCCCCAGTATGTTGAGGCGGTACGGCGCATGCTCCAGGGGCAGGCCGAAGTGACGCGTGTGGAGACCCTGACTACAGCCGCGCAGCTAGGACCGCTGAGCATGGCCTCTACAGCCCTCTACGAGCGCGATGTCATTCAGAACGTGCCAGGATATGACCAGATGCGCACGTGGTCGCCAGCGGTCCCTGTGGGCGCTGCTGGCTCGTTGAGTAGTCTGGTACGTTTCCTCGCTCAGCACTACGCGATGAATGTCACTGCTATCGATATCGGTGCTTCGACTACTTCGATTATGATGGGCGGCGAGCGAGGTGAGTTTATTCCAATGGTCAACTCAAACGTTGGCATTGGACCCAATATTGGCACTATCTTTCAACAGGTAGGCATCCAGCGCATTGCTCGCTGGGTTCCCTTCGATATCACCGAAGAGGAGATACGCCAATATGTGATGAACCGCATGATGCACCCGCAGATAGTACCGACCAACCAGCGCGACCTGCTGATTACTCAGGCTTTCGCTCGCGAGGCGATCATCCTGACCGTCGAGGCGGGGGCGCATATGCGCAGTGCGCAGTTCAGCGCCGACCTGATTCTGGCTACCGGAGGCGTGCTCGCGCATGCGCCCAAGTACGGCCAGGCGATGCTCATCCTTTTGGACGCATTGCAGCCGCGCGGAGTGACCTCGATGGTCCTGGATCGCACGATGCTTATCTCACAGTTGGGAGCAGTCGCGACAATGGCCCCGGTCGCGGCCGTGCAGGTCAACGAAAACGACGCAGTCATGCACCGTCTGGGAACGTGCGTAGTACCCTTTGGCAACCTCCCTCCCGGTCAGACGGCCATTCGCGTAGAAGTAGAATATAGCAACGGGCGCAAGGTCCAGATCGAAGTGGCCAGCGGCTCAATTGAAGTCATCCCACTCAAAGTCAACGAGCAGGCATTGCTTTCGCTCTATCCCGCGCCATCGGTCGACGTAGGGCTTGGAGCTGGTGAGCGGGCGCGGGCGGCTGAAGAGATCGATGGTGGCCTGGTTGGTCTGGTGATCGATGCACGAGGTCGACCACTGGCGATCGCGCAGGACAACGCAGAGCGCCAGGCGCGTCTCTTACAATGGATGCAGGTTATCGGAGCATAGATAAGTACTGCGTTGTCAAAAGTCGGTTGGCCAGCAAGCGAGAGGGTTAAGGGAAGCAGCCTATAGGGGTCTATGAGTCATCCCTAATTTTTCTACTGTTTGTGGTCAGAGAAACACCGCAGGAGTGCAGAGGACAGCAGTCCTCTGCCTGGGGGTTCGGGGGCTGCGCCCCATAGGCGCAAACGTAGCGGGATGGTTAAGGGCAGCAGCCCTTAACCCGCACCTTGTCCGGGGGACAGGTACTCGGGGGTGTCCCCAACAACCTTTTTCTTTTGTTTTGCCTGTTTTGCCTCCGGCAAAACAGGAGTGCAGAGGGTCATCTTTTGTGTCGCCTGCGGCGGCGCGTCACAGGAAGCTTGACAAAGCAGTAACTATGTAGAGACCCCTCGTAGCGAAGCAGATACATTGCGGAGGCGACCAGCGATAGGAACGGTCGTCTCCAGGGGAGGTGGTGTTTGTTGTGAGTTATCCGCTTGGGTGGCCGGTAACGAGCCGCATAGGGGTGCGGCGCGAGCGCTGGCCAGGTGATTACGAGATACAATATGTGCCGCTGGTCAAACCAGGTGAACAGGTTGAAGCGGATCAGCCGGTCATGCGCATAGTACACAGCGAGATGGTCGGAACAGGTCCGTTTCCCAAAGTGCCGCGGCTCTCGCTGCCAGCGAACGCCAGCCAGGGTTTGCCTGGAGTCATAAACGAGCGCCGTGCAAGGCCGGGAGAGGTTCTGCTCGCTGGCTTGCGTGGCACAGTCACAGCGCTCACCCGGCGCGGCAGCGTCGTGATCGGGAGCCAGGTAGCGATTGTCTCGGGTATGATAGGCACTGGCAAGCAGGTCACGGGTCCATTGAGCATGTGGCAGGCTCCTGGCACGATGCAGGGTGAATCCTATATTCCACCAGGTGCAATCCTGGTAGTGCCTGGTCCGTTGAACCTGGCCATGCTGCGCCAGGCGCTCTACTCGGGGCTGGCCGGGATTGTGGCCAGCAGCATTTTGGCCCGCGACCTTGAGCACTTCTTGCACGCCGACCTGATAGAGCTGTTGAACAGCGCAAACCCGGCCTTGTTCCTGAACCACCTGCCACCATTGACCATTTTGCTGACAGAAGGGCTGGGAACGCTCGCAATGCCGAGGCAGACGCTCAACCTTTTGAGCAGATACCAGGGAATTTCGGCGCTCCTGACAGGCGCGACCTCGATACGAGCCAGAAAGTATCCAGAGCTGGCCATTTCTCTGCCCGAGGCTGAGAAAGCTAGCACCCCGGAGGTGCCGTTTCCCGAGACAAGTCTGCGCACCGGGGCGCTGGTGCGCATATGTAGTGGTCACTACGCAGGGGTCGCAGGTAAAATTACCTATATGTTTGCCTACCGCCAGACCTTTCCCTCAGGTATACGGGTACGGGCAGCACGCGTACATGTGGAGGATGGTCCACAGTTGGTGTTACCATTGGCATCATTAGAACGTATTGGCTAAATCGGGCGTTTATGCGGCTTAAAAGGGGCAATCAGGCAATTTTTCCACAAATTGAAATGAGTTATCCACAAATTTCATCGAAATTTGTGGATAACTATTACTTTTGGGTCATGGGAGTAGGAGCGAATGCCCGGACATATCGGCTGGTTGAGCGAGATGCAGAAGTTGGAGAACCGTAGGGGCGACATCAGCCAGGATGCCGTCGCTGCGCAGGTGGGCCTGAGCCAGATGTGCGCCAACCAGATAAAGCGGGACCGGGTTGGTTGTATGAGCAGTGAAGGGTTTGCCGGTTGTATAGTCGATCAGTTGCTCGGCGTTGCCGTGGTCGGCGGTGATCAGCAGAGCGCCGCCCTGGGCCAGCGTGGCCTCGACGATCTTACCGACGCCCGTGTCAACCGCCTCGACGCCCTTGATAGTGGCATCGATCACCCCTGTATGCCCGACCATATCGGCGTTGGCATAATTCATGACTATGAAATCGTAGTCGCCGCTGCGAATACGCTCGACGGCGGTCTCAGTGATCCCTGCCGCGCTCATCTCGGGCTGGAGGTCGTAGGTAGGAACTTTAGGTGAAGGAACGAGATAGCGGTCCTCACCGCCAAAGGGAGTCTCGCGGCGACCATTGATAAAGTAGGTCACGTGGGCGTACTTCTCAGTCTCAGCGGTATGGAACTGGCGGAGCGCGTGTTCAGAGATAACACGGGCGATCGGCATCTCCACCTCGTCGGCGCGAAAGGCCACCGCAGCGTCGAGACCGCTTTCATACTCGGTCATCATCACATATTGCAGATCGGCCAGACGTGGACCGCGCTTAAACTTCTCGGTCGCCTGTGGGGAGAGTTCGTCGATCACAAACGCTTTAGTCAACTGACGAGCGCGGTCGGGACGGAAATTATAGTGGATCAGCGCATCGCCCTCGCGCACGCACGCGACCGGCTGACCGTCCTCAACGATCACGGTTGGCAGGATAAACTCGTCGGTGACGTTGTGAGTATAAGCATCTTGAATCGCGTCGATGGCCGACTGCGCACGCTGACCTTCACCGCGCGTCATCGCAAAATAGGTGCTCCCGGTGCGCTCCCAGCGGTTGTCGCGGTCCATCGCATAGTAGCGACCAGTAACCGTAGCAACGCGGGCCGGATGATCGGGATTGATCTCATGTGCGCGAGCTTGCAGGTGCTGCATAAATTCGATCCCGCCGGTCGGCGAAGAATCGCGACCATCGGTAAACGCGTGGATATAGACCTCGTTGATATCGTGGATCTCGGCCAGGCGCAGCAGAGCTTCCAGGTGCGTGGCATGGGCATGCACGCCGCCATTGCCCAGCAAGCCACACAGGTGCAGACGCGAAGCATGCTTTTTCACATGCTCAATCGCACTGAGCAGCGCAGGATTGCGAAAAAAGCTGCCGTCTTGAATAGACTCGCTCACGCGTGTATAATCCTGTAAAACGCGTTTCCCCGCACCAATATTTTGATGACCGACCTCCGAATTACCCATCTGCCCCTCCGGTAGTCCCACCGCCAGCCCGGACGTACGCACCGCAGTATTTGGCCACTGACTGGCCAGCTTCGTCAGATTCGGGGTACGAGCCATAGCAATCGCATTGCCATCTTTGCGGGGATTGATGCCCCAACCGTCCATAATAATTAAAACAAACGGGCGTGGTCGCCCGGTTGATCTGGTAGTCATACTCGATCTTCTCCAAATTATTCTAAAATCAGGTTTACGCTGGTGCTATTGTACCATGCAAGACTACTGACCTCTACTTTCTAGGAAGAAAATTTGACCTTGAACCCCTCTTCACGCAGCGGGACGGCTGGTTGCGTCTCTACCCTGACTTGCCCGGCACCGGACTCACCCCTGCGGTGGACCGTCATCAAATGATCGAAACGATGCTGGCGTTCATCGACGCGGTCATTCCAACGCAACGCTTCGTGCTCGCTGGCTATTCCGCCGGGGGATACCTGGCTCAAGGTGTAGTCTCGCAACGTGCCGCTTCGATCGATGGCGTGCTACTGTGTGTACCTGGAATGAGGGCAGATCAAAGCATCTATTTTATTCTGCTTGATCCCTCAGCCGCCGCCAGCCTGATCGGTTTAGAGGAAGATGAAATCAAGATCGAGGGAGGACCACGAGGTCTGTTGGCCGCTGAGGTTGAGGACGTTGACGCCGCCTACGAGAAGCTTTTGGCCGGGGGAGTTACGTTTCTCAGACCCCCAACCGACCAGGCCTGGGGAATGCGCACGGCACACTTTGCGATCCCGAAGGCAACCTCTGGGAGATCAACCAACCCATTGAAGCAAAGCCAGAGGCGTAGGTGAAGCCGTTCAGTGGAGCTTTCTGGGCAGGGCTATTTCATGCTCCACACGCCGAGCATTTCTATTGGATTGCTGCGCAAAGCTCACAGAATGCTGACCGGGTCGATATCGATCTGCCAGCCGGGGGCGTTGAGCACGCGCAGCAGTGGATGGAGGTCATCGTACCCGCGCAAGATCATCTGCCAGCGATACTTGCCTTGCAGGCGCTCCATGACCGCAGGCGCAGGACCGACAATATCGGCCCGTTGCAGACCGAGGCGCTCGATCCAGAGATCAAGCTTCTCGCGCAGAAGCAGCGCTTCATTCTGCGCACGCAACCGGTTTTCGTGGCTATAGGTAAACTTGATAAACTGCCGGAAAGGGGGGTAGCCGTAGCGGCGGCGCACCTCGATCTCGGCGGCATAAAATTCGTCGTAGCTGTGACGCGAGGCCGTGTCGATGCTAAAGTGCTGAGGATTAAAGGTCTGCATAATCACATGACCCGGCTCGACCCCGCGACCTGCGCGACCGGCCACCTGGGTCAGCAAGGTGAAAGCACGTTCAGAGGCGGCGAAATCGGGCATCATCAGGGCGATATCGGCTGAAATCACCCCGACCAGGGTGACGCCGGGAATATCCAGACCTTTAGCGATCATCTGCGTGCCAATCAGGATATCGGCCTCGCGGTTGGCAAAGCGGTCCAACAACTGTTCGTGGGCGCGGCGAGTCTTCGCCGTATCGCGGTCCCAACGCAGGAGACGTGCGCCCGGAAAGGTGCGCTCGATAGTCTGCTCAACCTTTTCAGTGCCAAGCCCAAAGTAGCGAATGCCGCTCGCGTGGCACTGGGGACAGGCATGCAGCGGCTGGTGCTGGCTATTGCAATAATGGCAGAGCAGCAGGCGCTCGGTGGCGTGATACGTGAGCGGGATATCGCACTGCTCGCACGTCGCCACGTAGCCACACTCGCGACAGAGCACACAGCTAGCGGCTCCACGGCGGTTGAGATAGAGAATCGCCTGCTGCTTGCGCTCAAGCACCTCGCCAATCGCAGTTTGCAGACGGCGACTGAGAATACTGGTATTGCCAGTGTGCAGTTCGTCGCGCAGATCAATGATCTCGACTGGCGGTAGATTTGAGCCGATGCGCGTCGGCAGCTTTACGAGTTGATAGCGGTCGGACGCGGCGTGAAAATAGGTCTCGATCGAGGGAGTCGCGCTACCGAGCACAAGCGGAATATGCAGCATCTCGCTCAGCGCAAGCGCGGCGCTCCGTGCGTGATACGTGGGAGTGCGGTCGCCCTGCTTATAAGCCGGCTCATGCTCCTCGTCGAGAATGATCAGACCCAAGTCGGGCAAGGGAGCAAAGAGAGCCGTGCGCGAGCCAATCACCACATCGACGCGTCCCTCACGAATGCGCCGCCACTCGTCGTAGCGCTCGCCCATACTCAGCGAGCCGTGCATAATCGCGACACGGCCGGGGAAGCGACCGGCGAAGCGCTGAATAGCCTGGGCGGTTAGAGCTATCTCGGGGACGAGCACTATGCCGCGCTGGCCACGAGCGATCACCGCCTCCAGGGCCTGCAAATAGACCTCAGTCTTGCCGCTCCCGGTCACGCCATACAGCAACACGGGTCGCACGCTCGTCAGAATCTCATCGAGCGCGGCGCGTTGTAGAGGCGTCAGCGGCAAGGGCTGCGTGGGAGCAATCAGGCGACCAAGCAAGGGATCGCGCTGGATCTCGATCTCGGCGATCTCGATCAGATCAGCGCGGACCAGCGACTGCAACTGAGCGGGAGTCAGGCTGCTGGCCTTGCACAGCATATGCGGCGTCCAGTAAGACCCTGTGGTCGAGCTGAGGTGGTCGTGCTCAAGCAGATCGAGCGCGGCGAGCTGTCGCTGTGCGAGGAGACCGGCCTGGTTGCGTGGCGACAGATCGAGCGCAACAGGCGCAGCGGGCATAGCCCAGGTGTCGAGGATAGTTTTTTTTGGATAGGGACGCCGCGCAGACGTTTCCAGGCCCAACGAGGTCTCGGCCTGAGCGGGCAGACTTTGCTGTAGACGTTGGCGTGCGTCCTCGCGCCAGCTCGTCAGCGCCTCCACTTCGGCCACCAGGCGCACCACGCGCTTAAAGCGAGCACGCGCCTGCGGTTTATCCAGGCGAGCGCTGCTCTCGATTAGACCGCTCTCCTGGGCCTCGCGGAGCAATTCGCGGGCCTTCTTCGCGCCCAGCATCGCCTTGAGGCGCTCGACATCCAGCGAACCCTCAGCCAGGAGCAGACCGGTCAGCGCCTGCAAACGAGTAAATGGCGCGGCCTGTGGCGTCGGCGCGGCGGGTCTGGCGGTCGCATCGTTGTTGATAAGCTGTAAAACGATCCTTGAGCGTTGCATCAGACCAGGAGGGAGCATCATCAAAGCGACCTGAGCGAGCGGCGTGACATAGTAGGTAGCGATCCACATCGCCAGCTCGCGCTGGTGGGGCAACAGCGCGGGCTGCGGGTCAAGTAAAGTTGAGATTGGGCGGATAGACTCATCCTCGGGTGGAGCATCGCGCAGGTGCCAGACCAGCCCCTCGACCAGACGTTCGCCATAAGGAACCGCGACAAGCTGGCCGGGCTGCATTTCATCCAGCAACTCCTCCGGGACGGAGTAAGTCAGCAGTGGGTCCTGGTTCCAGCTAGCCGAAGAAGTAAGGATATCTGCGAGCACTAGCGCCTCCCAAATCCGCGTTCCAGCGCCGAGAGACTGAAACGCATAGTCGTCGGTCGACCATGACAGCAGCTATACGGAGCCTGAGTCTGCGCTAGCTGGTTGAGCATCTCGCGCATCTCGCTGCTGGTCAGAAAATAGTTAGCCTTGATAGCGGCCTTGCAGGCCACATTGGCCAGCGCGTGCTCCTCCCAGGTCTCCGTAAACCCTGGACGATCAGGCATAGTCAGCTCGGCCAAAAGCTCCTGGATCGACCGTGCATTGATCTGCTTGACCAACACCTGCGGAACCGCCCGCACCGTCACCAGAGCGTCATCTATATTCAGCTCAAAGCCGATGTGCTCAAGGCGAGCGTGGTGGTCTTCCATCGCGCTCAACTCAGCAGGTGCGAGCTTAAAAACAAGCGGCGTCAGGAGGAGCTGCGAGAGCGAACTGCGGTTCTGGAGAGCGGCAACCATGCGCTCCAGCAGAATACGCTCATGCGCAGCGTGCTGATCGACCAGATAAAGACCCTCTGGTCCCTCGGTGACGATATAGCTCTGCGCCAGTTGTCCGATCACGCGCAACGCAGGCAGACGGCCCTGACCCTCCGACATCAACTGCGCCGCAGACAGCTCAGACTCGCTCGGCGCGAAGACAGGTCGCTTGCTAACCTCCACCGCGACTGCCGCTGGCTCGGCTAGCGGTTCGGATGGAACCGGAGGCGACGGCTCAGGTGCAGCGGACGGGGACGTGCTCACATTGCTGCGCGTCGTCGTATGGTCGCGCAGATTAACGTGGCCCTGCCAGAGGCGCGAGAGCATTGGGGGCTTCGTGCCAGTCTCTTCTTCTATCACCGTCAGCCAGGGACTATCCTGAGGCAGAGCTTCTGGGAGTTCATCGGCGACAGGCGTAACAGCGGCAGACAGCGCAGAAACATCCTCGGGCGCATCGTCCGTGACAGGCACAGCAGTTGGGGCATAAGAGACCGACGTGCGCTCGCCTTCCCAGGCCGGCGCAACCGCCTCGGCCAGAACTGCGCCGCGAATTGCGCGTAAAATGGCGGCATACACCCGCCGCTCTTTAAGAAAGCGAATCTCCGTCTTGGCGGGATGAACGTTGACATCGATCTGCGCCGGATCGATCGCAATATTCACCACAGCGATGGGATGGCGACCGCTCAACAGCAGCGAATGATACGCCTCCTCAACCGCATAGCTCAACATACGGCTGAGCACCCAGCGGTGATTGACGAAAAACGACATATGCTGACGCGTACTCTTAAAGCAGGCAGGCAGACTGGTATAGCCCGTAACCACAGGACGCTCCGCGTCATCGTCGTGGCCATCCAGACTACTGATCGCCACCATCTGCTCAGCCACTTGCAGACCATAGATCTCGATTAACACGCTGGTCAGTTGTCCATCGCCGGGTGTGGCCAGGATCTGCCGCCCCTCGCTTGAAACATTAAAACGAATGCCCGGATAGGCCAGCGCATATTGTTCAAGCAGGTTCAGGCAATGACTGACCTCGGTATTGCGACTCTTGAGAAACTTCAAACGCGCTGGGACAGAGCTGAAGAGATTGCGTACAGTCAGCGAAGTACCTGTGGGCGAAGCCGCCACGCTCACCGCCGAAAGCTCGCCGTTCTCAGCATGGATCTGCGCACCTTGCGCGGCCTCGCAGTAGCGACTGAGGAGAGTCACATCGGCGACCGCAGCAATACTTGCCAGAGCCTCGCCGCGAAAACCCAACGAGCGGATCTGCTCCAGATCGTCGATCTTCGTCACCTTACTAGTAGCATGACGCGCCAGAGCGAGCGCCAGCTCGGTCACAGGAATCCCCGAACCGTTATCGCTCACCCGAATCAATTGTAGCCCGCCATTCATCAGATCGACACGAATCTGAGTAGCGCCAGCGTCAATACTATTCTCGATCAGTTCCTTGACCACCGAGGCCGGGCGTTCAACCACCTCCCCAGCAGCGATCTTGGCTGCCACATCAGGCGCAAGTTGACGAATAGGCATGAAACCAGGTCTCCTCTAGAGGTTGCGCTGTCATTAGCCCGCAGTGCAAAATAAGAACGCGTGTTCGGACTATATTATATCATATTTCTGCCGATAATAAAATAAAGCGAGGGTGCAAGGAGCGCAGCGTCCCTGCCGGGGATTGGAGTGTCCCCGAAAAACCTTTTTTCCTTCTTTCACCCGCAGCAGGCGGGCAGGGCGGACTTTGCACCAGCCCTGGTGTGGAAAGCAAGATTGCTTGCCACATGGAAGCCACTACAGTATAATTGTGCCGTAAATCAAGACCGTCCATTCGTTCATAAAGTAATAGCAATGGTCGGTTGGAGGGGCGCAAGATTTCTGACAGCCAACAGGTTGTTAGCGAAATCTGGCACAACTAGCGCCGCGTATTTATGGCTGAGCGGAACCTGCCAGGGTAACTCGATCCCGCTCGTGTTTTTAACAGTCTTAGGAGACTTCTTATATGGATGTGGTAAACAAGTCCCCGGCACTAGGTTCGCTTAAATTCTTGACCGGACCATTGGCGGGCAGTACATTGCCAATTAGTAAGCCTATTATGACGATTGGCAGGGACGAGACGAGCAACGATATCGTCGTCTCTGATCCAGGAGTTTCGCGGCACCATGCACGGCTCGTGCTGAATGGTCCACAATGGCAAATCGAGAAGATTGCTCCACAAAACACTGTTTCCGTAAACTCTCGCGATGTACAGCAGGCTCCAATTGGAGATCGCGATACCATCGCGTTGGGAACCACTACAACGTTTCTTTTCCAGATCGCCGCTCCGGTACCCCAACCTGCGCCCTACGTACCCGCAGGCCAGGTGGCACAGCCCGCACGAGCAAATAATGTGCCGGTGGGTGGCAATATGCCGCCACCAGTCAATGCGCAACAGGCTCCCTACGCTCCACCGCCGGTTTCTCCCCAGGCTCCGCCGTACTATAGTATGGCGACTGAACCTGCACCCGGTACCCAGCGTATCCCCCAGGGCATCCTCGGCGGACCTGGCAACAACGGACCCGGCAACGTTCCCTCGATCGAGGTCAGTACTAACATTCATGCGGATCGACAAACCATCCCCCTCAATAAGCCGGTGATCAATATCGGGCGCGAACCCTCGAACGATGTTGTGGTCAATGAGCTGGTGGTCTCTGGCTTTCACGCGCAGATCGTACGCGAAGGCAACCAGTATGTCCTGGTGCATCCTCACCCCTCGCGTGGCAGAACACTCAACGGCCTGCTCTATCAAGGCCGCCATATCGATGGCAACCAGCAGTTCCGCAAACCTCTGGAGCGCGGCGACATCTTCCGTATCGGCGACGAACACGGCACGCTGGTTACATTGAGTTTTAACGATGGAAGCGGCGCAGCCCAGGAACACCTGCCCGAGATTCGACCAATCCCGCTGGGTGCTCCGGTGCTTACACTCGGTCGCCTCCCGGACAACACAGTTGTGCTCGATCACCCCCAGGTCTCGGGTCACCACGCCCGCCTGGAACGCAACGGTAATGGTTATCGTATCGTCGACCTGAGCAGCACCAACCACGTCTACGTCAACGCGCACCGCATCGGCACCCACAACCTCACGCCAGGCGATGAAATTCGCATTGGTCCATTTAGACTTACCTTTACAGGCAACGAACTGACCCAACACGACGAGAGCGGCGGCATCCGTATCGATGCACTGCAACTCAGAAAATTGGGGACCAAACAGGTCGTCTTGCTCAACGACATCTCAATAGTTATTCCACCGCGCACCTTTGTCGCGCTTGTCGGCGGCTCGGGCGCAGGCAAATCGACGCTCATGGATGCCTTAAACGGCCTGCGGCCTGCGCAGACCGGCAGTGTGCTCTACAACGGCAAGGACTACTACCACCACCTGGCGGCCTTCAGTACCCAGCTTGGTTATGTGCCTCAGAGCGACATCATCCACCGCGACCTGACCGTCGAGCGAGCACTGTACTACGCGGCCAAGCTGCGTCTGCCGAGTGATATGACCAAAGCTCAGATCAAAGAGCGCATCGAAGAGGTCTTGCAGGATGTAGAACTGGCCGACCGCAGACATCTACTCGTCAACAGGCTCTCCGGCGGGCAAGTCAAACGCGTCTCGATAGCCCTGGAGCTACTGGCCAACCCCAGCGTCTTCTTCCTGGATGAACCAACGTCGGGTCTCGATCCTGGCCTGGACCGCAAGATGATGACGTTGTTGCGTAACCTCGCAGACAAAGGACACACGATCGTCCTGGTGACGCACGCGACCAACAATATCAACTCTTGCGACTACATCTGTTTTCTGGCGCGTGGCGGACATCTGGCCTACTTTGGTCCACCAAACGAGGCCAAGACGTATTTCGGCAAAACCGACTTTGCCGAAATCTATAGTGCGCTGGAGCCATCCCCGCAGAATCTGAAGATTCCAGAAGAGGCCGAGGCCCGCTTTAAAGCCTCGCCAGAATACCAGCGATACATAGTTGGTCCGCTCAACCAGGGACCAGCAGGGGCAGGCAAAGCAGCCGCGCTGGCGCAACAGGCGCATGAGGTGATCCAGCCCAAACGCGGTAATCCCTGGCAGCAATTCTCACTGCTCTCGCGCCGTTATATAGAACTGCTCAAAAACGACACCGGCAACCTGCTGATCTTACTCTTGCAAGCTCCAATCATCGCGGCCATCCTCTACCTGATGACAGCGAGCGGAGCCTTTGCGGCAAGCAGTGTAGTTACCTGTCCACAGTCGACCTATGCCTCGGTGGGTATCTCACGCACCGTCTTCTTAGCAGGAAACAATGGAGCGAGCGACTGCCAGAACGTCGTGAACTTTCTCAAAACCAACAATCCACGCGCCCAGACAATGCTCAGCCGCGCCAATGGTGACGTTAATACCGTCGTCCAATCGTTTATCAAACCGGCCTCCGGGGCCGATGCGCAGACGACCCTGTTCATCATGGCCTTTGCGGCAGTCATGTTTGGTTGTATCAATGGAGCGCGTGAAATCGTCAAAGAAGACCCGATCTATCGGCGCGAACGGACGGTCAACCTGGGCATCGTCCCCTACCTGTTCTCGAAGATCG
>DAOTTJ010000408.1:0-8046 GCA_034437695.1 Ktedonobacteraceae bacterium
AATAGCCCTGTACTAGCAGATAGACAATTTGCACCGAGCCATAGAAAACGTATAGTATAGTACTATGCAAATGCAATTCTGAAGCATTTGTAAAGGACATGGTAGACCCCTTCAGCGTACATTAAGAGGCAAGGAAGCGGAAGTCTGGTGGGTACGATTACCCTCTAGAATTACACAAAATAGAGAGAATCAACGCCTCTTTTACGACTGCAAATAGAAGCGAGCGATGGAAATCGCAAGCGAGGAACAACTATGGCACTAGAAGAGCTACAAAATGGCCGCTACCGGCGTCTGCGCTTGCTAGGTAGCGGCGGGATGGGCGAAGTCCATCTGATGGAAGATACTCGCGTAAATAGACAAGTAGCAATCAAAGTGATTCGCTCTGAGAGTAGCGCTTATGTCGATCAAGAGAAAAACGGAGAAGCGACCCGGCTCTTCCAGCGCGAGGCAAAAGCCATTGCAGCGCTTGAGCATCCCAATATTTTGCCGCTCTACGACTTTGGCGAAGAGATCTTAGACGAGCTGACGATTACTTATATGGTCATGCCTTTCTGCGCCGATGGATCGATGGCTGGCTGGGTTAAACAGCGCAATAGCACCACAAATAAACTTACGCCTGCCGATATCGCACATCTGATCGAACAGGCCGCAGAAGCGCTGCAATATGCACACGATCAACAGGTCATTCACCTGGATGTCAAACCTTCTAACTTCCTGTTACGCGGCAATCGCAAATCTTCCAACCGCCCGACATTGTTGCTGGCAGACTTTGGCATTGCTCGCAGCTTTACCACCGTCTCTAGCTCCAGCCGCACGATTCGCGGTACTCCTACTTCGATGGCTCCCGAGCAATGGAGCGGTTCACCGGTTCCAGAGACCGATCAGTATGCCCTGGCCATTATGACCTATGAAATGCTGGCCGGTCGCCCTCCCTTCGTAGGTAGTATGGAACAACTGATGTATCGACATTTCGCGGTCGAGCCACCCCCGCCCAGTTCGTTTAATCCTCGGCTCCCGCCTACAATTGACGCGGTTCTGCTGCGTGCGCTGACCAAGAAACCCGAAGATCGTTTTCCCTCTATTGTGGATTTTGCTAATGCTTTTAGCGAAACTGTCAATGCACTCCCGCAGGACGCTATAATAGTAGCCGAATCCACTGGCAGTCCCAGCGGTAACCCAGTTGCGAGCGATACGCCAAAGGTTAGTTCGGGTAGCCAGCCGGTCGAGAGCGGTAATTTCAGTCAGATGGTCACACTGGCCAGGGATGAGCGCGATACGACTTCCCACACTGAGACTGAACTCTCTGGCGAGACACAGATCAGCGAACCCAAAGAGACACCCGCCGACGATCTACGCCCAACGCCAGCAATGTTCGCACCATTCTCCAACCAGCTCGTTCTGGGTGATACCGGTGCGCCGTCTCAAGCCAGCTCGCAGGTACGTGCATCGCAGAGCATTGAAAGAGCACAGTCAGAACACAATCTTCCAACCCTCAGTATCGATCCACCGCTGATTGAGCGAACAACAAAAAAACGCTCGCCGCTTGTGCTTGTGCTGAGTATTATCCTGGGCGTGGTCCTGGTAGCATTGTTGGCCGGCGGCTCTATTTATTACTTGAATGGACATCAGCCCAAAGCCACGCCCGTCGCCAATATCGGGGGCATCACTGGTGTCAAGACGGCGACGGCAGTGCCACCATCCATCACGCCGACGCTTGCCCCATCGCCAACGCCACCTCCCGGCCTTTATATCGCCGATCACTACAACGGCTCAATGACGGACCAGGCCGCCGGAAATAAGTATATCCCCATCACTATCGCAATCGTACAGACAAACGGCAGCGGCGCTCTACAAGGCGCACTTACCTACACGCAAACGCGCAAAGTAAGCACGCTCACTGGCACGGTCGACAAGCAGGGGAACTTCTCCATTTTTGTGCAGCAGCCAGGTAAAACGCCGTTGTTCCTATCAGGGACGGTTCAGAAAAGAAGCGATGGCAACTACCTCAATGGGAATTATTGCAGTTCAAGCACGAATTTCTGTCCGTACAACACCGGCTACTTTACGGTTGGTCCGGGTTATTAGCCGCTAGAGATACACTACTTTCTTGCCACATAGAGAGAAGCATCCTGGTGATCCAATCTTCTCGTTGGACACTCACCAGGATGCTTCTCTCGTGCGATCTCTATCAGTGCGACCTTTCATGAAAAGGTCGCACCAATGTCAAAAGACAGAACTCAGACCACTGTACAGGGTGAACCATTAAGGGTAAAAGCGGTTGGCACCGCATTCGTCCCACTCCAGGCCGCATTAAAGCCCGGCGTTGAATTCAAGGTTGTGCCAGGGGCAATCGTTCCATTGTACGAGAGATTAGTCACCGTGACCGCACTCCCAGTCTGAGCGAAGCCTGCGCTCCACCCCTGGGTTATCGTCTGTCCATTGGCAAACGAGAATTGCAAGCTCCAGCCATTAATCGTTGTAGTTCCGGTATTAGTCAGGGTGAGAGATCCGGTGAAGCCTCCAGACCACTGACTGACGATAGCATAATGCACCTTACAGCTTGCACCAGACGATGGCGTCGGTGTTGCTGTTGGCGTCGTGCCAGGTGTCGGCGTCACTCGCGGGGTAGGCGTTGCTGTTGGCGTCACCCCAGGCGTCGGCGTCACTCGCGGGGTAGGCGTTGCCGTCGGCGTCGTGCCAGGTGTCGGCGTCACTCGCGGGGTAGGCGTCGCTGTCGGCGTCGTGCCAGGTGTCGGCGTTGCCGTCGGGGTTACCCCAGGTGTCGGCGTCGTACCGGGTGTCGGGGTTGTACCTGTGCCACTTGGTGGAGTTCCCCAGATGACAGTTTTTCCATCAAGCAGAACAATGTTGCTCACCTTAACGGGGGTCGCGCCTGCGGGAGTGGCTACGCCCTGATAAGACCAGTCGTTTGTGGGGTCCCACGCTCCCGAACTGGTAATGCGAAACTGTACCTGTTTTTGATAGTCACTCTGTCCACCAGGATAGATTGCGACCCCTGAACAACTGACATTGACGTAGTAGATGTTGCCCGAATATTGGAACGGACCGGTCAACTGATTGCCACATTCGGTATAGTTCATATTCAGAGTCAGCATCGAAGGCGTGACTCCTGGCTCCAGGGTGAAGTAGTAGTTCAGCGAGAGGTTGGTTTTCACGGTCGCCGGCCAGCCACTCTTGTTGATAAATTGCGCCTTGATTTCGGTGAAATTTGTTCCCGAAGCATTCACGGCGGCGGTCACATAGTACTGATCGTCGTCGGGAGCTTTATCCTGGAACGTACTGGTAGGACTGCCACCGTATTCCTGATAGAGAGCAGCCAGACCACCGGTCAGGGCCGCATTGTAGTCATCAGCAGGCTCATTCGTCTGATAATCCTGACGATTATCGGTGAAGGTATCGTCTGCCGAGCTGGGGCCACCAACCACCGCTCCGTAAAGGATATGGCGCTCGGCTGTCGGGTCGGTGATGCTATTCGTATACGAGTCATGCGCCTCGCGATGATGAGGCGTCTGTGGATAACACGAGCCAAAGCCAACCATATAGCTACAGTTGCGCGGATTTGCCCCCAGAACGTAGTTGATCTGCTGGACAGCAAAACTGTGATAACGAGCGTAGGCTGGATCGCTCGATCCTATATAACCCGCGTAAACGAGAGCCAGGAAAGCTGTATTGGTCGCGTAACGCAAGGATCCCCAGGCGCTTAGAAACGCCTCACCTCCCGGAGAATAGGCAACCTCCGAGCCATTAACACCAATCGTCCACCAGTCGAGGAAACGCTGGGAGTCGTCTTTATATTGCTGCTGACCGGTGATTTCAGCGAGCAGAATATAGCAACCATACGAGACATCGTCCCAACTGATTGTCCACTGATAGGACTTGGTGGTCGTCTGCGATTGATCGCTCAGGTTGGCATAGTAGTTCTCGGCTTTGGTCAGGTAACTGGCATTGTTGGTAGCCAGATACAGCCAGAGAGCACCCCAGACCAGCTCATCGTTGTAGCCACTGTATGAGGTATAAAAGCTACTGGCAGCGGTAATACAGGCATCGTATTTGCCGCGATACGTGTCTGCAAAAGTATAGAGATTTTCAGCATGCGTAAGCAGAGTCGCAGCATAGGTTGGATTGCTGGCGGAGAAGACCATCGAGGCCGAGGCAAGCGCCGCAGCTGTCTCACCAGCTAGATCTGAACCCGGACAACTCGCAGTAATCGCATAGGATGGACGCGTCATCACTTGCTGCATAACTTCAGCCGGACCCCAAAAAGCGTGGTCGGTATTGGGGTCGCCTACCTGCCCATAGAGCACATCCGGCGAGGGATTGGCTTTCACAAAGTAGTCGGTCGCCCACTTAATGTTATTCAGGAGATATTGATATTGTCCATCCTGAACATAGGCATTTTTGTATTGAATCAAACCCCAGTCGAGCATCGTCACCGAATAGGCCATAGGCAGACCAAATTTGACGTGATCGCCCGCGTCATACCAACCTCCGGTCAGATCGAGACCGACATCCGATCCATCCGTCATAGCAGAGTCACCAATCCAGGGAACACGGTTCCAGGAAGGCTTAGGACCCGAACTCTGCTCTTCATAGAAGTAGATAGCATCCTGCAAAGCTGTACCATAATTAAAGGTTGCAGCTTTAGGAGCAAGCGAAGCGGCGTGTACGCCTGCGGTCTGAAAAGGACCCATCAGAAATGCGAGCGCCAGGAGG
Source organism: Ktedonobacteraceae bacterium (assembly GCA_034437695.1). Classification (GTDB taxonomy): domain Bacteria; phylum Chloroflexota; class Ktedonobacteria; order Ktedonobacterales; family Ktedonobacteraceae; genus Paraktedonobacter. The sequence goes on from DAOTTJ010000408.1 coordinate 4,735, forward strand.
ATCAGGCTACATGCCGATGCTATTTTGAAACGTCCCTTCCATGCTATAGCACAGAGCGCGTTTACAGCTATCATATACTCTGCTTCCTTTCAGAGCCTAGAGAAGAAGATACAGATTATTGTCGCGTCGCGCAACATGTAATCACATATCTTAGCACAACTATGTACGGATATTGAACAGTCAATTTCAGGGGATTAAATAGCGAAAACGCCCGGTTTCTCCTTTCAAACTCTAGAGAGCTATATAGACCTGAGATTACTATACCCGAGGCGTCGGTGAAGGACAAGAACAGACACTAGACAGTTAACAGGCAGGTAGCAAACAATCGCATCAGAGTAACCCGCATACACTCTCTATCTGTTCTCCGGCTTACAACCAGAAGCAGGCTTAAACCGGAGAAGCAGCGAGAGATTGCCATCAATCTTGCCAGCTAATAGAACTGGTAGTCACAGGTTGATTGGTAGAAATGCTAAACTGAAACACGATCTGGCCTTTTTGTCCCTGGGAACTCACCAGATACATGATGACCTGGACAAACTGTCCAGTCGAACCAGTTCCAGTAGTTGGGGAAAGAATGTGGACCTGTCCATTGGTGCTACTGGCGCTCCAGTGAAATGTCCCACCGTTTGCAGAGCTAAAGAGCATAAGGGTCACCGTACAACGGTAGTCAGAGGTCTCTGCAACACATGTCTGAGGATTTAAGTTGCCAGGAGTAACCGTCGCATTTAACGACGAACTTGTAGCAGGCGTGGCTTTGCCAGGACTTGTCGAGGTGGTTATCGTTAGGGTCGCAGACGGCGCAGCCTGCGAAGTAGGCGTGACGTTTCCGGCCAGGGCGGCTGGCAGGCTTACCCCTGTCTGAAAAGTAGGCGTTAAATGAGGCAGGCGGGGCGTCGCCGTGAGCACGCGCACAAGCGTCTGTGATGCCTGCACTGTAGTATAGAGTTGATTAAATGAAACACCTGCGACAATAACCACCAGGAGCAGCAAAAGAATAAGCGCAATACCAGTTCCACGACGGCGGACGATGCGTCTGGCCGGCCGTTTTCGCTGCTCGGTCAACATAGGTAATGGGAGCGAAGATGGAGATGTAGTCGCTGGTTGGGCCGCGACCAGTTCACGTTGATCGAGCCATTCGCGTATAGCACCGGCATTGTTATGACCTATATGCTCAAAAGCACTCATACTGGCTTCGCCCAGACGCTGCGCCTCGGTGCGCTGTCCACGCAAAGCACGCACGTACGCATCTTCCCATAACATGTGAGCCTGTTGATCGTGCGCGGCGCTATGGAGAATATAGGTAAATGTATCGGTGCGTTTGGGCCAGGAAGGGGGGGCAAGCGAAACAGTAGCCTCAGCATACAGTTCTTCATCGCCTCCCCATTGCCCATGCGCAAGATCAGACGAACGAACGGACGATAACTGTGGAGTAGAATCTTTGTGCTCGAGTTCTGGCAACTGAGACGTTTCCAGCAACCCCAGCTCTTCTGCATTTTTGTCGAAAAGGGCGCACAGTTTTTCGCGAAAATAGGGAGTAGGCAGGAAAAGTCCCCGTTCCCAACGGCTAACGGTAGTTGCATCGGTGCCAATCCGTTCAGCAACCTTGGCCTGGGACCAACCTCTCAATTCGCGTGCCTGTTTCAAACGACGATTCGGTGTCATGCTGTGTCCTCCAGTGACCTCATTGTAACAACTGACTTTGTAGCGCCATGCTCACAAACTCTTAATTGGGATCGACGCCTTGGAGTGTCACAATGGTTTTCTGTATTGCTTGCTAATACCTGTCCACAGTCTGTCTAGTGGATGTCCTTGTACGCTAAACTATGATTAGCTACAATACGTACAAACCAGTTCATTAAGTATCTTACCATTACTTGTTCCCGTTCGTAAACGGTAACGTGATCGATCACGGTATCGTTTACGAACTTTCTTCCCTTATTTGAGTAGAGGAACCATGTCTATAGCTGACTGGCAAATGAGTCTCCCCGCTGTTGATAGGGATGTCATAGCGACGGCACACACTCAACAAAACAGGTGTATGTGTTTCTGGTTTGAGCGGCGCTTGAAAAAGGCGACAGAGCTTGCTGACATAGGACTGCTTGGTGCGGTGATAGGGATGTCACAGCGGCAAAGCATCCTGTGGATCGGGGCTTTAGATACTTTTTCTTCCCTGCGTCGACCAAAGAGAAAGAGATACAGCCTGACGGTCAGGCAACGCATGAAGTTGCGGCAGGGATGTCGCAACAAAAGTGCTTACCTCAGGTCAGCTCGCATGACTTCTACTCTTCCTTGCAGTCTGAACAGGAGAGGATGACATACGCTCAGGAAGGTTTATGGGGGACCGCCGCGGCGATAGGGAAGTTGCCGCGACGAGTTCGCCCCAGATCTCTCGGTTCTATGTCCTCCTGTTCGTCCCTGCGGTTTGGGCAGGGGAGAGATACATACGGCGGATCGACGACAGCGTACTCACCGTTCTGACATGGATGTCAAACGGTGTCCATCGTTGCGATATGGATGTCAAAACGGTCAGATACGCCTGGCAAAGCTGCCGTATGTACTTCTGCTCATGGCCGCGCCTCTTTTTGAGGCGCTGGCCTTTTTTCTGCGCATTGTGCATAGAATACGCATATTATGCTATGAAAGGGGGGGAAAGCAGATGGATAACTCCTTGCGTCTCATCGATGAAATGCAAGTAGCTCTTCCATAGCATGCAAAACGGTGTAACACCGTAACCAGAAAGAAAAACAGATAAGGATTATCTGAATCTTCTGGATGTAAGCATTCGACAACAAGGAGGTTAGAGTGACTCGAAAAAGGATCTTTCAAGCATCGTCACTGGGAATCCTGGCATTTACCCTTGTGATCTCTGGACTTCTGGGACTGATAAAGACCCCAGCAGCCCATGCGGCTCCCGCGACGACTCCAGCCACATATGGACAACGCTTTCTGACGCTGTATGCCGAGATTAAAAATCCGGCCAACGGCTACTTCAGCCCTCAGGGTATTCCCTATCATTCAGTAGAAACGCTGATGGTCGAAGCACCTGACTACGGTCATGAGACGACTTCAGAAGCATTTAGTTTCTGGATCTGGTTGGAAGCCACCTATGGCAATCTGACCGGCAACTGGACTCCATTCCAGAGCGCCTGGAATACGATGGATACCTATATGATTCCATCTCAGGCCGACCAACCAACCAATGCTGGCTACAATCCCAGCAGTCCCGCGCAATATGCGCCCGAATCCCCCAATATCACCGACTATCCCACACAGTTGAACTCATCTGTTAGCGTTGGCAACGACCCGCTGGCC
>DAOTTJ010000409.1:0-12118 GCA_034437695.1 Ktedonobacteraceae bacterium
GTTTCATGTGAAACGACGAAATTGGAGCAAGCGAGCAGCAGTGTTTCATGTGAAACATTGAAATCGAGGCAAGCGAGCAGCAGTGTTTCATGTGAAACATTGAAATCGAGGCAAGCGAGCAGCAGTGTTTCACGTGAAACATTGAAATCGAGGCAAGCGAGCAGCAGTGTTTCACGTGAAACATTGAAATCGAGGCAAGCGAGCAGCAGTGTTTCACGTGAAACATCAGTGCATGACTTCGCCGCCATCCACCACAAGCACCTGACCTGTAATAAACGATGCGCCCGGCGATGCAAGAAAGAGTGCCGCGTTGACTATGTCGTTGGCTGTTCCCCAGCGAGCCATTGGAATCTGCTGGGCGATCTTCTGTCGGAATCCTTCGCTGCGACTCTGCGCCCACTCGTTTTCGATCCAGCCAGGCGCTATGCAGTTGACCCGTATCTGTGGGGCGTATGTCTGGGCCAGGCTCCGCGTCATTGAGATGACTGCGCCTTTGCTGGTTGCGTAGAGTTGACTGACAAAGCCTGGCGCTCCGTCCAGTGCGTGATTCCAACTCAGGTTGATGATACAGCCCTCTTCTCCCATCCAACTGACTGTACCCTGACAACAGATCCAAGTCGCCAGTACGTCTACTGCGAGCATGCGCTCAAAGCGTTCGCTTTCGCTCAGTCCCTGCGCTTCAGCACTATTCGCGCTTGCACCCGCGTTATTGATCCAGACATCGATCTTGCCAAGTCGTTGTCCTGCCTCTTCGACAAAGCTTTCGACTTCCTCGCGGCGCAGCAGGTCTGCTCGCATCGTTTCGGCCTGCCCGCCCAGGTCGACTATCTGTTGCACGACCTCCCTGGCCGCCGCTTCGGCGTGTCCATAGTGGACGAGCACGTGCGCTCCCTGCTGTGCAAAGGCCAACGCCAGTGCTCGTCCGATCCCGCGTCCACCGCCCGTGACTACAACGTTCTTACCTGTAAACATGACGCTACATCCTTCAAGTGTTTCACGTGAAACATCGACGGTTCCACGCGTCAAACGCTTTTAATAGCCCAGTGCGCTGCCATCTGCCCGTGGCTCGCTGCCAGCCACATAGACTCCTGAGGGCAGCCGCCAGATGATCTGACCACGTCCGACAAAATCGATCTCGTCGTCGACGTTCATCTCGTGGCCCCGCTGACTGAGCGCTTCAACTATCGCGGTGTCTACCGTTGGTTCGACCTGCACCCAGCGTTCGTTTCCCCAAAACCAGCGCGGCGCGTCCAGACTTGCCTGGGGATGCATGCCGTAGTCGAGCATGTTGACTACCATCTGCACGTGTCCCTGCGGCTGCATGTGACCCCCCATCACGCCAAATGGACCAATCGCTGCGCCCTGGTGGGTCAGAAATCCTGGGATGATCGTGTGAAATGGCCGCTTCCCCGGCTCCAAACTATTCAGGTGCATCGGATCAAGCGAGAAACCAGCGCCCCGGTTCTGAAGCGCGAATCCCGTTCCAGGCACAACTACGTGCGAACCAAAGCCGTTGTACGTCGACTGGATCAGACTCACCATCATTCCCTCAGAGTCTGCCGCACAGAGATAGACGGTATCGCCGTCCAACTGTTCAGCCGGCTCAGGCATCAGAGCCTGCTCGCCGATCAAGCTTCGCCGCCTGGCAGCAAATTCTTTAGAGAGCAGCTCTTTGACTGGTACGCTCGCATGCTCAGGGTCAGCGACATATTTCTGCGTCTCGGCGAAAGCTAGCTTGATGGCCTCAATTTGCAGGTGATAGCTCTCGGTCGACTCGCGTGGGTAGTTCCCCAGCTCAAAGCCTTCCAGAATGTTGAGCGCGATCAAAACAGTTAAGCCTTGACCATTCGGCGGTAACTCCCATACGTCGTAGCCGCGATAACTGGTGCTGATCGGCTCTACCCATGTGCTATTGTGAGCTGCAAGATCGGCTAACGTCAGCACGCCTCCGGTCTGTGCAGAAAATGCCGCCAGCTTCCTGGCTGTCTCGCCTGTATAGAAATCTTGTCCACCGCTCGCGGCGAGCAGACGCAGGGTCTGCGCCATGTCGGCACTGTGCCACATCTCGCCAATGTGCGGTACTCGCCCGTCCGGCGCAAAGACTTCGCCGAATCCGCTGTACTCTGCGCCCTGCAATTCGCTATGGACAACTTCTACACACCAGCGCCAGCCCCAATAGACGGTTGGCGAGATCGGATAGCCCTGTTCGGCATAGAGCAACGCCGATGCAAATAGCGTCTCAAAGGGCAATGTGCCAAAGCGCTGATGCAGGTCGTGCCACGCCGCTGGCACACCCGGCACCGTGACCGTACACCAGCCAGTATCGGGCATCTCTGTATATCCGCGTTTGCTGACCTCGGCGCGAGTCAGTCCGGCTGGCGCTCGTCCCGATCCATTTAAGGCATGGAGCTTCTCTCCATCCCAGACTATCGCGAAGAGGTCGCCGCCGATACCACACGAGGTAGGTTCGACGACGGTCAGAGTTATCGCTGCTGCCAGCGCGGCATCGACTGCGTTTCCGCCGCGCTTCAAGGCGGTCAGTCCAGCCTGCGATGCCAGGTGTTGACTCGTGGCCACTACTCCGTTGCTGGCGAAGAGTGGCTTTCTGTTAAGCGTCGGCTTACCCAGGCTAGCAAAATCAAATGTCATGCTTTCTCCTCTCAATGTCTCATCGTTTTCATCTTATCACCTCCAACTACCCCTGGCTACAACATTCCTGCCGGACATAGCAATGTGCTTGACCTCCCCGAGGAGAAATGATACTCTTTAAAGGGCAAATCGGCATGCTTTCAGATGCGTCTGAGCGTATCGCCTGGGCCTGTCTGTATCACACGATGGCAACCCTTTGACCTCGATGTTTCACGTGAAACATTGCCCTGAAATGTGGTTTGTTGAGGCAGGCTTTCCTCCCAAATCAAACTTCGACTTTGGACTACCAGTAGGGTTTCCCTCTGGCTATCAACGTGTACAAGGAGAATTTGACCTTATGGTAACTCGTGTAGGCATTAATGGCTTTGGGCGTATCGGACGCCAATCGATGAAGGCGATCCTTGAGCGCCACAGTCATGAACTTGAGGTCGTGGCGATCAACGATCTGACTGACACCAAAACGAATGCTCATCTGCTCAAATATGACTCTACGTATGGCCGCTTCCCCGGCGAGGTCGAAGCGACTCCCGATTCGCTGATTGTGAATGGCCATGAGATTAAGGTGATCGCTCAGCGCGACCCCAGCCAGATTCGCTGGGCCGATATGGGCATCGATATTGTCATTGAGTCGACTGGCTTCTTTACCGATGCCGATAAGGCCGGCGTTCATATAAAGAACGGCGGCGCAAAAAAGGTGATCATCTCTGCTCCCGCTAAGGGCGAAGATCTGACCATCGTTCTAGGCGTCAATGAGCAGGTCTACGATCCAGCCGAACACAATATTATTTCCAACGCTTCGTGTACTACCAACTGTCTGGCTCCCGTTGCCAAAGTCCTCAACGATACCTTTGGCATTGAGTACGGACTGATGAATACGATCCACGCGTATACCAATGACCAGCGCATTCAAGACCAGGTACACCCCGATTTGCGCCGCGCCCGCGCTGCCGCTGTCAATATCATTCCTACTACTAGCGGGGCCGCTAAAGCCGTTACTCTGGTTATCCCTGAACTGAAGGGTCGCTTCGATGGAATGTCGCTGCGCGTGCCTAATCTTACGGTCTCGATAGTCGATTTTGTCGCAACTGTAAGCAAAGATACGAACAGGGCCGCCATTAACGATGCCTTTAAGGCCGCCGCTGCTGGCTCACTCAATGGTATTCTCGATTATACCGAGGAGCCACTGGTCTCGTCCGATTTCCGTGGCGATACCCACTCGTCTATCGTCGATGGTCTTACTACCCAGGTCCTGGGCAATAGGATGGTCAAAGTAGTTGCCTGGTACGACAATGAATGGGGCTACTCCTGCCGCGTGGCGGATCTCGCCGCTTTCATCGCCAAAAAAGGTTTCTAGTCACCCCTGGTCCCCGGCTGCATTGTTCGCGCTTATGATCCAATTCGACAAGACAGCCGGGTACGCCGCCAGGACGCAAGTCGTCTTGTGCGGTCTGCTACTTTGTAGGCGTACTATACTGTTTGCCTCGCTGGCACGCTGATCCTCTCATACGCTTTCACTCACCTGGCTGGCGTGCAATTCTGAGTACAACGGCGTACTCACTTCTTTCCATGCCTTACTACTGATATTACTCGTAGGAGATCTAATGAATAAACAAACTATCCGCGATATAGATGTTGCAGGGAAACGGGTGCTGGTACGCGTCGATTTCAATGTACCCCTGGATACTGCACGTAATATTACCGACGATACACGCATCCGCGCCGCGCTACCTACTATTCAGTCTTTGCTGCAAAACGGCGCGGCGGTCATTTTGATGTCTCACCTCGGTCGACCCGATGGGCAGGTGGTCGAGAAGTTACGCCTGACCCCGATAGCTCGTCGGCTCTCTGAATTGCTAGCTCTGCCTGTGGAACTGGCTCCCTCTGCGGTCGGTCCAGAAGTCGAGGCCCTGGTCAGTGCGCTGCAACCCGGCCAGGTCTTGCTGCTTGAGAATCTGCGCTTCCATCGCGAGGAAGAGAAAAACCATGAAGACTTTGCCCGCCAGCTTGCCTCGCTGGGCGATCTCTACGTCAACGATGCTTTTGGCACTGCCCACCGAGCGCACGCTTCGACGGCAGGGGTGACTGACTATCTTCCAGGTGCCGCGGGTTTCTTGATGGAGAAGGAGATCAATTTTCTGGGTTCGACTCTTGAGAATCCTGAGCGACCCTTTGTGGCGATTGTCGGCGGGGCGAAGGTCTCGGATAAGATCACTGTGCTGGAACGCCTGATTAGTCTGGTCGATAGTATCTTGATCGGCGGCGGGATGGCTAATACGTTTCTACGCGCTGAGGGCTACGAAATCGGCGATTCGCTCTTTGAAGAAAGTAAGCTGGAGGTCGCTCGCGATCTGTTGAATAAAGCTCGTCAGCGTGGCATTACCTTTTTGTTGCCGGTGGATGTGGTGATTGCCGACCGCTTTGCCGCCGACGCGGTGCATAAAGTTGTCAGTAGCCACGAGGTCCCCAACGGCTGGCGCATTCTCGATATCGGTCCAGCCGCAGTGGACAGCTTCCGCGATGCTTTAAACGATGCTCGCACGATCATCTGGAATGGCACTCTGGGGGTCGCTGAGATGCCCGCCTTTGCGAAAGGCACCGAAGCGATGATCGAGATCCTTGCCACTCGCACTCTGGAGGGCGCAACGACGATTATCGGCGGTGGCGATTCTGCGGCGGCGGTCGAAAAGGCTAGCGCGGCGGCTAAAATGACTCACGTCTCTACTGGCGGCGGCGCTTCGCTGGAGTTCCTGGAGGGACGCGTTCTGCCAGGCGTGGCAGCTTTACAGGATAAACGCTCATGAGTGTACCAATGCGCGATGCGATTATCGCGGGCAACTGGAAGATGAATCTGGGTCCGCGCCAGGCCGCCGAGTTCACCGTCGAAATCATCTCTGAACTCGGGGCGCTGGTCAATCGCTATCCCTATGTCCTCTCGATCCTCTGTCCACCGCACGTCTCGTTGATGGCGGTGAGCGAGGTGCTCGACGCTCACCTCTTCAGGCATGTGGAACTCGGTGCGCAAAATATGTACTTTGAAGAGAAGGGGGCCTTCACTGGCGAGATCTCTCCTGCGATGGTACGCGAACTGGCTACGACGGTTATCCTCGGTCACTCCGAACGCCGCACGCTCTTTGGCGAGACCGATGAATTGGTCAATAAAAAAACTCTGGCCGCTCTCCGCCACAATCTGCGTCCGATCGTCTGTGTGGGTGAGCAACTCGCTCAGTACGAGGCTGGTCAGACGGAAGAGGTTATCCGTTCGCAGGTTGCACTGAGTCTGGCCGATCTGCCCGCCGACCAGGCGAGCGATCTGGTGATTGCCTACGAGCCTATCTGGGCCATCGGCACTGGCAAGGCTGCAACCGCCGAAGGCGCGGGCAAGGTGATCCATCTGATCCGCGAACTCTATAGCTCACGCTACGGCGAGAACGCTGCCCAGGCCCTACGCATCCTCTACGGCGGTAGCGTCACTGGCGCAAATATCGGCGAGTTTATCTCCCACCCCGATATCGATGGTGCACTGGTCGGCGGGGCCAGCCTCAAGGCAGATTTCGTCGAAGTTGTACGCAAAACTATTGATACTATGAAACAGTAGAACTGTAACAGTCAAAGTGTCGCATAGCAGCTAAATCAGCAGGGATTTAGAGCGCGTCACCGATGAAAGTGCAGCCTGTACAATCTCGCATTGGACATTTTTCAACTAAATAAGAGAGGTGATCGTGACAGCGCAACTGTTACGATCACCTCTCCTTTCATCCGCTTCACTGGCTCTCTCAATCGATCTGTTTTTATGTGAAAGAAGCTATAAGACATCACAGTAGAACTGTAACAGTCAAAATGTTATATATATGCCTTCCCATTTACTTCATTCCAGCCATATTTCCTAGCATGCTCGTTCAGGGACCAAAGGCGCAACTTCATGGTCTTCTCGGCGAGATCTTCACGGTTATTGTCGAGCCGAACACGCAACTTTTTGAGCAGCAACCGAGCGGATGCTATGTAATCTCTCTGACCAGTATGCGAGGAGGATAGTATATACAACTATCGTCGCCAGAGGAAATCCTCCAGAGCTATCCATCTCAGTTCGTTGGAGTTGAGATGCTGGTTCTTTTCCCTTAGAGCAGTTGAGTGAACGCGACCAGCACTGGCGGTGGTCTTCTCAGTGCTGGTCGCGTTCACTTGGTATATCTGATTTGCGCAGGGGATGCTCAACTGAGCAGGTATTGGCGTGTGAAGTCTCTTTCTTTGCCAAATCCTTCAATGAGTTCCTGGGGATAGTGCTCCCAGGCTGCGATCGTTTCTGCATTGGTCGGCTCTTCTTGCATGGTTCTCTTCGCTGCCCTGGTTTCTCTTTGCTAATGGAGGATCAGTTCACGTCTCTCAAGTGCTGCACCGGCAGCCCAGGCGATCAGCACGCAATAGACGGCGATCAGCAGCAGCCCTATAAGGTCTAATGGCTCAAAGCTTCCTGCAACGCTGAAGGTGTAGCATTCACCCAGTGGCCAGATCGGGAGCTGGCTGAGACTGAGTACTGCCCCCAACCAGTCAGGCAGCGCGATCAGTGGTCTGAAGGAAAAGAGCATTAACGCCAGCCACGCGAGAAACCAGATTCGCGTCAGGCGCGTGGCTATCGGTGTACATAGACTGACGGTCAGGCAGGCGATCAGGATGGTGTTGGCTAGAATGCCGATCGCGCCCCAGAAGAGTGCCGCAGGGGTCGGGTCGTTCAGACGCTGCGCGACAAGTACGAGGATGAGGAAGAGCAGGTAGAGCGGGATACGCAGCGCGGCGGCGGCCAACATCAGGCCTCGACTATAGGCGGCGCGTGAGGTCAGACGCGCCAGAAGCAGGTAGGTGCGTGCGCTGGTGGCCTGGCGCACCATGACCGTGGGTCCAAGTACTGCGATGGCTCCCAGGCTGAACTGCGAGAGACCGTTGAAAGACGCGGCCTTTGTCGTGTAGGGGAAATAGAGGATGGCGAAGCAGGCGATGACCAGCGCGAACTCTCCCCACATCCATCCGCTACGTAGGTAGCTGGCCAGGGTCAGACGCGCCACTGTGAGGTCCGGCGAGCGCAATAGACTCGCTCTGGCCGGCGCTCTTTTCGTCAGGGTTGCGTTTTGCATCTATCACTTCCTTGTCCAAATTTTCTAAATAGACGCTCTCACTCAATTGAGTCCGTTTGACGGGAAGGCCGATTCGGAGCGCAGTGCGTTGACTAGCACCCGACTCTCGATGCCCGGCCTCGTGGTCTGAATATAGACTTCCTCCAATGTGCGGCTCACGGGGTTGAGTGCTTGAATAGGTACCTCTGCCTGGACCAGCGCGGCCAGCACTTTCTGCTGGTGTTCGGCCTGGATCTTGAGTAGGTTCTCTTTTGTCTCAACTAGGTAGTCTTGGAGCGCCAGCTTGTTAACTAGCTCGGCGGCGTTCTCTCCTTCGCGCAGTATGATCTCGACCGCGTTCTGACTGTGGATCAACTCCTGGACCGCTCCCTGCTGGATCAAGCTGCCATGTTGCAGGATGCCTACGGTGTCGCAGAGTGTCTCGATCTCGGCCAGGTAGTGCGAGCAGATCAAGAGGGTCTTGCCCCGCGAGCGCAGTGCGCCGATGATCTGGCGCATCTGCCATTGACTGTATGGATCAAGGCCTGCGGTTGGCTCGTCTAAAATCAGAAATTCGGGATCGTTCAGCAGGGCCTGGGCGATACACAGGCGCTGTAACATCCCTTTGGAGTACGAGCCGAGTTTCTGTCCGGCTGCACTGGTCAGTTCAACCATCCCCAATACTTCGTCGATGCGTTTGCTGGCCTTTTCTCCCCACAGATCGGAGAGCTGGGCCATGTAGCTCAGGTATGCGCGACCCGTGAAACGGAGTTCGACGTATGGTCGCTCGTGCAGATAGCCGATCCGTGGGTGGGCACGGCTGACCTTGCGTTCGCCCAGTACTCTCAACTCCCCCCGCGTCGGCAGGATAAATCCCATAATCAGCCGCACCAGGGTCGATTTGCCTGCGCCGTTCTCGCCCAGTAGCCCAAAGCTCATCCCAGACTCTATAGTCAAGCTTAGTTCACGCAGCGCGGTCATGCCGCTTTCGTACTTTTTGGTAAGCTTTGTGCAGGCGATGACTTGCTCTATTTGTTGTGCTTTTTCCATCTGGTGTTCTCGCTCCTTCCCGTCGTTTAGTATAGCACTCTTCTTGCGCATTCTCTAGCGTAACAAAGCCCCTGGCAGGCCATTCCAGTTGCCTTCGAACAGGCAAGGTACATTTACTCCAAGTTGTGGAGCTATTGAAGGCCAGGCAAGGGACCCTTTGAGACTCACCAGGTATAGAAACTTTCCAGACCATAGGTCCCCAGGGCCAGGGAAAGCTCGCCTCCGTGGTGAATCTCATGTTCAAGGACATGCCAGATAATCCATTGTCGTGTGTGCGGTGGCTCTTCTTCTTGAAGATAGGCTGGCGGTGAAAAAAGCTGTTCCAGATCAGCGGAGGTCCAACGGTCCAGAGCAGAAGATATCACGTCCCAGGTCTTCTCAAATATAGCGACTAACTCTGCTGCCTCATGCACGACTGGCTCGTCGGCTTTCCGTCCTTCGCGCCAGTGGGCCATTGCGGCGTGTTCTTCCTCCATCCAACCCGAGAACCAGGAGACACGCGCATCGATCATATGGGCGAGAAGCCCTCCAATCGACAAGTAGTGTGGCGCAACAAGGAAGGAAAGTTGTTCAGATGAAAGCGGTGCGACGGTTGCGACAAGGGCTTGCTGATAGTTCTCCCACCCTTGTTTGTAAAACATAACCAGTGGGGACGCCTGCTCTGCCATGTGTGTCTGCTCCTTACTTCTGATGACGTACTCCTAATCATGGGAGCCTGAGTATCATAGCATGGAGGAGGGACCAAAGCTTCCTTGCTCTTGGCCGAACCTACAGTCTTTTCAGTGCGTGGTCTGGTGCAAAAAAGTGGCATGTACCACTGGTTTCGTGTGGAGTCCGCTCTATTGTTCGCGGACCTCCTGTGTGTCGCGGTAGCGACTGAGCAGTCCGTTGCTGCGTCCGTTCGCGCTCTGGCCTTCGCCCGTCGGACGTTGCGCTCCCATGCTCGTTGTATCTGGTCCCGGCTCGCTGGGCCATGCGGCTTGCTGTGTCCAGTTCCACGCGGTACTCTCCGCCGCGTACAGCTTCGAGAGGTCACCGCTCGGACGCTGTGGCAACAGATGTGTGCCAGGTCGTGGATAAAGTGACCCGGTCTGAGTTGGTCGCGCAGGCATATTCATGCCGCTACTTTGGGTGAACTGTGTGTGTCCTGGAAGCGCGGCCATCTGCTCGGTTGAGACTTCGCTTAACTGCGCGACAGCAGGCGTATCAAAGCGCGACCGCCACGGTGCTACCGTGTCGCCTGCGGGGTATTGCGCAGCAGGCTTATAGACCGGCAGGATAAAGGTGTCGACCTCGACCGCGAGTTCGCCGATCTCGGACGCGTCTATCAACAGCGCTTCGGTTGTGCTCAATGCCTGGCTCAATGAGCCGTACTCCACGTCTGCCTGACCCATCCCGGCGCGTAGCCGCTCCTGTAAACCGTTCCCAACCAGCGCAGCACCTCGGTTGACGCTCCACGCCCACGCGCCAAGCGCTCCAGCCAGGAGCAGACAGAAGAGTACAAGCATCTGTCTCACGTTTGCGCTCAGTCCTGGACTGCTGATGGTAGTCGCTGTGACTGTTGGCTGAGCCGGCACTGTGGGTGTGTTCGCAGCTACAGGGGGTGCTGTTTTGCCCGAACCTTTGAGCGCGTTCTGTCGACCGATGGCCTGCGCCTGGTGGATCATCTCGGCTGAGACGGTCGCGGTAGGTGTCGGTGTCGGTGTCGGTGGTGGCGCTTCGCCGCGATACTTTTCCATCAGGGCGATGACTTTGCCCGCCCATAGATTCGATGTGGATGTGCCTACATATGGATGAGAAATGGCCGAAACCGTGTTAAGTCCACGATCGATGTAGACCACCTTCAACATATGAAACCAGTAGGTCACTGCTGAAGTATAAGAGGGATAGATAGTATAGCCGTCATAGGCAGAGGGGTAACCGACGCTGCCGCGTACACTCCCCGGATTGCGGTCGGCGAGTCCCACGCCTGCCGCACCATCGTTGGTCTCGGTCCACCAGACCCCCAGCGCAAAGGCGTCATCGATATTCTGTGCGCGTGAGGCCGCCTCAACTGCCTGCCCCGTGCCAACCATCGGACTCCCCATGCGCTTAAAGATCGTATCAACCAGCTCGGCTGACAGGGACGGCGGACCAACCACGTAATCGGTGCTGGCATGACTGGCAACCATCCCCTGGTGCAACTGGTAGGCCAGTGCCGCTCCACCACCTAGCAAAAGTATCATCATGCTCAACAGCAAAACACGCAAGAGATGTTTCTTTACAGGTTGTTTACTCATACTTCTTCTAAACCGCTCCCCGGCCTGATTTTACGTATACAAGGAATAGAACTCTGTGCATGTTGCATATTGTACCATGAGCATGTGGGCATCTAGCGCAAAGCCGCATTTATATAGGTAGGATCTCCCATATTACATTTCTTCGCCCCCGAAGTCGTGTTCAAATGCTGTGCGAGCTAAGAAATTTGCGAACTTTGCAAGCAAAGCTGCAGCATAAATATGGGATAGACGACCAGTTCTGTCAAGGACATAAATTATGGTGCGCTCAGAAATATTAATGTCACCTGAGAACAAAATTTTATTTCCGTCAGAAGAAGAAGATGTTGGAAGTGTCAAGATAGTAGCTTTTGCTAAGTCGAGGACTTTCGCTTGTTCTTCTCCTGGAAGCTTTTCACAATATCCATAGATCTCCCGATATTGGTTGATTAGAGCCTTTGCATATTTTAGTAGCTCCTGGTGATGTTTCTGCCAGGTGGGTATGACATGTGTGGGGCATTCGTCATCTAATCGCAGCCTAGCGGAACCATCCTCTTGATAAGAGCAGAGATCAAGAATAGAAAGTTTGACCGAGTGTTTTCTCTGAAAGCTTACAAAATACGTTTTCCCATCTTCTCCAAAATATGGTAGTTCGTAAAAGGCATCTATACTTACCGGGTTGCCATACTCATCTCTGGTACCCAAATCGGGCGCACCTCTGGGAATAATTTCTGCTATGATACTTTCCGTAACCGCTTGTTTGCGCCTCCCATTGCTACGTACCATTAGGTCGCAAGGTTGAGCCAATAGTATAAACTTTTTGTATGCTCCATCTTCCTTAATCTCAAAAATATCTCCTGATTCGATAGGCATACATAATTCGTTAATATAATCTTTTTTCTCGTAAAGTTCCAGTTGCCGCACCTCCCAGGAGCGCTTTCTAGGAGCTAATTTTGAATGAGTCAAGATGGCACTGAAATTTCTAACATAGGTTGAAATATCATGTAGATTACTATTTTTTCTAGCTAATTCTCTGGCCTTATTTCTATGGTAAATACC
>DAOTTJ010000410.1:0-6412 GCA_034437695.1 Ktedonobacteraceae bacterium
CCTCAATAAAGCTTACGCGTCAAAAACTACAGACATTGCTATACCAGGTCCCAATAGCGGCTGCGACACCGCCTATATAGGCGGTAGCTGCGACAACCAGGCCTGCATCGGCACCGACCAACGCAACGCCAGCGGCATCTGCTGGTGTTAAAGCTACTACCGCTACGATGCCTGCTATGCCAGCGACTATTCCAGTTACTGCGGCAGCAACTCCTACAGCACAGAGAACGATGTCTCCTTTGCCGCTTGGATCAATCTCGTTGACAGGATTATCGTCGGCGTATTCATATGGGTTGGCTTTGGTCGTCTCTTGCAGGCTGCCGCCGACAGGAGTGCGCTGGGTCCAGCGGCCTACCTTTGGATCGTAGTAGCGAATACCGAACTTGTAGAGACCTGTACTACTCTCATAGTAGCCACCGGCATACGTCCAGGGGTTACTCAAGCCGCTCTGCACGTATGAGTTGAGCAGGACGCCGTAAGGATCGTAGTCGTAGCTGGCGACTTCGTTGCTGTTCTTGTCGGTCATGCCAACGATTGAGCCTTCTCCGTCGAAGAGGTAATAATACTTCTGTCCCCCGGAGGTGCGTTCATCGTTGAGCATACCACAGCTACAGCGCACAAAGTCGGTGTTGCCCTGACCCGAGACCTGCCAGAGGGTTAGACCGAGCGTCCCGTAGCCGAAGACATCGTTGTTGATCTGGATGCGATCCCTCTGGTCGGGACCGCTATACATGTAACTGCTACTGTTAATTGAACCTGTCTGATCCTTGTTATTATAGGTAAAACTATTGCCATTTGTCTGACCAGTCAGATTCCCGTTGGCGTCGTAGCTATAGGTAGTCGTTGTGCTGCCAGTTGTGCTGGTCGTCAGTTCGTTGGCGGCATTGTACTGATAGGTAGTAGAGGTGCCGCTAGCGGCGACGCTTGAACTAGTGCGGTTCCCGTTGGCATCGTAGGCGTAAGTAAAGTTGTTCACCTGGCTAGACGTTGCCACGTTCGTCACGGCTGCACCGAGCAAGCGGTTCTGTGAGTCATAGGTATAGGTCCGCTTATAGGTTGTGCTGTGGCCAACGGGGTCCAGGAAAGTGACGCTCTGGAGCAGCGCAGTTGAGGTCGAACCGGCCATATAGCTATAGGTAAAGCTATCGTAGGTAGTAGTAATCGCCCCCTGCGCATTCATCACTCCGCCTTTGACCGACGTTTCGTGACCGGCTCCATCGTAAGCCATGACCTGCCCGGTGCCATTTGGATAGGCGATGCTCGTCTTATGATTATCATTGTCGTAGCCATAGGTCGTCTTCGATCCATCCGGCTCGGTCAGCACAGTCATACGGTTGGCGGCATCGTAGGTGTAAGTGACCTGGCCAGTGCCGTCATTATAGGTGGTCAGATTGCCGACCTTATCGTACCCATTAGTGATAGTAATCGCGCCATCCGAGACAGTCTTGATCGTCAGGCGGTTGCGTGCATCGTACTGGAAGGTAGTTTGCACCGTGGTTGGATCGGTCTGGGTGAGCATATTACCAACGGCATCATAGGTATAGACATCGCCAGACGAATCGCTCGATATAATTTTCAAGACACGCCCGACGCTGTCGTAAGTGTAGGAAGTGGTTTGATGCAGACCGTCTGTTTCGGTAGCGACCCGGCTCAGTGAATCGTAGGTCAGGGTCGTCTGCCCGACAGGTCCGGGCGGCGTGATCGTCGTCAGGTTGCCTTTGCTATCGTAGCTGTAGGTGGTCTTATTGCCATCGGCGTCGGTCTGACTAGCAACGGTGCCATTTGAGTTATAGGCGTAGGTCAGACCCTTCTTCGTGCTGTCGTCGACCGCTGAGGTGAGGTTTCCGTTGCCATCATAGCTGAAATCGTTCTGGGTTGAGGTCGAGCCAGTACGCGCTGTTTTCTCGTTCATGGGATAATATGGCGTGCCACCCGAGGTGTTATAGCCAAAGGTAATAACGCTTCCACTCCCATCTGCGGCGGTGGTCAGGTTGTTAAAGCCGTCCTGAGAGAACGTAAATGTATTGAGGTTGCTCAATGCATCCTGCTGCTGAGTGATATTGTAGGTAGTGGCATCAAAGGTCTGTGAGGAGACGATGCCGCGGGCATCTTTGGTATAGGGTACCTGCCACTGCCCATTGTAGAGGTAGGTTGTGCTATGCCCATTTTGATCGGTCACAACTGTACAGGGAAGGGCCGTCTGACCATTCGGCTCAATATTGCTACAAGCGCTATCGGTACTCGCGTGGTAGGCGTATTGAATGGTGCCGGTATCGGCGGCGGTAATCTGGCTGACCTGGCTGGTGCCGCTGACATACTGAATCGTCGTCTTGTGCGTCAGCGCATCGGTAATCGAGGTCAACAGATCGCCGGTATAGCCGTAGGTAGTCTGCTTGCCATTGCGATCAGTAATACTGGTCAGATGGTTGTTGGCATCGTAGCCATAGTGGACCGAGTTGCCAAACTGATCGCTCAGAGCGGTGATATGGTTTGCAGAGTCGAGAGTGGGAGTGATCACACGTCCCTGTGTATCGGTCAGCGAAGCGGTGTGCTTGGTGGTGCCGGTATACGAATAGGTGCAGGAGATCGTATTGTTGTTCTTATCCTGGACCTTTTCAACGCTGGTATCTGCGCCGAACACAATCTTTTCGCCGCTCTGATGATAGGTCAGCGTATAAGTGCCATCGGCGTTTCCAACCAATGAGGCTTTGATCCCTGGTGCGTCGGTATACAGCTTGGTACTATTCGCGCCTGCACTTTTATAGGCGAAATACGCACCGGTATTGGTAGGTCCGAAGTACGTAATCCCCGTAGTAGGTGTGCGTAGATCGACGTACTGTGTGGAGCAGAGGCTAAATGTCCACAGATTCCCGTGTTCGTAGGTATAGTAGTTATAGTTATTGAGGCTGTTGTAGTAACTGGAGATATTCAGATCGATACCTGTGCCATGAGTAGTATAATCGGTCGACTCAAGCAGCAAGTTACCATCTGCAACGTTTACCTTGAGTTTCAACTCATCGGTTAAAGGCAGGGAGGTATAGGTATAAAACGGCTGGTCTCCCAGACCATCTAATGGTTGGCTCGGGCTTGACGCCCGTGGCATGATCTGAGCCGTGTGCATCGGTGTCCCGGCTGTGGTCGAATTCATCGATGTTCCCGAATTCGTGGATGCAAGTATGGGAGGGAGAGTAGCCGGCCTCATCAGCGGGCCTGCATGGAGCGCGGCAAACACTAGCATGGCAAAGAAGAGATTAGCGAGCAGGCCAGCAGTGAAAATGCTGAGCAGAAGTGCCGCACGCTCACGCACTTTACAAGGAACCAGTGAAATGAGCGATGAACGGGGATCAGCGAGCTTCAACATTTGAGAAGGTGAGAGCATTGCTGTACCAGAGCGGGAAAACAATGTAGTCATATTTTGCATAATCCTTTTCTTACTATCATGGTCACGACAGAGAAAACACGCGATTGAAGAAAAAGTTACCTTGCCCTCCTTTAGTATACACAACAAGAGACGCTAACAAGCGTGGTATGTAATTCCTACAGTACCTACAGCCAGCTAAATGAAAGGCGAGATTTGTATGTCAAGCCAGATATACATATATATCTATATTGACGGATAAGTACGCTCTATCAGAAAAGATGCCGAGAAAGCCAAAGAGGCGAAAAGGGAGATATGAGCGAAGAGAGAGGCGTGAAAAGGCGGAAATGCCTGTATACAGGCAAGGAGGATAGGGTACACACTCGATGAGCAAAACGCGAGCAGACCCCTCGTTCGCGAGAGGCGAGCACGATATGGCAAGAGGGAGCATAGCTCATATTCCAAACAGAGATGAGCTATGCGGGAGGCGATAGGATGTCGCTCGGGATAGAGGCGAACTGGTCGGGGCTATTTATAGATCGCTGAGAGCTTTGCCACCCAGGTCTTCGGCAATCGCGAGAAACTGTTCGAGCGCGTTCTGGAGATCTTCGACGATGCTGGCGGCAATCTCGGCTGGCGGGGGCAAGTTGTCGCTGCTCTCCAGACTCTCGTCGCGCAGCCAGAAGAGGTCGAGACTGAGCTTGTCGCGTTTGAGCAGGTCGGCGTAGGTGAAGCTATGAAAGCGCTCGCTCTCCTGACGCTGGTGACGGTTCGTGGGGTTACAACAGGCCAGAAAGTCGTCGAGGTGAGCACGCGTCAGAGGGTTGGTACGCAGGGTAAAGTTCATGTTGGTGCGCAGGTCGTAGACCCAGAGGCGCACGGTCTGGGCGTTGGGACTGGCCGGGCGCTTATCGAAAAATAGCACGTTTGCTTTGACGCCCTGGGCGTAGAAGATGCCTGTAGGCAGGCGCAGCAGGGTATGGACATCGCAGGACTGCAAGAGCTTGCGGCGGATGGTTTCGCCTGCGCCGCCCTCGAAGAGGACGTTATCAGGCACGACCACTGCGGCCCGCCCGTTAGGTTTGAGCAGCGAGTAGATGTGCTGCACAAAGTTGAGCTGCTTATTGCTGGTAGTGGCCCAGAAGTCGTCGCGACTGACTATCGCGGACTCGCGCTCGTCGGTCGCGCCTGGCTTCTTGCCATTGGCCGGACCCAGACTCAGACTGCTCTTGCGACCAAAGGGCGGATTGGTCAGGACGAGGTCAAAGAACTCGCCGGGCTTGCGGCTCAGACTGTCCTGCACGTGGATCGGCACTTCGGCTGAACTCTCGTCGCCGATGCCGTGCAAGAAGAGGTTCATCACACAGAGGCGGGCGGTGTTATCGACGATTTCCCAGCCCTCGAAGGCCTGGTTTTTGAGAAATCTGCGCTCCTCGCGCGTCATCTGGTGGTGATGGGCAATATAGTCGTGCGCGGCCAGCAAAAAGCCGCCGGTTCCGCAGGCGGGATCACTGATCTTCTGACCCGGCGCGGGCCGCATGACTTCGACGATGGCCGAGATAAGCGGACGCGGAGTGAAATACTGTCCAGCTCCGCTCTTGGTATCTTCGGCGTTCTTCTCCAGCAGACCTTCATACGCGTCGCCTTTGACATCGGTATCCATCGTCGTCCACTTCTCTTGATCGATCAGGTCGACGATTAAGCGGCGCAGATGCGCGGGGTTCTGGATCTTATTGATGGCCTTACGGAAAATCACGCCGAGCATCCCCTGACGTGCGCCCAGGCTCTCCAAAATATGGCGGTAGTGTATCTCCAGTTCGTCGCCGTCTCTGCTCAGCAGGGTCTCCCAGCCCAGACCGTCCGGGATGCGGGCAAGTTCGGACGACGCACTGGCTCCCAGCAGTTGCGTGCGCTCATGGGCCATCTTGAGAAAGAGTAGATACGTCAACTGCTCTACGTAATCGCCATACGACATCCCGTCGTCGCGCAAGATATTACAGTAGTTCCAGAGCTTCTGGACGATATATTGGGTGTTGTGTGTATTCATAAAAATGCCTGATCCTTTCTCGCTGCCCGCAACCACCGAACCGCCAGACTGGTTGGCTGCGCTCTCCTATCTACCTGCCTGCCTACATATCCCACGACATCTGCACCACCTGGGACTCCTGCAACTCGCGGCGCAGCTCGTCCGATGGTTCACCGGCCGGAGCACTCTGCCGCTGCGACCCTACACTCTGTTTGCCACGTCCGCCGCTCGCCCGCTTGGACGACTTCGCCTCCTCCTCGCGCACCGTCCGCTCCGCACGGATACGCTCCAACAAGACACTCGCCGGCTCGTCTGCCGGGTCTTGCGCCACCAACCGTCCCGCGAACGCCTCGCGCAAAATACTCTGGCGCTCGCGCTCGGCACGTTTAAGGCTCCGCTCGATGGTCTGCTCCAACAGCGCAAGGTTAGAGAGCCGCGCCTCAACTTCGGCAACGATTTGGGTCTGTTCAGCGAGGGGAGGGAGAGGAAAGTGAAGAATAGCAAAACGTCCAGCGCCTAAATGAGCAATATTGGTGGTATGTTGGCCAATTCGCTGAAATTCCTGAGTATGCATATACGAACGAAAAACGATTAATGCATATTCTTGTAACAAACCTGGATAGGACCTAAAGCGGATTAAGGTATTCTGGAAACAAGCACCTGGCACTTCATCTCTGTATATAGCTGGTCGCCCCAATAATTCCAAACTTTGCCCCTCATTGAGAAGAATATCACCATATGTCAGCCTGTATATTTCAAACTCCTCTGGTGTAAAATTCATCGATAAAACGTCAGATACATTAATGCGATCTTCATAGACATTCGCTACACGTAGATAAGGTCTCATGTAAGGACCATTATGATGTTGAGGCGCTCTTTGTCTCCCTAATTGAACATTTCCAACCTGTTCCACTGTCGCCCAACACCACCCCTCCGGCAATGCCGGCAAATCATCCACATTCGGCGCTTGCGGCTCTTTATATGCCTGCATCCACTTCTCGTCGTGAGGAACTATCCCCTTCTCGCTC
>DAOTTJ010000411.1:0-28835 GCA_034437695.1 Ktedonobacteraceae bacterium
GAATAGAAGTACAAAACGATGGAGGATTTGCCAATCAGATCGCCAAGATGAAATAATTCACCTGTTTTTTGTGTGGGAAGCGTGAAATCCGGGGCGCGGTCCCCAATCTGAAGCTTGCCTTTTCCAGATGGAGCCTGTTGGATATCTGTGCTCATGGAAAAAACTCCCGGCCTATTAATGGCCTAATATTCAATAGTGTACAATATTATAAACCCCTTCTGAATTTAGACACATCACCCCCCCCTCTGTCAATGGTTGCCTGGCGCATGCCGCCAATGTCAAAGCCTAACAACCTGGACACCCAGGGCTGTTGCAAAGTCGCCCTACCGCCTGCGGCGGCGGGCAAAAGAGGGAAGAAAGGTTTGTGCGAGGACGCCTTGCGCTCCGGCAGGGACGCTGCGCTCACTGCACCCTCGCCTTGCCGTTTTATTCCCGACGTTGCAACAGCTGTGCCTGGATGGACGACACCGAAAACAGCATTAAGCACTCAACCTGCGATGGCAACGCCTGGCAGCATTTCGAAGCACAGCTCTCACATGCAGGAAGGTGCGTGTCGCCTTCCTGCATGTGAGAGCTGTGCTCGATAGGTAATAAAGTAGATAGTTGCACAAGAAAATGTAGATCCATAGATAGAGAAAACTGATTTTTCACGTAGAACACTTGCAAAAAATACGAATACTTTGTACTATACCTAATGACGCAGGAAATTTCTGCTTATACTTACAAAACGCACGATAAACAGCGAGGAGGGGATTTATGGCCGTCGTGAGAGAGGTAAATCGCTACCCCATTGACGTAGAAAACGTCGAAGAGATGAACCGTCTGGCAAAGCAGGCCCAGCTTGTCACCCAATACACCGGTCTCTGCCCTGCAGAAATAGAGCCAAAGCCGAGGCAGGAGATTCTGGATATCGGTTGTGGTCCGGGAGAATGGGTGCTGGATATAGCACGCAAACATCCTGGCTGCCAGGTGACCGGACTGGACATCAGCCAGAGAATGATCGATTATGCCAGTACCTGCACGTACGTCCACCGGCTTACCAACACGCACTTTATCCAGGGGGATGCATGTAAGCCACTGCCTTTCCCAGACCTATCCTTTGATATGATTCACAGTCGTTTTATCACGAGCTTTCTAGTGACACCTGTCTGGCCGATATTTCTCCTTGAATGCTATCGTCTCTTGCGTCCTGGGGGTGTAATCTGCAATACAGAAGTCGAGAACATGGGTACGACTAACAGTCCGGCGCTGGCCGCCTATAGTTCATTGCTCACCTGTTATCAGCGCAAAGGGCAGCACTGTTTTAACACCGATGGGCCTTACAGTGGAATATCTGCTGCGCAAGGACCTCTCCTGCGTAAAGTGGGATTTGACGCGATCCAGCAAAAAGCGAAGATCATGGATTTCTCGGTCGGCACCTCAGCATTTTCCAGAATAGTTGACGACTACGCGACTATGATGGTTTTGCTGCAACCGGCACTTTTACGTGAGAAGATAGTCGAGGAGGAGAAGCTTACCTGTTTACATACGCAAGTTCTGGCGGAGATGCATATGGATACCTTCCATGCAATCGAGACATTCTACACAGTCTGGGGATATAAACCTATCTAGGAACGCTGCGCTCTTTTCACGGGCAGGTTTTTTTGCCCTTCCCTAGACTGGCGTGCGGAAGCGCCCAGCGCCCAGAGAGAAGGTGATCTGTGCTTCTCTGTAGCGAAGCATGCAAAAAAACCCTACCTGAGTAAAACGCTGCGCTCCCTGCATCTTTGCTTTGTCATTGAATTCGCCAGGTTATATGCCTGTCAATCAAC
The DNA here is from genome assembly GCA_034437695.1 of Ktedonobacteraceae bacterium. GTDB lineage: Bacteria > Chloroflexota > Ktedonobacteria > Ktedonobacterales > Ktedonobacteraceae > Paraktedonobacter. The sequence continues at coordinate 1,812 of DAOTTJ010000411.1, forward strand.
ATTTGACAAGCGGTTAGATACAAATGTATATGCAATGCACGCGGCAGAGAGAGCGAATTACCACTTTTTGCGTTTGCGTTCCATCTGCCCGGCCACCAGCGTACCCTGTATCCAGAGAATGAGTGCGCCCATCAGAAGCAGATGCTTGGTAAACATAACCTGTGGGTCGGTATCGGCGTATTGAGATTGCAGATAGATGCAGGTGCAGGACGCGCCAAAGAAGAGAAAGATCCAGAGGCGATCGCCCCAGGTGAAAGGAGAGCGTAACAGCCAGAAAAGCGAGACCAGACCAGCGATGAGCAGGCCATAGGTCAGGATCAGATTGATAGTTGGGCCATCAATTTGTTGAAAGACCTGAGCGGAAGGCTGGACATCGCGGAGCGTCTGAAGCAAAAAGGCAAAGCTAGCGGTGAGGAGTGAGGCGACGCTTAAAAGAATGATCAGCACAGCCATGAAACTGCGGGTCAGAGCGATAATCACGAAAGAGAGCAGAATAGCCAGCAGAGTCAGGCTGGCTTCGACGGCGTGATTGAGGTTGGCGGTTGTATTAGTAGCATAGGGATGCACAAGTGTCTGAGCGAAATAGCACCCGCCAACCACCAGGATCAATACAATGAAAAAGACCACCAGGAAACCGGGAGTCCAGACGGAGGTGCGCATGCTGATTTGCCGGCCGCTCCCTGGGCGAGGGGGGGGAGCGATAGGATAGGCGGGTGAGTAAGCAGGAGGCGGACCGGGGGGCGGCTGGGCTGGCAGCGAAGGATTCGAGCGCAGGATCAGGGGTCCTTGCGGCTCGCGTGGCTCTGAGGCGGGCAGGGTCGGCTGATAGGTTGGGATTGATGTAGCCGAATAGCCGGATTGCATATACTGGGTTGGTGCTGCGGATGGCCGACCGCCGACTGCGGGCAGGTGAGCGCTGCTGTGCTGTTGCCAGAGTTGTTGGCGGATGCGGGCCAGGCTTTGCTTGACCTCAAGGGCACTGCCGGGTCGTTGATTTTCATCAATAGACAGGAGGCGCATAACCAGAGCGTCAAGGACGGGTGGAACGAGCGGATTGTACCGACGGATCGACTGGAAAGTAAAGTGCTCGGTCGCATTATAGGGATCATGATTCGTCAAACAACAGTGAAGAGTTGCACCCAGGGCATAGAGGTCTGAGCGCGGGCCGGTCTGGCCTATCCCATGCTGCTCAGGAGGAGCGTAGCCAGGTGAGCCGAGCACCATCGTATCCTGTGGCTGACCCTCTTTGAAGAGGCGGGCGATGCCAAAATCGATCAGATAGACGTGGCCATCCTGATTGACCATCACATTAGTCGGTTTCAGATCACGAAAAATGATCGGCGGATTCTGTTGATGGAGATACGTCAGCACATCGCAGAGCTGGTCGGCGTAGTGAAGCACCTGTTCCACAGGTAGGGGCTGCCCAGCGGTCTGTAATACCTGGAGCAGGGTCTGCCCTTCAATATAATCCATGACCAGAAAAGAACGTCCACCAGAATTAAACGCATCATAAACCTGCGGCAGGTTACGATGCGTCAACCGCTCTAACAAGCGTGCCTCTTGTTGGAAGCGCATGAGGGCATCGTTGCGTTCCTCGTCGTCTAGATTCTCCTGACTCATCTCTTTAATAGCAACTTTACGATTGTTCTGGTTTCTATCTAAGGCCAGATAAATCGCACTCATTCCTCCTCTACCGGCCAGGCGTATAATCAGATAACGTTGAATAAGCAATGACTGGGGGTTGAGCTTCCCCGTAAGGCTATCAAAGGCAGGCATTACAATATACCTCGCTCACCATTTTGTTCAGTGTTTATGCGTTTTAAAGGGCGTTCTTCGAGTTTAGTATAGTTGATTCTGTCATTTTTTACAACATTTCTCAAAAGTCTTTTCTTCCTCACCCGGCACCCTGAACGCTGCCAGAGAATGATATGCTTTACTGAAGAGACCCTATTCGGTCGCGTCGACCCCAATCTCAAGGATCGAAGCGGGCGTTTGGCAGTTGCCAAACGCCCGCTTCGATCTATTTAGGGCAGCAGCCCATGACCATCCCGATGCAGGTAACTTTTGCGAAACGCTGTCACTTTTTCAGGAGGCGCGGCAGGCTTGCAAAAAGCGAGAAACCGGTTTCGCTTTTTGTCAGGCGCAGGCATCCGAGAAAGAGTCCAAGCTGGACCAGTTGGGCGAAGAAGCAGTTGTTGACGTTCGAGCGGGCGCTAAGCGTTGCGTAGATGATCTGAAACAGGAAAAAGTTGTGCATGGAGTTGTTGGCCAGGGCCGCACTGAGTAAGATCAACGGGACTACGCTAAAGAGAAATGTTGGACCTGGTTGTTTTTTCCAGCAGGATGGACGCCCTGCCCAGAAGAGTATGCAGGCAATCAGCGCTGCGGCCGCTACCGCGTTTTCGGTAGTCATTACGCTTGCCTGGGAAGTGACTGCATAGAGCAGAATGGCACCGAGTACGATGAGAAGGGGAGTGAGGAGAAAAAGCCAGCTATCCCAGCGTGTGAGTACCGCGCTTCCGATAGAGATGCCGCTATATGCGCCCAGGAGAGCCACGCAGGTCGCGACATTATTATAGGATTGCAGGGGCGAGCTGATGCTCATATTCTGAAGGATCAGAACGATATTGAGCGTCATAAAGCCGGCGCTGATCACGCCAAAGAGAGACCCGACGCGCGTCCAGTTTGAGTGAGTCTTTAGTCCCAACAGCAGCCAGCCCAGCGCACTTAGCAGCACGTGGATCTGGAGGAGTAAGGCAACCGAGGGCAGGACACCATTTGCCCAGGCTTGAGACAGGACGCTCTCCAGGCTCACGCCGCCCACCAGGATCAGAGCGAAAGCGAGAATAAATCCTGTCGTCCATATGATCGGTGAGCCGGATACGCCGCTCTGTTCACCCACTGCACGTTCAGCGCGACCATCCTGTGCAGAAGCCGCTGAGGGACGCGCAGCCATTGCTTCGCCTGAGATGACGAGTTGTGTCTGCTTCGCCTTGAAGTCGCGTTCGGCTTCGGCGTCTGGTCGGTTGACACCATCGGGCATACTGTTCCCTTTCTGCGAAAACCAGAGGCTTTCGTCCCTCACGCTGGGGCTGTGCTGAGTGACGCGAGCGCGGGACGGGGCAGTTCCCAGAGAGTGGTTTTCCCTGGCCCGCGTGTGGCGACTTTTGTACAACCCTGTCAGGAAGCAAACAGACACGGCGGAGGTCTGCCAGCGTTTTGCGCCCATCAACCGGGCGAAACATCCTCGTCGTGTGGAGCAGGAGGTATACGTGCGGCGCGTTCGCGCTGCTTGCGGGCCTGCTCTTCAGCCTTGCGAGCGGCGGCGTTGGGATCTTGATTAAAGATATTCATAGTGGATGCGATACCCTGGTCAAGCACTGACTCGACCGCTACGACGGCGCGTTCTTCGCCGCTTGCCAGAAGAATCGCTTCGTCGCCTGTGGCTGCGCCCAGCACATGATCGCGTCCTTGTACATGGCTATTGCGTGGATGTCCGATGCCGACGCGCAGGCGGGGAAAGTCGCTGGTATGCAGTCGTGCAATGATATTGAGCATGCCATTGTGGCCGGCGGCGCTTCCTCTGGCGGCCAGGCGTATTCTGCCGACTTCCAGATCGAGTTCGTCGTAGACCACCAGGAGATCAGAGGGCGAACATTTATACCAGTGAACCAGTTCGCCAACCGATTCACCGCTCAGGTTCATAAAAGTCAGAGGTTTGACCAGGATAACCTTTTCGCTGCCAACCGTGCCGCTGGCCAGCACCGCCTTAGCCCGCTTCTCCGACCAGCTCCAGCCCCATTTAGTAGCCAGCAGATCCAGAACACGAAAGCCAACATTGTGCCGGGTGTTGGTATATTGCGCACCTGGATTGCCCAGGCCAACTATCAATTTCATAGATCTATTGTATCACCGACCATAGGCCAGGCGCACGGCTAGATACTGCGGCAGCCCGACTTCGATGATCTTCTCCTGCGTTTTTTCAAAAGGATATGGGATACGGTAGAAGTCAAATGTACAGCGTGTGCTATCGTAGATCATAAACGCGGCTCGTGGGTCGCCATCGCGTGGCTGGCCTACCCCACCAGGATTAATGATTGCCCGGTATTCGCGTGGAGGTTCCCAGCGCCCTTCCGGCGGACCGATCATCTCATTTGTCACTTTGACCATACTCTGGCTCAGACCAAGCAGCTCCAACAATTCCTCGATCTCGTCGTTCAGGCGCTCTTCAGCGTGTTGGATCTCATTTTCGGTAGTTTTATCAACGAGCGGCGAGACAGCGACCTCGCTCGCCTCCGTCGTGTCGTCGGCAGGGTCTAGGTCTTCTTCTTCAAGTTCTACCGTTGCATTCTCGTCCTCAGCATCAGAAGCTGGTGTTTCAGTCTCAAGCTGTTCGAGATCTGCGGGTACCGACAGAGCATCGATTTCGCTGCTTCGCTCATGCCCATTTTCTGAGGGCATGTGAGCTACTTCCTGCTCGGCAGACTCAGTTTTCTGTGAAGTCAGAACGAGAGTTGACATCTCGGATGTTTCTTCGTCTGTATCGTCCAGGGTATGCTCGCTAGCTGCGGCCTCGTCCAACTCATCGGTCACAGCCATCTCGGGATCGGCGAGCTGATCGGTTGGTGCGTTGGCAAGTAGATCGGGCTGCTGAAAAATCACGGGGACGTGTGTATGCCCGACGACACAGAAACGCGTTGAAAAGTACTGAAAGCTGCGCTCGGCCAGCACTTCAGAGGTCAGATACTCCCAGAGGGGTCCATAGGGACTTCCGTGTACCAGAGTACACTCCTCCAACTCCAGATGATCTGGCAGATTGCGCAAGAACTCACGATGTTCCTCGGTTAATTGTTCTGCGGTCCATTCAGCCGAGATGCGTGCTGCCGCACTGAAATCCTCCAGGTCCAGCTTTCCAACTGCTGCCCAGTCGTGATTGCCTGCGATAATCACATCAGTACGCTCACGTAAGGTGTCGATACATTCATTTGGGTTAGGTCCATACCCCACCAGGTCACCCAGGAACCAGATTTGTTCTATAGGTTCTTCTTGAGACAGTTCGTCGACTTTGGTCAGAACTGCCTGGAGAGCCTCCAGGTTGGCATGGATATCGGTGAAAATGGCGTAACGCATATTAGTTTACTCTACTTAATAAAATACAATGGTGGATCACGTAGGCAAGGCATATTTTATCATGTTTAGGGAGCCGTTGCTAGTACCTGAATCTGCCTGCGGTCGAGAAAAGGTCTGCTGGGTACAGCTTTCGCATTGAAGGTGCCAGATGTAGAAATCATAAATAGGTCACAACTATGGCGCTCATATCGTCTTTCTTTGCTCGCAAAGCGCTGGCAGGGTCTTGCCGGGAGCGAGCTATCGCCTGATTTAAGAGCGTTCTGGCCACCATCGTAGGTGCGCCTTTGCGCAGCACCGCCTCGATCTCGCTATCGGTGAGATTATCGTGGATGCCATCTGAGCAGAGCAGAACCCGGTCGCCTGGACAGAGGGCCAGTTGATCGATGTGCAGAGTGATCTCTTTTGCGCCCAACGACTGGAGGATGCGGTTGCGGTTATCAAAGTGCGCTCGCTCTTCCTCGGTGAGCTGATCCGCTGTACTGGCCTGATCGATACGCCAGGCGTCCTGGGCGTTCATCTCGCCTTTATTCATCATCCAGAGAAAATAGCCATCGTCGACCGTCAGGCGCTGAAGCGCCTGGGTGGGGCGGAGCAGATAGATGCGGCTATCGCCGACATGGGCATATCCTAGGAGATAGCCGGTGGAGTGACGAGTAATGAGTGCCAGCGTAATCGTCGTCTCGGCACGCCGTTTTTTCTCCTCGATCTCGGGATTGCTCTGAGCCAGGCGTTCGCCTTCGGCGATGACAGCCTCGTTCGCCTCGTGCAAGAGGTTTTGCAGGAGTTCATCGAGGCTGCCCTGGTGGTCGGGTTGGACGGAGAGGCGTTTCCAGCTTGTTTTAATCGTGTGGGCGGCGACCCGCGATGCCTGACCGGCACCAATGACGTAACCGACGCCATCGCAGAGGACTGCCAGTCCACTAGCCCGGTCGGTGAGGAGATAGTCTTCGTTGCGTTCAGGGTGCTCCTGGTGCGCCTGGGTGGCTTTGGCAAAGATAAAAGGATAGGACGAGGGTGTAGTGGTAGTAGAGGTCGTTTTCAAAGATTTTATAGATCCTTTCATTGACAATAGGTCAGCCCGAGGCAGGCCAGTTTCTGGTGGTACTCAGATGCTCAATACATTGAGCGAAGCCAACGCGTTCGAAGAGGGCGTGGACGCGACGAAAACCATCACCATAGATGGGGTCGGTGTCCTTTGCTATCGCAGTAACGCGATAGCGAGCTTCGGCTGTATCTATACTGCTGTGGTAGCGATGGGCAAGCAGTTGACAGAAGCCTTCCTCAGCCCACAGTGGCATATGCTCGACGCGATGCACAATCAGCCAGACGTGACCCAGTTCGTGAACGACCACGCCTGCAAAGAGATCGGCGGGCAGTCCAGCCAGTACAGCGATGCCATCGACATGTATATCAACGACGCGACCATTCTGGATCTGCGTAGAAGAATGAGTCACACCCAGTGTATGCGGCGTATTGCGTTCGTGCAACAACTGTTGCAGTCGCGCACGTCCGCATAGCTCCAGGCGCAGTGGGAGCTGATGAAAGCGTAATCCCTGCTGACCAATCCAGCTTTTGAGTTCTGCAAACAAGGGCTGTGCCTGCTCGGCAGTCTCAATGGCCGTCGAACGGCAGACGAGACAACGCGGCGTCTCCTCTAGCTTCCAGCCAGGCGTCTGTTGAGCTGGAGGAATCAGGCGACTACAAAAAGAGCACGCGGGATAGTCCTTTTGGTGAACTTCGCAAAAGGTGTTTCCCCAGCTATCTACCAGGAAACGATTGCTGAGTGGCTTATGACAGTAGACACAGCGTGGAGCCACGTGGTCGCGATAGCACTCTGGATGGTAGGACTGTTGATTGGCCTGAGTGTAGGTGCCGGTGAGCGGCAAACCACAAACGGCACAACGCGGAGCTTGCGTGTCCAGATAGCAGGCAACGTGATAAGGCTGTCCCTGAACCAGCTGAAACTGACTCTCGTCCAGAGGTTGGCCACAGGCTGTACAGAGGAAATGTTCTGGATGCCAGGTCTCTCCCAGTGCTGAGATATAACGTCCCCAGATAGGCTTACTACAATATTTACAAAGAGGAGGCATACGCTTCTTTTCCTTACTCATAGCAGCTCCTGAGCAGGAGTTACCTCTATGCGGAGAGCGATGTGCTCGCGGAATTAGTGTACATGGTAGTTGGCGTGATGGCAAGTGTGTCTGCTGCGCTTTCATTCTCTGCAAGCCAGAGGCTTGCGGCCTCCCCCACCTATAGGCATACCATAAGAAAAAGTTTTTTGGAGACACCGCAAGCCCCGGCAAAGGGCTGCCGCTCTCTGCATTCCTGCTTGACTTCATATCTAGGAAGCTTGCGGCCTCCCCACTCCAGGAGTTTTGGGATCGGGCCATGCGTCGAGCTAACCAGCGTTAGCGGCTCGCTCAAGTGCTCTGGCGAAAGTGAGTACGCTATCGAAGCGCTCTTCGGGACGCTTGGTAAGCGCTCGTAGCAAGACCTTATCGATGGGCTGATGAATATTTGGGTTGAATGAACTCGGAGATGGGGCCGCCATCGTCTGATGCATACGGCGCATAATGGCGTCCGAGTTGCCCAGAAAGGGCGCTCGACCGGTGAGTAGTTCGTAGGCAACGATGGCCAGGCCGTATTGATCGGACGAGGTAAATGCTTCGTGTTCCCATTGTTCCGGCGCAAAATAACGGTACGACTCGGAGGTCTTGGGCAGGTTAATCACATCCTTCACAAAAGGGAGATCGGTCAAGATAACACGTAAGTCGTGCAAACTTGCGGCGCTATTTGTAATCAAAATATTGGTCAGCTTAAAATTCTGATAAAGCATCCCGCGATTATGCAAGAACTGCACAGCTTCAGCCAACTGCAAAATAACCCGCGCAACATCCGCGGCTGCGTGCATTTGCCGGCTATACTGGGTCAGCCAGCCAGCCAGGGAACCTTCAGAATAGTAAGGCATTGTTTTATAGATAAATGGAAAACCGCTGATATATGACTTGCCGATATTCATAACTTTGGAGATATAGGGATGCTCCATCTGCTGCACGATATCCATCTCTTGTTGAAAGAGATTATAATCTTCTTCCATGCCATCCATGAGGTGGAAAGGGATCATATTGGTTTGGATAGTTTTCAGGGCGATATCCTGTTCGCGCAGGCGGTCATACGTGAGATAGACATCGCCAATTGGATTGCCGCCAATCAGCGATTTCAGTTGATAGCGTCCAATACTGAGGCCATTCAGCGAGATCTTTTCCGCCTGCTTTTTCTGGTTGCGCAGAGAGGCATTCGGACCGGTGACGAGTGATCGATTGAAAACCTGTGAGACAGGACCAGCGTCGGGGGGGAGAAGCTGTTGTGAAGGCGTGGGGTTGGCGGGTTGCGTCGAGGAGGAGCGCATACGCACCAGCGGCTCGCGTTCTGTAGGCAGACGTGGTGGAGTAGGTGAAGTCGTGGTCGGGTCGAGTTGCCACGGAGTGGGTGAAGTCGTGGTCGGGTCGAGCTGCCACGGAGTAGGTGGAGTCGGCGTCTGTGGATGGATCTCGGCCGGCCTGAAGCTCTGTGGAGCGGCAGATTGAGGAAGTTGCTCAATCGGACCGGACAAAAAGGGACGTTGTGCGGGCGGCAAAGGTGACGATATATTTGGTCGTCTGAGTGGAGAGCCGGGCTGATTGAGCGGCGAAGTTGGCCGTTGGAGAATCCTTCCGCTGGCCAGGGGTCCGGTCGTACGCGGGCCTGGGTGGGCGGAGGGCGCGATACGCAGCCGAATAAACGGGATCTTCCAATCATAGCGCTGCAAGAACTGCTGTGAGAGGCGTGTTAAAAAGAACTGATTGGCCACTTCCTCTTCGCTCAAGATAATCGCGAAAGGATGGAACGTCCCTTGCAGGAAAAGAGTATAGGCATCCAGGGGAGTAGGAGCGACAAAGGGCCAGAAACCATTTGAGGCAAGCAGGTGAGCGATATATTGTGCACGTTCCTGGTGAGAGTCGATAATCAGAACGCGTTGAGAGCCGAGCAATGCTGTGGCACGCGACTCTCTAGCCAGGGGGCGACTCAGCAACTGCTGTAGCAACATGAATAAGGGATTTCGTGTATCTCCCGGCTGGTCGAACGAAAAAACAATTTCGTGCGTTTCAACAGTCATAATAAATCCTTTCTGGATACCCGTCCCCTGGCATAAAAGAAAGGCCAGCAGCATAGCAGGAGCATTTTGAGTAAAAAAAGCCGAAACTCCCAAGCTCTGCACATCAAAGAACTGCTACAGGGGGTATCATACACTCTGGGGTCAGGGAGTGCGCCCGCTGCACGCCCCACCTCTGTATCCTTCGCTTCCCGCTGTCAGAACATTGAAATACTCATCGAGATATTTCAACCATAGTACTACAAATAAGGAGAGATGAAAAGACTTTAGAGCCACTTTCTCTGGTTTAATAGATTTTTCCTCAGCAAAGTGAGCGTTTTTTATGGTATACTATGAAAAGATGGCCGGGAATCATTCATCCGCAAAGATCCTGAGAGGCGTGAGTGATCGACACGGCTTGCAAAGAGGGGGAACCGGCAAAACCATGTCAGGGACAGTGGTAAGCCAGAGAACCCCACTTGCATGTACCTGATGTAAAGCATTGTTCTGTAAAGCGTTCTTCGCCATTAGCGAACAGAGATGTTTTCAGTTCTATGCTGGAAAACAACTTCCATCCTATCGGTAAACAGACCAGATCGTCTGTGGGTAAGCAGTTGTGTAGTTTCTCAAGCTACCTTGATTGCATGTGACAATGATTGTACGTGTATTGCTTAGTCATCTGATGAAAGGTGGGAACCTTTTTATGGCCGAAATTGCTACTGAACGTACTGAGGCCGTCGCCTCGGCTCAAGCTAATCCTGGTCCTCTCGGTTTGAGCGCCTTCGCCCTTACAACATTCGTCTTGAGCGTCGCTAACGCTGGCATCATCCCTTCAACTGATACTAATTTTCTTGGCCTGGCTTTCGCTTTTGGTGGCCTTGCTCAACTCCTGGCGGGTATGTGGGAGTTCCGCGCTGGCAACACGCTGGGAGCCACGGCATTCACCTCCTATGGAGCTTTCTGGCTCTCCTTTGGCTATGGTGCTGTCACAAAAACCATTGGCGGGGCTGGACTGAGCTATTACCTCCTGGCCTGGGCGATTCTGACCTTTGTCTTTGTGCTCGCCGCCCTGAAAACAAACGGTGCCTTGATCTCAGTCTTCTTTTTCCTGACGCTGACCTTCATAGCGCTGGCTATCTGGCAATTTGCTGGTAGTACGACCTGGCTTGAGATCGGTGGCTGGCTGGGGATCATTACGGCCATTCTGGCCGAGTATTCCGCGCTGGCTGGCATGCTCAATGCCGGGAGGAGCGCCTTCACTCTTCCGATCTTTCCCATGAATTAGAGGCGTCTCTCTCTGAAGAGACGATCACCAGATAATCGCCTGGGAAACACCCTCGCGCATGAACACACATTCGAATGTGTGTTCATGCGCGAGGGTGTTTTCAGGTGCGCGAGCCTGAGAGGAGAACGCCCTGGGAAGAGAGCACCTCTCTGCTCTTCTGTTATGCCTGTTTTACCTCCGGCAAGACAGGCATAACAGAATAAAAAATACATTGGGGACACCTCAAACCCCAGCAAAGGGCTGCCGTCCTCTGCACTCCCGCTCCACTTCATGCCTATGCTCGGGCTTGCGCCTCCACCCCAGAGTTTGGGAATCGGGCCACACGCCGAGAATGAAAGAGCGCTAGGAAGAGAGTAAGATCGCTTGACCTCACTGGTATCCTGGGTTTATTATTACAAACGACTTAATCGAGAGCGATTATTTTCACACAGCAGTAGCACCTGGACTCAAGCAGCGAGGAATGATGATCATTAGTAATGAGGAACAAGCAGCTCCACGGGATATACATACATATCTAACTGAGCTGGTAAAAGAGGCGGTACAGGACTATCTCACGCAAGAGGGGCTGGCCCTGGAGCTTGCGCAACTGCCTATCGATATGCGCTTTTCGACGCAGCCACGCTTTGGCGACTTTTCAATGCCTGTTATGGCCTGGTCTGGCAAACATATGCTTAATCGCAATCCGATGCTGATTGCCGAGAAGCTGGGTAATCTGCTGCGTGAGGCAGGCGATCCAACCATCGAAGAGATTACTATCACCAGGCCTGGATTTATCAACTTCCGTCTGACCCGTCCGGCCATTGGCCGCGCCATTATAGAGCAGGTCCTTGAGCAGGGTCCCGACTTTGGCCAGAGCAAGAGTGGTCTGGGAACCAAAGTGATTGTTGAGCATACTGCCATCAACAGCAATAAAGCCGCGCACGTCGGTCACCTGCGCAATTCGTGTATTGGCGATACGGTTGTGCGTATGTTACGTGCTCAGGGCTATACGGTTGAGGCACAAAACTACATCGACGACTCCGGCGTCCAGGTTGCAGATGTGGTAGTGGGCTTCACGTTGATGCAGAAGGGCCTGCTCCAGGTGCCAGGAGGCAACCAGCAGCAGGCCGGTGAATCGTTTGATTACTTCTGCTCACGTATCTATGTCGCGATTGGCAAGCAATACGAAATCCAGCCAGAACTGTTGGAGATGCGCAAAAGCGTTTTACATGCGATCGAACATGGTGACGAGCCGCAAGCAGGACCCGACTACCCGGCCATAGCTGCGGACCTATCGCATCAGATTGTCCATGCCCATCTGAAGACTATGGCTCGCTTGAATATCTCATACGATCTGCTGACGTGGGAATCGGCGATTCTGGGGGTTGGTCTCTGGAAACATACGTTTGAAATGTTGACCCGGCGCGGATTGCTCGAAAAGCCTGCGACTGGACCGGCCAGTGGGTGCTGGATTCTGCCGTTCGGCGATGACAACGAGCCGCAGGAAGACGAGAACAAGCGTATGCAAGATAAGATCCTGGTACGCAGCGATGGCACAGCTACCTATACAGCCAAAGATATCGCCAATCAGCTCTGGAAATTTGGTCTGACCGACGATGCGACCAACCATGTGGAGTTTTCCTATGTACCGTGGGGCATGCAGGAAGATGGGCGCAAGCTCTGGAGCATGGGCCTACCCGACGCCGGGCGTACAACCGATCAGGAAGGTGACGCCGCTCGCTTTGGACACGCCAAACGAGCAATCAACGTCATCGACGTACGCCAGTCATACCCGCAGCAGGTCGTCTACGAGAGTCTGCGCCGCCTGGGTTACGAGGAAGAGGCGGCGAACTCCACGCATATCGGTTACGAAGTAGTCACGCTCTCGCGGGCCACCGCTGCCACGCTGGGCATCGACACCTCTGATGGACGCAGCTTCTACGCGATGTCGGGCCGCAAAGGCATCGAGATCAAGGCCGACGATCTGATCAACGCAGCCGTCGTCCGCATGCAAGAGGTTGAGAGCAAGCGCGAGCTGAATAGCGAGACAGCGGCCATCCTGGCGGCTTCGGCCATTCGCTACTTTATGATCCGCTTTGGTCTGCAACAGGTGATTGCGCTGGATATGGACGAAGTTCTGCGCCTCAACGGCGAGACAGGAGTTTACCTGCAATACGCCCATGCTCGCGCCAACAATATTCTGCGTCGTCTGAGAGAGATCGGGTATCAAGAACCAGAGCAGCAGATTGCGCTTCCCGTGCAGCTAGAGCAGAGCGAGTGGGACTTGCTGCTCTACATGGATACCTATCCGCGTCGCCTGGCCGAGGCGGTGGCGCAGTTGGCCCCCAATCTACTCGCCACCTATGCGTTTAATCTGGCCTCACACTTCAACGATTTCTACGAGCATACACAGCCAGTTGTACGCGAGAGCGACGAGCTGGTCAAAGCGTTTCGCACGCGGCTGGTGCGTGCCACCCAGCAAACGCTCGGCAATGTGCTGCGCACGCTGGGCTTTATTCCACTTGACGAGATTTAACTAGAGCCAGGATGGTCGCCATCCTGGCTCTAGTCCAGCGCCCGCTCAAGCTGGCAGGGCTGCGCCGATAATCTCGCTGATATCGGTAACCCCTGTGTGTTGCAAGAATGTCTCGATGCCCGCGACGATCTCCACGCCGGCTCGCGGATTGACATAGTTGATCGAGCCGGCTTGAATGGCCGAAGCGCCCGCCATGAGAAAGCTCAGCGCGTCCTCTGCGGTGGCGATCCCGCCGATGCCGACCAGGGGAATCAGGGGATGAGTCATGCGCAGCTCGCGGGCAAGGTCATAGACATAGCGCAGAGCCAGGGGTCTGATGGCGGGTCCAGACAGGCCGCCATAGAGGGCGGGACGGCGAGCATAGATATCGATGCTGAGCGCGGGCAGGGTGTGGATCAGGGAGAGCGCATCGACGCCGGCTGCGGCTGCGGCCAGAGCGATTGGCAAGAGTTCGCCATCGTAGGGAGCCAGTTTGGCCAGCAGGGGCAGAGTCGTCGCCTGGCGTACATCCGTGACCAGCCGTTCAACTGCCAGCGTGTCGGCTCCAAAGATTGCGCCAGCGGTATCGAGGTTGGAACAGGCAAGATTGAGTTCAAGCGCGGCGACCCCAGGTAGGCCATCCAGTCGCGCTGCCAGTTCAACAAACTCGCGCCGGGTAGTGCCGGCGAGGCTGACGATCACCGGAGTCTGCCAGGTCGCCCACGTACGTGCATACGTCTTGAGCACCTTTTGCAGCCCCTGTCCGGGCCGAGCAAAACTACTCAACAGGCCAGCGGGCGTCTCCAGGAGACGGGGTGGCTCGGCTAAAACGCGTGCATGTAAAAAGACACTATTGCACACCAGTGCTCCCAGGCGATGGATCTCGGCCACGCGGGCGATCTCAAGTCCATAGCCAGTCATACCAGAAGCCAGCATAACCGGGTTACGCAGACGTAGACCGCTCTTATGCTGTGGGGCAAGCTCGATATCCAGCTTCATAGACCTCGCACGCGGTTCATTTCGTCGCGGAAATGCTGTGCGACACTGGCAGCCGTGGCCGCATAGTGCGAACCAGGTTCTGCGTAGAGGATAGCACGCGAAATCGAGATGATAGCGCGTTCGCCATTTTCATCTACAGCCGCTGGAACCGTCGCCTCCAGGTCGCCCCCCTGCGCCCCAATGCCAGGCACCAGGATCGGCATATCGGGACAGAGCGAGCGAATCACGCGCAGCTCCTGTGGATATGTAGCGCCAACCACAAGACCACAATTCCCGTGGGTATTCCAGGTCTGCACCCGGCGGGCCACCACCTCGTAGAGTGGACGAAACGGCTCATCTGGTACCTGGACGAGCAGATCTTGAAAATCGCGAGCGCTCGGGTTAGAGGTGCGGCAGAGCAAGATCACGCCTTTCTCCTGATAGGCCAGAAAAGGCGCGACCGCGTCGTAGCCGAGATAGGGGTTCACCGTAACAGCATCAAAGCCGTATGTCTCAAAAACCGCGCTTGCGTAGTTGCGAGCAGTATTGCCAATATCACCGCGTTTGGCATCGGCGATGACAGGAATATGGGCAGGAATACTGCGAATGACCTGTTGCAGCGCGTGCATGCCGGCAGGACCAAGGACCTCAAAAAAAGCCAGATTGGGTTTAAAGGCCGAGGCGTAAGGTCCAGTGGCCTCGATAATCGCCCGGCAAAAATGCACGACTGCCTTCTCGACGGGCAACGTGCGCAGCTCGTCGGGCAGGAACTCTGGCTCTGGATCAAGACCAATACACAGCAACGAACGATTCCGGCGTTCTGCTGCCAACAACTTTTGCAGAAAATTCATCGTTCGATCCCTTCTATGGCTGATCTGGGGCCTTGCGTGTCCCAGGTTTCGTGAGAGGAAGACCGGCCCGGCAAAGCGGACAATCGGTGGACGGATATTCCTGGCCAGCTACGCTGAAGAGAGCCTGCAAAGGCACAGCAAAGCGGCTCGCAGCCCCACCCTTGCTGCGATCGATCAGAACCTCGATACCCACAACCTCTGGTTGATACGGCTCAAGCGCCTTGAGCGTTTCACCGACCGAGAGGCCAGTCGTCAGCACATCGTCAACAAGCAGAACACGCTCACCAGTCCGCAGCGTAAAACCGCGCCGCAGCTCTCGTCCACCAGCGGACGCAGGCTCGGCAATCAAGCAGCGCGTCCCAAGTTGACGACCTACCTCTTGAGCCAGCAGCGCACCGCCTGTAGTCGGACCGACAACGGCCTCGATATGCCTGGTCTGATAGCGAGCGGCGATCTCACGACACAGTTGTTCGGTCACTTGTGGATGCTCCAGCAGACGAAACTTCTCCCAGTACTCGGCGCTGTGGAGTCCAGAACTGAGCAGAAAATGTCCCTGAGAGACAACACCAAATGCCTGGAAAAGGTGTAGCATCTCGTTCTCGTCCATATCGACCTACCTTTAGTAAGCAAACAAACCACCGTCATATCGATTGCTTCTTTACAGAGAACAGCAAAACCAGCCAGCAAGGACTTGCTTATGCTGGCTGGCGCAGTTGTCTCACCCAACCTGGAGCTCTATCTGTTGCGCTGGCCAGAGTCGCTCAAGCTATTTTACGGAAGCCACAAATACATCAAAGATCAGGTCAGCGTTGGCAGGGATGACCTGGTTACCGCTTGAATCCTGACTCCCCTGTGTTCCATAGGCCAGAGCCGAGGGGATATACAGGCGGCGAATGCCACCACCCTTGATACCGATCAAGCCTTTATCCCATCCAGGAATAACCTGACCTGCGCCGAGCTTGAGAGTAAAAGGCGTGCCAGGCGTCCCACGGATGCTATCGTAAGAGCTGGAGAATTTCTGGCAAGTGCTCGCGATCCAGCCGGTATAGTTGACCAGGATGTTGCTCCCACTCTTGGCTGCCGCGCCCGTACCGGTTCGGATATCCACATACTTCAACCCGGCGGCCAGCGAGACAGGCTGACCAGAGAGCGAGGGCGAGCTACTTGGTCCGGCTGCCGGGGTCGCAGTTCCATCGTAGATAGCCGGGACGGTAGGACCAGAAGGATTAACAAAACAGTCTTTGGTGATAGCAGTGGCAGTTGAATGGGTGCTGGCGTTCGCGGTTGCGGTGCCGTGGATATTCGCCAGGACAATCTGCTGAGCAGTGTAATTCTGAAACCAGATCGTACCAGCTACTCCCAGAACAATCACCAGGAAGGCAGCTACTACGGATGTAATAATCCGTTGACGCCTCTGACGACGAGCAGCACGCTGAATGCGCTCTTGCTGACGCTGGCCGGGACGTGAGGCCTGCGATGCAAGCCGGAGGGGGTTTGTGCTCCGGCCTTTCACGGATTGCGGCATAAGTTACAACTCTCCTCATAAAAGTATCAAAGTATCGATGGAAGGTTAACAATTGCAAAAAGAGGTTACCATTACCAACTCATTCTGACAAGAGGTGAAGAAAAAAACTTTCTCTTGAAATACTGCTTTCTCCTGGAAATGCAGTCGGCTTTTTGCTGAACAAACAGAATTGTTGTGGTACAATCCTTTGTAACAAAATGTGCTAGCGGTGCATAATATGACCGTTCAATAGTAGAGATAACGATGAGCAGAGGCAGGAGAAGGGAAAAGACATGCCATTCCAGGGTTATATGCGGTTCCCCACGATTTATCACGACTCCATTGTGTTTGTAGCAGAAGATGATCTGTGGCTGGTAGAAAGTAGTGGCGGTCGGGCCGAACGCTTGACAGCAGGAGTCGCAGAAGTTCAGTCGCCGTGTTTTTCACCCGATGGCAAGCTCCTGGCCTTTGTAGGCGAAAACGAGGGTCCGGGCGAGATCTATCTGATGCCCGACCTGGGTGATGAAGCCCAACGCCTGACCTTCGAAGCGGCATCCTGCAAAATTACAGGCTGGTCGCCGTCCGGTGATGCTATCCTTTTCGCCAGCAATGCCGGCCAATTTGAGACGCGTCTCTATGTACTCTCGGGGATCAGCCCACAGGGCGGCTTGCCCGAACTGCTGCCCTACGGTCAGGCCAACGCGATCGCGTTCGGACCACAGGGCGGCGTGGTGCTGGGACGCAATGTGGGTGAACCCGCCCGCTGGAAGCGCTACCGGGGTGGCAAGGCCGGGCAGCTCTGGTGCCGCTTGAGCGAGCAGGACGAGTTTCGGTATCTAATCCGCCTGGACGGGAATCTAGCCAGTCCGTGCTGGATCGGCGAACGCATCTATTTTATCTCGGACCACGAAGGGATAGGCAATATCTACTCGTGTACACCGACCGGAGAAAATCTGCGCCGCCATACCTCGCACAACGATTTCTATGTACGCAATCTGAACAGCGACGGTCAACGCATCGTCTATCATGCGGGCGGCGATCTCTATCTCTTCGACCCGGTTGAGGGCAAGACGCGCCAGGTCCCGATCACGTTGCCCAGCAATCGCACCCAGCGCAGCAGAAAATTTGTCTCGGCCCTCCCCTACCTGGACACCTATACGCTGCATCCGCAGGGCTATGCCGTGGCGCTGACGACGCGCGGCAAGGCCTTTACGATGGGCAACTGGGAAGGCTCAGTCGTGCAGCACGGAGAGGCTGACGGCGTACGCTACCGCTGGCTCAACTGGCTAAATGACGGCAGACGCCTGATCGCAGTCCACGACGCCGGAGGTCGCGAAGGTCTGGTTATCTTTAAACCGGACGAAGAGACTGCGCCACAGACGTTCCCCGACCTCGATCTGGGCCGGGTGCTGAGCGCAGAGGTCGCCCCCACCGAGGAGAAGATCGCACTCACCAACCACCGCCAGGAATTGCTGGTAGTGGATCTGGAGAGTGGCGAGGCCCGCGTTCTGGACAAAAGCGAACACGCGCCCATAGGCGGTGTCGCCTGGTCGCCCGATAGCAAGTGGCTGGCCTATAGCTGCAAATTTACCCTCCAGCAAACAGCCATTAAGCTCTGCAAAATAGAGAGCGGCGAAACATTTTTTGCCACGCAACCCGCCCTCCAGGACCGCTCGCCGGCCTTTGACCCCGAGGGCAAGTATCTCTTTTTCATTGGCAAACGCACATTCACGGTCCAGCACGATAGCCTGCATTTTAATCTGAGCTTTCAGCAGGCAGAGAAACCTTACGCGATCATGCTGAGACGCGATCTACGCTCGCCTTTTATTGCCGAACCGAAAGCTCCAACAGAGAAAGACGAGAGTGCGAAGAAGACATCTAACGGCGGCAACGGCAACAACGGGACAAAGGCTAGCAACGGTGAAGAGAGCGAGGGCAAAGAAGCGCTCTCCAATGCCAGTGAACAGAGCAAAAGCGTCGAAATCGTGATCGACCTGGAAGGTATCACCGAGCGGGCGGTCCCTTTCCCGGTTGCTGAAGGGGTGTATTACGGTCTTTATGGGATCAAAGGGAAAGTCCTTTTCCTTTCTTACGACCCCGAAAAGAGCCATATATCCAACCTGGATAACCGTCAGCCGGGCGGGAGGATAGAGTGTTACGATTTCGAGACCAACAAAATCGAGTGGAGCATCGATGGGATCAATTCGTTTGATCTCTCGCGCGACACGAA
The DNA here is from genome assembly GCA_034437695.1 of Ktedonobacteraceae bacterium. Classification (GTDB taxonomy): domain Bacteria; phylum Chloroflexota; class Ktedonobacteria; order Ktedonobacterales; family Ktedonobacteraceae; genus Paraktedonobacter. Next base: position 20,416 of record DAOTTJ010000411.1, read on the forward strand.
GACGCTGATTTATAACAAAGCCCGGCGTCTGCGCGTCCTCAAAGCCAGCGAGAAACCTAAGGATAACAGCGAGCGCGTGAGTCGCGAGAGCGGATGGTTAGACCTGAACCGAGTAAAAGTCTCGGTGCAGCCAGCAGCCGAGTGGAAGCAGATGTTTGCGGAGGCGTGGCGGTTGCAGAGCGAGTACTTCTGGACCGCAGACATGTCGGGGATTGACTGGACTGCCATCTACGAGCAATATGCTCCGCTGGTCGAGCGCATCGGCTCACGCGCCGAGCTGTCGGACCTTTTCGGAGAGATTCAGGGTGAACTGGGGACCTCGCATACCTACGAATACTGGGGCGATTATCGCACGCATCCCTACTATGCGCAGGGCTTTCTGGGCGTCGATTGGTGCTACGACGCTGCATATAAACGCTATCGTATCACCCATATCGTCAAAGGCGATTCTTCCACCCTGTCTCTCACCTCGCCACTCAACTCACCGGGTCTGAACGTGCAAGTGGGCGATGCCATCCTGGCGATTAACGGTCAGCGCCTGACGCCCGCCAACCCACCACAGGCCCTGCTGGTCAATCAGGCCGGGCAGGAGATACAGCTTCTGGTAGAAGCGGCAGGGAGCCAGGAAACGCGGGCAGTGACAGTACGAGTATTGAGATCCGATCGCATGGCACGTTACCGCGACTGGGTAGAGCAGAACCGCGCCCTGGTCCACGAGCGCTCGCAGGGTCGCCTGGGGTATATTCACATTCCAGATATGGAAGTCAGAGGGTTCGCCGAATTTCACCGCAGCTACCTGATCGAGTACAACGCCCCTGGTCTGATCGTCGATGTGCGCTGGAATAGGGGGGGCTATGTTTCGGAGCTGCTGCTAGAGAAACTGGCCCGCAGGCGCATCGCATATAGCTTTCCCCGCTGGCAACAGCCGATGCCGTATCCACACGAATCGCCCTGTGGACCGATGGTAGCGATTACAAACGAGCACGCCGGTTCGGACGGCGACAAATTCAGCCATAGTTTTAAACTGATGGGCCTGGGTCCGCTGATCGGCACGCGTACCCTGGGCGGAGTCATCGGGATCACCATACACCACACGCTGGTAGATGGCACGCGTACCACGCAGCCAGAGTTTGCTAACTGGTTTAAAGATGTCGGCTGGAACCTGGAAAACTACGGCACCGAGCCTGATACAGAGGTCGAAATCACGCCACAAGATTACCTCGACCAGCGAGATAGTCAGCTTGAATACGCGATCGAAGCCTGTCTACAACTAGTTGAGAGCTATCCCACGCTTAAACCTGAGCCAGAGGAGCGACCGCACAAGGCCCGCCGCAGCTAAGGGACAAAGCGGACTTTCTGGCCCTGAACCCATGTACCGACAACGATGTCAGCCGCCGCACCAAAGCAAAGCATATCCAGCAACGATGAGCTGTTCCAGCCATGAAGCGCTGGATGCTGTACATTCACTGCAATCAGGTCGGCTGGCTGGCCGGGGACAATTTCGCCGCCTGCCAGACCCAGCGCCCGCATACCGTGTGTGGTGCCGATTGCCAGCAGTGAGGCCGCTGGTGAGGTCTGAGAAGTCGAGAGCAGGACATGGCGGCGCTGATAGCGCATCCGCGCGGTATACTCGGCCCAGCGCAACTCCTCCCAGGGGTCCAGACGCGTATTGCTGTCCGACCCGATGGCGAGGGGTACATTGGCCGCCAGCAGATCGGCGTAGGGAGCGATGCCATCGCCCAGGTCGCCCTCGGTGGTCGGACACACACAGACCATACTGTCACGGCGGGCCAGCAGAGCGATGTCATCCACGGTAGCGTGTGTCGCATGTACGACTGTCGTACGCTCGTGGAGCGCACCGCAACGCTCTAGCAGCTCGATCGGCGTACACTGGTAGGCCGCGGCTGTCTGCTCAAGCTCGGCTGTCTGCTCGGCTGCGTGGACGTGCAACGGCAGTTTCTGCTCGCGACTGTAGGCGGCGATAGCCCGCAACCACGCTTCAGGCACTGCACGCACCGAATGCGGCGCGACACCCACCAACGCGCCGCTTACGCGCAGGGCTTCGACGCGCTCCAGGTAGGTCTCGACTGAAGCATCGCAGAAGCGTAGCTGTTCGGCGGTGGGAGGCTGTCCAAAGCCACCCTGCGCATAGGCGCTCAGCAGCAAAACCACGCGGATACCAGTGCTCCGTCCGGCCTGGATCAGAGCCTCAGCCATCGCATTGGGGTGAGCGTAGGGCTGACCTCCCGGCTGGTGGTGGACGTAGTGAAACTCACCCACCGTGGTATAGCCAGCAGCCAGCATCTCGCGGTAGGTAGAACACGCGCCCGCGTAGAGCAGATCGGGGTTCAGGCGACCCGCCTCGGCGTACATAGCCTCGCGCCAGGTCCAGAAGGTGTCCCCAGTCGGGTGTGTCTGAGAGGTTTGCCCGCGCAGCGCACGCTGAAATGTGTGGCTATGCACATTCACAAAGCCTGGCAGCAGAGCCACCCCCGGCAGATGGTCGGTAATCACCGCAGCCTCGGTCCAGGGAACGATTTCAGCGATATCCCCGCGCTCAGAAAGAGCGACGACCATATCCGCTTGCAACCCGGATGGCGTATAGACATAGTCAGGTGCAAGATATTTCATACTGTTAGAAACCCCTTCCTGGACGAGCATCCGCCCATTACTATAACACTACCTCAGGGCAAAAACAAGATTTTGACTCTGTTTGATCAGGGTTATTAGCATCTAGACTGTTTATAAACATTCCCTTAGCTCACTTCTTCTTTACATCCCCACGCCTGGTTGCATATATATTGACAATATTTACATTTATATGTATAATTCATAATTGAATTGATATCGAGTGGAGGGGCTGTCGTCAAAACGTTAGATAGCTGCCTGACCTCTCCAAGATCCTCTGAGCAACTCTCATTGATTCTTAGCGGTACCAGTCTCGCGTTCGTCATAGATACTGACACATATAAAATCGATGTTTCCTCAATTCAGCCAATCAAAGTAGCAATTGGAATGTATACTGCACCGGGATATCCTGTTTATGTACAAAACTTTAGCTACATAACGCCAGCTAGTTAGCTAATAGCGGCGACCTGCTGATTGGGAGCAAGAGACCAGGACTGCGCTCTGTGGTGAGAGAACAAGGGGTCAGACAAGTCCTCTCACCACAGAGAACATACTCTCACACAACTGAGTGGCAGACTTATAAGCGTCCGGCGTCACCGATGAGCTGGAACGCTCCCCAGAAGTAAGGGTGTTGGTAGTAGAGACGCCCTGAGGCCCGCGTACGCTGAAGAAAAGTCCGCTGCGCACCGGCCAGTGCAGCCGCTTTGGTGTAGCCATTGAGGAGGGTCTGATAAAAGATATCCATCAATTCAGCGCTGCTTGCATCATCTACTTTCCAGAGCGTTGGGAGGAGCGAGGCCGCACCCGCGTAGAGAAAGCCACGTCCCAGACCGATAACTTCGTCGACCCCGCCGATGCTGGCGCGACCCGTCTCGCAGGCGCTGAGAGTGACCAGCGAACACGCCGAGAGGTCGAGGTTAAACACCTCGATGGTCCCAAGCTGACGATCGGACAGCTTGATGTGCGAAAAGTTCGGCGCGTCTAAACGAAAAAGACCGTGCGCGGCGATATGGACGATCGGACAGACAGGCGCGACTTCATTCAGCAAGCTGGCCGTCGCCGCCTCGTTGAGCACACAACGCGCCCCCAAACGCTGCGCCACAACCTCGGCTTCGCGGGCCGCATACACCAGTCGCCCGTGATCGGACATGCCCATGACCAACGCGTTGTGCAGATTGCTGCCACGCGCACGCGCTCGCTGTCCCCGCTGCTGGCAAATATCCAACAGCGCAGCCGCCGGCAGGTAGGAGACGTGCAAACGCTCGGCCAGGAATTGCTCGCCATCGAACAAACAGTGAAAGGGCAGATAATGTAACATGCCGTATGGCACAATGGTAACGTGACTATACGAAGCAAAAAGTGGTGTCACGGGCGCAAGTAGAAGCTGGTGCAGACGCCGCAATAGCCCCAGACTATTCTGATAGAGGTTGCCCGCGATCAAGGCGTGATCCTGCGCGGCGCTGGCCTGCGCGGCGAGGTCCAGATTGACCCGCCAGAGCGCAAGTAAACGCTCAAGCTTAGGTACTGCACCGGGGACAACATGCACCTCGATGGCCTTGCGCGTCAGTTGAAAGAGATAGAGGTCCTGGCCCGCCAGATAGTATTCCAGCAACAGAGCCTCGGGCGCAAGTTTATTGCCAAGCGAGGTAACCAGCGTATCGTTCCACTGAAAACGCGGACGCGCCACTAGATCACCCGCCAGACGCAGCTGCATCTGTTCGAGCAGTTGCTCGATCTTGCGCTCACGTTTCTGCATCTCCTGACGCGCCTGATCAGGCTTCATAGAGCGGATACGCAAAACAGCCGTATCACTGAGATTGGCTTCGTTCTCGGTCTCATAGACAATCGAGCTATACCATGCCTGCTCTTCGCGCAAACGCGTTAGATCCTCAAGAATAGCCTCGCCCGCTTTATCGCCAGCCCGCAGGCGGATATCGATGTTATTGCGCAGATAATCGCCCAACACCCGCGACTTGGCTTTCTCGACATAGACCAGAGCCTGGTCCTGATAGCCGCGCTGAAGGGCCAGAATAATTGCTCGCTGATAGACCTCGCCCTTATCTTGCAGAAAACTGCTGCGTTCATCCAGCACCAGATGCTCCTGGATGTCGTCGATACCGCGCACTGCCTGGTCGTAATAGCGAGCGGCCGCCTCCAGATCGCCTCGGCGCTCAGCAATCTGTCCAAGCAGTGCATCGCAGCGATATTTCAGGTCGAGGATCTCCTGACCACTGGCGATATCCAGGGCCTGTAAGCAGAGTTCCTCGGCGGTGACAATATCGTCCCCGACAAAGGCGAGACGCGCCTGGAGCAGCGAGGCCCGCGCAAGTTGCGGCAACGCCTCCTGTTCGGCAAAGACATCGGCCACGTACCGCGCCTCACGCAGACTGGCTGAGGTCTGCCCATCGGCAAAGTAGAGTTCGGCCTGGAGCAGACGGACACGGGCGGCCAGACCCGTAAAGCCTATCTCTTCCAGGAGCAGACTCGCCTCGCGCAGTTTCTCATCGGCCTCATGAACGTCGCCCTTGAGCATCGCCGCCTCGGCCTGGTACATCAACGAATGCGCCAGATTGTGTCGGTTGCTCGGCGAATTGCGAAAATAACTGATAGTCTCGCCTGAGAGTTCGTAGGCCTCCTGCGCCCGGTTGAGGTGAAGAAGGCAGGCACAGGTCTGCTGCGCCACCTCGGCAGCCTGAAAAAACATCTCGTGGTCCTGAAAGGTGGCGCGGCTGCGATCAAACAGCAGCAACGCCTGGCTGTAGTGACCCTGAGCCGCAGAGATCTGCGCGATATTCAACTCCTCGCGTGCCACAGCTACCTCCTGGCTGCGATGGGTGGCAAACGTCGCTCGCGCCTGCTCGTGCAGGGTTACCGCCTCGCGGAAACGTCCCTGAGCCGCCAGCGTGATCGCCTTATTGCCGCGTGCACGCGCCAGATAGAGGTCCACCCCTTCGCCCTGCAACGCATAGGTTTCGATCGCGCGCTCAAACAGCCGCAAAGCCTGATCATATTGACCAAGCTCATAATTGATAATCGCCGCATTGACATCGATCTGACCCGCCCGCAGAAGCTTACCGTAGCGCATAAAAACCTCGCGGGCCGCCGCTGCATCGCGCAACGCCTCACCAGTTCGATTTAAACGCAGACAGGCACTCACGCGGCCAATGCGCGTTCGCGCCCAGCCCACGTCGTCGCCAATCGCGAGAAACTCCTCGCCAGCCGCGTCCAGAAAAGGCAACGCATCCTGATCGTTGTCCATCCGCCGCAACGCGTCCCCACGCGCCATCAGACCCAGAGCGTGAACATACTTATTCGGTAAAAACTCACCTACCTGCAAAAGATAGCCGGATATCACAAAAGAGATCTGCGAATCCTTGCTCCACTGCGTATCCGCCTCGCGCTTCATCAATTCAACCAGCTCATTAATCGCAGCATCATCAAACGTCGGCAGATAGTCAGTGAGTATTTGACGCCCCTCTACCTCACGCTTGAGGAGCACCAGAGCCAGAAGTTCTTGCGGAGTCATATGTCCTACTATTCAGATAGACAGCCAATTTTTGCCAGATTATACATTCAACGAGAGAGCAAAGGATTTAGGCACAAAGCTAACGGGCCAGACCGCCCTGAGAAAAAAGAGACGATAATATATAAACACAGCACATGCACCGTTTATACATCATCGCCAGATTTCTATGTTATTGCACAATAAGAGATGTTGCGCTATTTTTTTTGCGTATCGATAGGTATCTGCTCAATCACCACAAGACCGTCAGGGGTCTGCAACTCAAGGGAATAGAGGGCCGGGACGAGCGCGGAGAACACAAAGTTTCCAAGCTCATCCACATTTTGAGCGGAGACCGTTGCAGCCTGGGATGAAAGCAAGACAGGGATGCCCTGCAAAGCCTCCAGGGTTGTATCCTTACGGGTGACAAAGCCAATCAACTGAAAAACATCTGCGCGACCTGTCTCGCGCTCTACCTGCAACGAGATGTTAAAGTTGTCCGCGGCATAGTGGCGCGGCCAGAGATCCGTTGCGGCAGTATTGCGCTGATACGCCAGGCGTGGCGCGGGCGGCAAGAGCGTCGCGATGATACGACGGACCTCATTGCTTGCTCGATCCAGCACGCGGTTGAGCGCCACTCCCAGTTCCAACGACGGCGCATGGTGGTTACCCTGCGCAGGCTGCTGAGGCGGAACAAGCCACGCTGCGGCTGCCGACCCCACAAGCACGGGGTCGCCTGCGAGAAACTCGCCGATCGTGCTCAGTTCAGCGATACACGCGACACAGGCACGCAGATGGAACCTGACAGCCAGAGCCGTCTCTGGCTCAAGCATTCCCAACTGATACTCACCCAGCACATGACTCGGTGGGCAATCCCAGCGGTAAAGCTTGCTGAGAAACGACAGCTCCATACGGCGAAAATCTGCCAGCCGGACAGAACAGTGCGGGCATCGCGCCAGATGCTGCTCAACTACCGGTCGCACCCTCTCTCCGGCCAGGTAAGCGAGCAGTTCTTCATCGCGAACTAACCCTGGTTCACTACACTCCATGAGCGTTTCCTTAATCAAGAGTTTGGTCGGTCGGCAGCTCCCAACCAGCTGTCATCGAAACAGCTAGCGGCATTTCCCGACCGCGCCGCGCACGCGTAACCGCTGAACGACTCTCCCCAATCGCTTGAACCAGCAGTCCACTGCTACGCGGACCTTTTTTATCCTTTTGAACAGAATAAACGAACAAATTTCTGGTATTTTAGGATTGAAACCCCACCTTCGCGGCTGCATGAAAAGATTGTCATCCAGCCAGGCAGGAACCATGTCATCAGACAGACCTCGCTACTGACTTTGCTGCTTTAACAAAGTGAGCAGACGACGGTTCCGGCGCAAACGTTCGAGCACATTGCGCTTGACACGGTAGACATCCTCGACCGAGGGAAAATGTTGACGGCTATGGCTACAGATCTCGCCAGGCTTCATACCCTGGACATACGCCAGGTAGATCAGCAGACGTTCATCTTCACCATTGAGTTCTTCTTGAATAACCTGCCAGAGATGCTGCGCAGACAATCCCGAGACGACATCTTCGGCTGGATCATCGGTGGCAGGCTCCTGCTCCAACGAATCCAACGTCTCCTCATACTGACGCACCTGACGCGAGCGAACTTCGTCAGCAATCACACTGTGAACGCACATCTTCAAATACTTTAAAACCGCCGCCAGTGAATCAAAGTTGCCCATCTTGGCCGGCGTTAAAGCCTGAGCAAATTTGGCAAAAGCCGCGTTTACCAGTGGTGCGCTACCATCCTGACCGAGCGAGGCTGCCGCGCTCTGGTGTTGATTGACCCAGGTCAGCACAAGCGGTGCATATTGCTGATACACACAGGCCCAGGCATCCTCATCGCGTCTAACAATTGCCCGGCGAAAAAGCTCCAGACAATAACGATCATTCGAGGCGCTCTGGCGAAGAAATTTATTGGTCTCTTGCGCACAGTTACGAGCCAGGTCATTGATAGAAAGTTGCTCGACTACCAGGGTATCTTCGACCCCACCACTACGCAAAAACTCTGAACCAGATGAGTGAGAGGGCATGCGGGCCTCCATCAATGCAATCCTATACTTGGCTTCCAATTCAGGCGCATGCCCGCGCTGGGCATGAAATACGCACATGGTCCCTATTATCGCATATTTTTAGAAAGAAGTGGTAGTATTTCACACAAAAAAAGGGCTTTTGGGGCATCCCTGGCACATATACTCTCTGTCATACACGAGCGATGCAACGCACCATTACCCGTTTC
>DAOTTJ010000412.1:0-19589 GCA_034437695.1 Ktedonobacteraceae bacterium
CCCTAACCGGGGTTTGCGGTGTCCCCAATAAACTTTTTATTTTGTTTTGCCTGTTTTGCCGGAGGCAAAACAGGAGTGCAGAGAGGTGCTCTCTGCTACCTTCATGCCTATGTCAGGCACGCTTGCCCCACCCCCAAAGAGAAGAAGGTGGAGGAAGGCGCTTGTCAAGCGCCTTCCTCTACGGTGAGATCTAAGCTTCGCTGTGGCGAAGCGTTCAGCGAAAAACCTACCTCTGCAAAAGACCCGAACCCCCAGGCAGAGGAGTACTGTCCTCTACACTCCTATGGTATACTCTAGAACACACTCTAATTTAGCAAGAGAGGCACAAATCTATGCAATGGCTGGGTATAGCTATCTTCCTGGGTATTCTGATCCTACTTTTCCTCGCCTGTATGTACCTGAGCAATTCACAGCAAAGCCCCAAACAACGCAGCGGCTCAGCAGTCGATGACTTTTATCATGCCCGCGGGATGGGCAACCTCAACAATGCACGCCAGAAGCTAGATGGCATCGCTAGAGACCAGAAGCGCCATCCATAATATATCTATCTACTCAGATGCAGTGGTCAGGCGGCGGTAGAGTTTCTGTAGTGCTGGTCCTGGCTGCGTGTGCAGTTGCTCGTGCAGTTCCCGACTACACCGCTGGTACTGGCGCAGCGCGAGGTCGCGTTTGCCCTGGCGCAGGTAGCAGCGCATAGTCCCATAGTGCGCCTCCTCCATGCAAGGATCAAGCGTCAACAGGTGCTGCCAGTGTACCTGGCTTTCTTCCCACAGCTCACTGCGCCAGGCAATCTGCGCAAGCTGCTGGTGCGCCTCCATCAAGCCCTTGCGCAGTTCATCGCGACGACTCATGCACCAGTTGCTATAAAACGCTTCGACGTAATCTCCATGATAAAGCTCCACCATTTGCTCGAACGCACTGGTCGCTACCTCGTCGTCCTGGCGCTCCAATGCATCTCTGGCCTCCTGCTGTAGCTCCGAGAAAACAGCTACGTCGTACCAGCATCTGTCATAGACAACATTCAGGTCCAGTCGGTACAAACCCGACTGCTGGACCAGGCACGCATCCCCGATCACCTGGCGCAGATAGTAGATTGTCGAGCGAAAGGTCTGGTTGATGCGCTCGTTTTCGTCGGCCTCCGACCAGAGCGCGGTCAAGATGCGATCTTTACGCAACGGCTGCTTGCTTTCCAGGAGTAAGAAGAAAAGCTCCATCGCTCGCGCCATACGCCAGCGCGTCACCGGCACGTCGTCGATCAGTACCAGCGGCTCCCCCAACGCCTGAATACGCAACCGCCTGGGAAGCAGCGTCACTTCGACCGCTTGGACCGCCTCCTGCGGCTCTTCTTCGAGCAACAACGGCGGCAATGCGGGATACGCCTGGAACTCGACCAGGATACAGTAGTCGTGATCACCCCTGCTATTCAGTGTGTTAACCTGGTGCAGGACGCTTTTGGCCGCGCTGCGCTGATTTTGTCCCAGATAACACGCCGCCAGCCGGATCAAGGCCTGGATCTGCAACCACTGCACGCCGCTCTCGCTGGTCAAACGCACAACGGTCTCCAGCAGTACCTGCGCTTCGTCAAAACGCTGGTCGGCCAGCAGAATCGTCCCGTGGACAAGCTGTTGCGAGACGCTTTCATAGCTACGCGTCTCCTGTTTGTGCAACTCCATCTGCCCCAGCAACGAATAAGCCGTATAGGTATCGCCCATCTGAAGGTAGACTAGTACCAGCGTACGCAAGGTGTTGTTGAGTAGATAGCGATCCTCTAACTGACGGGCAAGCTCCAACGCCTCTTCCAGGTAGGTGAGCGCCTGGGAGATGTGCAGACCAGCCAGTTCCATCTCACCCAGACCCAGCAAGGCATATGCCTTGCTGTTTAATAAACGCGGCAATTGCTCGCTCAACTGCAAAATAGTCTGGAAAAGGCTCTCTGCCTCTTTTACCTGTCCCTGGCGCATCTTGAGCGAACCCAGGCCGATCAGGTTGTTGATGATGCGCTCCGACGAACCCTGGCGGTCGCGCAAGACACGTATACGCTGGCGGTGGTGCTCCGCGACGACGTAGTTGCCCGACCACTCGTAGGCGTTGGCAAGCTGGTGATGCAGTTCGCCCACCATGCGCTCGTCCTGGCGTGGATGGCACAGGCGAAACGCCTGCTGCAATTGCGCGATCCCCTCATGCACAGGCTGTCCACTCAGTATCTTACAGATGCCCAACTGCTGATGAGCACGTATACGCTGCACACGCTCGTCGACTGGCAACCACTCAAGGGCGTGCTCAAATTGCCCCTGCGCCAGCAGATACTCGCCGCGATGGAGAAAAAGTCGGCCACGCACAATCGAAAGCTCAGCCCGCATCTCAACGCTCTCCAGGTCGAGCGCATGGCTTACGTGTAGTTCAAAACAGCGCCGTGCATTGGCAAAATCGCCACGCCGTAAATAGGTATTGATCTGCAACAATAACAGACGCGGGTTTGCACTGGTCAGTTGAACAGGCAAACTTTGCAGGCTGCGCAAGACCAGTTCGCTCTGACCCTGATCGAGCAATTGGGGCGTCACATCCAGGAGAATTTCAGCGACCAGCCCGGCGTCCTCAGCCCGGTTGGCATGGCTGAGCGCCTCCTGATACGCGTAGCTTTGATAAAATAGCCGCGCCATCTGTCGGTGTAGCACATGATACCGCGCCGTTTCGTGCAGACGCAACTCCTCCTGGAACAATTCGCGCAAGATAGGATGGCAACGATACACAAGCTCACCCGACTCGTTGGTACACGTCACAAATAATCCCTGCCGCTCAGCATAGTCAAGTAAAGCTGATGCACTGTTCATTCCAAGCACAGCATTGCATAGTGCAGGCGTCATCTTCTCTAGCAACGACATCTCTTTGAGAAAGGTATAAAGCTCGGCTTCATGACGAAAAACTTCGTTGATAACAAAATTGAGCAACTGGCGACGATCGATCAAATTTGAGGTAACAGGCGATCGCTTATCGTAGGACAGAACAAACGGCTCAAACTGCCCGGAACTCAGACGCGACCCCAACAGCAAACCGGTGATCCAACCACCAAAACTGGCAACCAGCTCGACAGCCTCTTGCTCCGAAAAATCAGGCAAACCCTGTATCTGAGCAAATTCGCGCACCTCCTGCGCTGAAAACTGCAAACTGCTCCTGCCCAGACCAATCATCTCACTATGGGCGATCAAAGACGCCAGTTCCAGTTCTGGTAACGAACGGCTCTCGATAACCAGTTGACAACGCGACGGCAAATGCTCAACCAGCCGGTTGACCAGCTCGTTGATCGCTGGACTACTATTCACTTCCTGGTAGTTGCACAGTGCCAGAACCCAATGTCCCGGAATGAGCGCCAGGGTGGTAAATAGTCCCGCCAGGCGCTCCCGAAAAGCTTCTTCGTCCGGCACCCCAGCGTCATCTGCCACTAATTCGTGTAAACGTGAGCCAAATTGTGGAAAACGCTGGGAGATACTTGCCAGCAAGGTCTTAAAAAAAAGCCATCTCTCCTGATCCGCACGATCCAGGAAATACCAGCAACAGGTGAGTGACAGGCGCGTGAACGTGTCAGCAAGTAACACAGTCTTACCGTAACCTGCCGGCGCACACAGTAAAATCAGGCGGTAAGGCGCTAGGATACGTGTATCTTCTTTTGCTCCAAATGCTTCTGCAAGAGTTCGTAAAAGCTGCTCACGGTGCAAGAAGGTCCGTGGCAACGCTGGAGCGAGTATCTTACGGGGAACGTTCATAGGACCCATAGATTCATCAAAAACCATTATAGCACCCTGAACTGATGGTGAGTTTTTCCCCCGGATTATAGAAAAGATAAGAGAAAGCAAACTTTCTTTTGTTTAGCTCTCCTGCTATTAGTATACCTGAAAAAATTCGATCGTACTAGTCAGTTCTGCCTATTTTCCCCAGAATTGGCCTGCGAACACCTGCGAACACCCACCGCCTGTAATGCGAACCTGTCTTTAACGCCCCTTCTGTTATGCTTCTCACAGATATATCAGCAGAGGACCAATCCCCAATTCAGAAAGGCAAAGACGATTATGACGCTTGCAGCCAACACAACGCTATCTATAGACACGACACCAAAAAACGTTGCTTATTCATGCACATTCGCCAAAATCTCGACCCTTTTCCAACCATCTCTGCTCGCTCACTCTGCAAGCCCCTGGGATGGCGGGGACGATATCTATCAGGCACGCGGCATACTCAAACAGTTAGACCATATTAAACACTAAAAGAGCGCTGTAACTCTTCCAATGCGCTCTCCTTACTTCACTGCCGCAGCATGCCTGGAAAGGGACGAGTCCGCTGCCTCTTTCTTGCTGAAGAGCTACACAATCCACCATGAAGGAGTGCATGATGTCCTGGCAAATGATCAACCGAGTTCTGGCTCTGGCAATGATTGACACCCGCTTTGCAGAGAGTCTGCTGGCAACCCCACAGGAAGCTCTGAATGCCTATGGTATTCAACTTACTCCCCACGAGCTAGAGGTCCTCTGTTCATGCCAGTCTCAGACGATACCAGAACTTAGCCAGGAACTCCTGGTCAGACTCGGGCCAGGCTCCAATCCTTAAACTGCTCGCTGCAAAGATTCTGTTGGCGCATTCACCAGCAGAGTCTTTATTGATCAGGGATGGAGTCGATTGATCCCCCTAGAGGAAATAGATACTACTTGTGCAATCTTTTGCGTGATTGAACCACACAAGCGTCAGCTAACATATAAAAAGCAGGGATCGGAGCGATCATCCAATCTCTGCTTGATTCGTGTATATAACACGTTGCAGAATTAAATCACCGAACGAATCGTGCCGCCATCGACACGGATAGTTGCACCACTCACGTAATCGGCGAGCGGACTGGCCAGATACGCTACTGCTGCTGCGATCTCCTCTGGTCGACCGAGACGGCCCACGTCATTTGGAGCCATAGCCTGCGTGGCGTTGCGCTCAATCTCTTCCCACGTCTCACCCCAACCATGAGCCTGTGCCATATGGGTGAGCTGTGCCCGCGCTGCCTCGCTCGCAAGGATCGCACCAGGGGACACAACGTTTGAGGTTACACCTGTGTCCTTCAGTTCTCGTGCAAGGGAAACCGCAAGGTTGTGGCGAGCCGCCAACGACGCGTTATAGTCTGGCATGACTGCGCTCGGTTGCTGCGACAGACCTCCACCGATCTGGATGACTCGTCCCCATTGTTGCTCGCGCATCTGCGGTACCAGACGTTGAATCATCCGCACAGCGGAAATGACGTTGGTATTGTATGTCTGACTCCAGTCCGCAACCGTGGCCTCCGTCCATGAGAGGTAACCGATAAATCCAGCGTTGTTGACCAGAATGTCGATTGGTCCGCTCGCCAGCGCTGCTGCTGCGACCGCGTCGGCTCCGGCGTCGGTGGTGAGATCACCAACGGCGACCGCGGCGCTTCCTCCTTCAGCGCTGATGGCCTGAGCTACCGCGTTAACGCGATCTTCGTTGCGACCATGCACAACAACAGCAACACCCTCCTCAGCGAGCAGCTTCGCGATCGCCTCGCCTATCCCTGAACTCGATCCAGTCACTAACGCTCTTTTCCCAGCTAATCTTAAATCCATGTTCTAACCTCATATTCCATTTCTTTAGATTGCAAACATTTCAGTTGCCTACCTGATATACTATATTCAAAGAGGTAGCGGAACAAGATGAGCAGAATTCATAGGAATGAGACTCCTATGTATGGTTCACCTGGTAAGCAGTCAGGGTGTCAGAATACAAACGGCAAGGCGAGGGTGCAGGGAGCGCAGCGTCCCTGTCGGCACCCTATCTGGAGACAGGGAAGAGGGGTGTCCCCGAAAAACTTCTTTTCCTTCTTTTGCCCGCCGCCTGCGGTGGCGGGGCAGACTTTGCAACAGGCCTGGGTAAGCGGTCCCAACCCCTGGACAAAGGAGAATCTGGTTTGGTACTTCAGCAACAACAACAAGCATATCGTTTGCACGAGCTTGGAGATTTTCTGCGTACACGCAGGGCCAGGCTTACGCCTGAAAAGGTGGGACTACCACGAGGAAACAGGCGCAAAACACCTGGACTCAGACGAGAGGAGGTCGCACTATTGGTCGGGGTCAGCGTGGATTGGTATACCTGGCTAGAGCAAGGGCGGGCCATTACTCCTTCAACGCAGGTCTTAGAGCGCCTGGTACAGGTCCTCCGCCTGGATGTAAATGAACGAAACCATCTCTTCCTCTTAGCCCAGCAACAGACCCCTCCAGCGCTTTTGCTGGAAACCGAGGTTGTAAGTCCAGCTCTCCAACATTTTCTTGATCAGTTTGGCACTCGTCCAGCCTTTGTGTCAGGAAGACGGTGGGATATCCTGGCCTGGAATGATGCCGGTTGCGCGATCTTTGGCGATCTCCGCCGCAGAACCAACCGCGAACGCAATACGATCTGGGGCATCTTCACCGAACCCTTGTCTCGACAATATGTAGTCAATTGGGAAGAAGATGCGCGACGGCTCTTGGCACAATTTCGCGCGAGCTGTGGCAGATATCCCAGTGATCCCCGCTTAAATGAACTGGTTCAAGATCTCCTGCTGCACAGCCCTGAATTTCGCGCCTGGTGGCCCGACCACGAAGTACTGAGCGGACAGGAAGGGCGAAAAATACTCAACCATCCCCAGGTGGGCCATCTCACGTTTGAACGCTTGACCTTTCAGGTCTTTGATACACCAGATCTCAAAGTCACTGTGTATACCCCGGCGGAGGATACAGACACGCCGCGCAAAGTGGAGCAGCTTCTGAAGCAGTGGTATCAACACGGAGGCCAGGGATCTCATTCTCTTCAAGCTATCCTCAGTCTGCCACAGACACAGCCCTCTGAACAAGACGCTGTTAGCTTGTGGCTGGCCGCATGCGGGAAAAGAGCCGAGGGCGCATGGGTGGCGAACAGCGATATCATGATCTCCTATACCCATTGGTGCAAAACACACGGATACGAACCAAAGAAGGCAAAAGGCTTATCTCAATCGTTAGCTGCACATGGTCTGGAGATCGGCGTGCGACAATGGGTCTATACAGTTCCAGGGAGACGCACAAAAACGCGTGGAGTTCGCGGCCTCAGTCTGCAAGACAACGATCAGACAGCACAAACAGGTGGGGACAGATAGGCCAATTATGACAATCTGTCCCCACCTGTCGATAGTCTTCTCAGGCGAGTTTGCTGCCTTGTATACGACTTAGGAGAGAAGTGAAATCTTTCTCGCTTTTTTTATTAACACGTTAGTGGTTTTTCTGGACCCATCTGTCCCCAGGTCGCTGCATAAAGGATGAGTCGAAGCTTGTAAGCTCGTCGGCGGGTCCGCTAATCACCTCAAAGGACGCAATGAGCAACGCGCAGCCTATGCTTTTCTTACCTTATCCAGCCAGGCACGCATATCTGACTCATGCTCCTCGTGGAAATGAGCAAAGAACATGCCGCCGCTGATCTGCTCCTCTTCTACTTTGACGATGGGCCGCAGGTCCTGGAGATCATCCTCAGAAAAGGCTTCAAAGGTATCTATCAGTTGCTGGAAGGTTTCCCGCGAGTCGCTGAGGACATCCGCCAGAGGACGATTGCGATTGGCTTCATAAATCCAGGCATTAATTTCATCGTCTTCTTGCAATTCTGGCGGCCAGGGCGGTGAAAAGTCTGGTTCATGTTTCAGAAGCGCCTGGAAGCGCAGAACCGACCGACGACGCCAGCCAGTCAGGTGAGCCACGATATCCTTGATCGACCAGCCACCCGCGACCTCTGGCTGCGTCATATGAGCTTCGCCAATCTCGTCGAGCAAGGCTTCCCAGGCCACCCATTCATTGCGCAATTCGGTGAGGAGTTGAGTTTTGCTAAGTGAAGTTCCCATGCTGCTTTCCTTTCATTCGAGACCCTGTCTGCTAATTCCTCCTCAAGTTAGCACAAAATGCGGTAAGAAGTCGCCCTCATAAGAGGATTTTTTTATGTATCAACTGCTGGCTGTGCGCCCAGGTCATGCTCCCAGCGCAACGTCGCTCACTTCTGGACAAGATCTAAACATTTGTACATGGTGCTATACTGTAATTGAAGAAGTGGAAACGCCGCTTCCGCCGACTATCATCTATAAGGACAACTACCCTCACTACTCAAAACCTGACCATCAATCAAACCGCCTGGCAGGATACACGCGCGGACGCCACTGAATTTCAGTAGATTCTGCCTATCTTCGATGTCGATCTTCCACGCAGATTGGTCATACGTGGCTACTTCTACGCACGCTATGGACTCGGCGAACGCTGCGACGAGTTCCGTCAATGCTTCTTCGCGTACTACGTGAAAACGCTTGTATGCCCTCTAATCCGTCTCTATTCCCGTGAAAGAGAGAAAGTATGGAGCAAAAACCACTCACTATTGCCATCGTAGGGTGCGGCAACATCGCCGGAGCCTACGGAAAAACACTACAAAACCATCCACAATTGCGCCTGCTCGGGGCAACCTCGCGCACACGCACACGCGCCGAGGACTTCGTCGCGCAGTTTGGGGGCAAGCTCTATCCATCGCTCGACGCGCTTGTAGCCGACGAGGAGGTCGATCTGGTCGTCAATCTGAGCATCCACGACGCGCATGTCGAGGTGATTACGCAGTGTCTTAACGCGGGCAAGCACGTTTACAGCGAAAAGCCGCTCGCGCTGACCTCGGCAGAGGCCTGGCGACTGGTCGCGCTGGCAGAGGCAAAAGGTCTGCATTTCGGGTGCGCTCCAGGCACGATGCTGGGCGAAGCGCAACAGACCGCGTGGAAGGCAATCCGCGCGGGCCAGCTCGGTCAGGTACGCGTCGCCTACGCCGAGGTCAACTGGGGACGGATCGAGTCCTGGCATCCATCGCCCACCCCCTTCTATGCCGTCGGTCCACTCTTCGATGTCGCAGTCTATCCACTGACCATCCTGACGACGATCTTTGGTCCTGCCCGCACAATCACCGCCTTCCAGAAGGTCATCTACCCCGACCGCGTCACCACAGAAGGAGTGCCTTTCCACATCACAACTCCCGACTTCTCCATCGCGGCTATCGAGTTTGCCAGCGGTCTGGTGGGCCGCCTGACGACCAACTTCTATGTGAATACTCACACCAGACAGAAGGGCATCGAGTTTCACGGAGACCGAGGCTCGCTCTATCTGAGCAGTTGGCAGGACTTTAATGGCAGCGTCGAGTATGCCGACTTCGCACAGCAAGCGCCTGCAAGCAACGCCTACACACCGCTACCCTATGTCAGGCAACCCTATCCAGGTATCGACTGGAGCCGGGGCGTCCTGGATATGGCCGAGGCGCTCAAAGCAGACCGCCCGCAACGACTAACAGCCGCGCAGGCCGCACACGTCGTCGATATCGTCTGCGGCATACAGGAAGCCGCGATCACAGGCCAGCGCGTAGAGATCTCATCGGATTTTTCTCCGCCAGTACCAATGGAATGGGCCACATAGCGCAAAATGTTCTAAAGTCATTCTTGATAGCGTACAATGTTTCCACATGCTTGTGCAACATCTATACACATCGCACAACTCGCAAAGGAGTGAGTTACCAATGCCCGATACAGAAAATCTACTCCATCAGATGACCTTGCAAGAAAAAATAGCAATGCTCGCTGGCACAAACGACTGGTACACCGTCCCCATAGAACGACTGAGTATTCCCTCGCTAAAGATGTCCGATGGTCCAAATGGAGCACGCGGAGCCGGGGGCTTCTCCGATGGCGTGAAGGCAGCTTGCTTTCCCGCAGAGATTTCGCTCGCCTCAACGTGGAATGTCGAGCTTATCGAACGCGTGGGCAAAGCGCTGGCCGAGGAAGCGAAGATGAAAGGAGCACAGGTCCTCCTGGCTCCAACCGTCAACATTCAGCGTTCGCCACTGGGTGGACGCAACTTTGAGTGCTTCTCCGAAGACCCCTATCTCACGTCGCGCCTGGCGGTGGCCTACATCACAGGGCTTCAGAGCGCCGGAGTCGGAGCTTCGCTCAAGCACTATGTCTGTAATGACGAAGAATTTGAGCGCTTCAGTATCAGTTCCGAGGTACGCGAACGGGCCTTGCGCGAGATCTACCTGCTCCCATTCCAGGCAGCCGTGCGCGAGGCCCGACCGTGGACAATCATGGCGGCCTACAACTTGATAAACGGCATCGCCGCCTCAGAAAACTCCTACCTCCTGACCGCGATCCTGCGCGACGAGTGGGGCTTTGACGGTGCAGTAATCTCTGACTGGTTCTTCTCGGTCAAGAGCACCGCCCCCTCAGTGAATGCCGGTCTGGACCTTGAGATGCCGACCCCGCGCTGGCGCGGCGAACAGCTACTCGCCGCTGTCGAACAGGGCGAAGTGACCGAGGCCACCATCGATACTAGCGTCGATCGACTCCTGCGGCTCCTCGCAAAAGCTAATCTCTTCGAGCACCCAGAAGAGGTTCCAGAAAAAGATCTCGATCTGCCCGAACAGCGGACGCTGATTCGCGAGGCAGGCGCTGAGGGGATTGTCTTGCTGAAGAACGAGCAGCAGACGCTCCCGCTCCAGCGCGAACAGCTCAGTTCGCTGGCGATGATCGGCCCCAACGTACACGTCGCGCAGATTATGGGCGGAGGCAGCGCCCACGTCAACGTCCACTATGCGATTACACCCTTTGACGGTCTCAAAGACAAAATCGGCGATCAACTCAGTGTGCGCTACGAACCAGGCTGTACCAACGACAAACTACTGCCGCTCCTGGCCATAGAACAACTGCTGGCGGGAACCGAGGGCGAGGCACATGGTCTGGCCATTGACTACTTCACGACCGCCGAACTCGGCGACGAGCCAGTCTCGCACGAGATCAAGACGAAATCGGAACTCTCGTGGTTTGGCAAGATGCCCGAAGGCATCGACCCGCAACACTTCTCGCTGCGGGCCACAGGTCGTTTTACGCCCGCCGAGTCGGGAACCTATACCTTAGGCCTAGTCAGCGTCGGCCTCAGCCGCCTCTTTATCGATGGACGTGAAATCATCGACAACTGGACCCACCAGACACGCGGGACCGAATACTTCTCACTCGGCAGCACCGAGGTCCAGGCGACTATGGCCATAGAAGCCGGGCGCGAATACCTGTTCATGCTTGAATTTAGCAAAGGCGACGATGTACCGTTAGGCGCAGTGCGCGTAGGCTGCCAGTTACCCCTGCCCACCGATAGCATCGAGCGGGCTGCCAGTCTGGCCGCTGACTGCGATGTTGCCGTCGTCTGCGTGGGCTTTGGCGGCGACTGGCAGAGCGAAGGCTTCGATAGAAGCGAACTGGGTCTGCCCGGCGAGCAGGACGCGCTCATCAAGCGCGTCGCAGCGGCCAACCCGCGCACAGTCGTCGTGCTCAACACCGGCTCGCCCATCTCCATGCCCTGGCTCGACCAGGTCGCAGCAGTCGTACAGGCCTGGTATCCCGGTCAGGAGTGCGGCAACGCCATTGCCGATGTACTCTTTGGCGATGTCAACCCATCGGGCAAGCTCGCACAGACCTTCCCCGTGCGCCTGGAAGACACCCCGACCTTCCTCGACTTCCCCGGCGAGAACGGGAAGATCTACTATAGCGAAGGACTCTTTGTCGGCTATCGCTCCTACGAGAAGAAAAAGCTTGCGCCCCTGTTCCCCTTTGGCTTTGGTCTCTCGTATACCAGCTTTAACTACAGCTCGCTCCAACTCAGTGCGCAACGCATCGAGCCAGGCGAGAACTTGCAGGTCTCGCTGGCCATCACCAACACAGGCAAACGAGCCGGCAAAGAAATCGTCCAACTCTACATTCGCGACAAGCAAGCGAACCTGCTGCGGCCAGAGAAAGAACTCAAAGCCTTCACCAAACTAGACCTGGAGCCAGGCGAACAGAAGACAGCAACCCTCGCCATCGCCCGCGAGGCGCTAGCCTACTACGACGACAACACCAACGAATGGGTAGCCGAAGCAGGCGAATTCGAACTACTCGTCGGAGCATCCTCGCAAGACATCCGCGCCGCAGCCACCTTCACCCTCACCAGCACAGCCCGCTGGACCGAGAGAAAAGGAGAGCGCGTATACGTTAGCGAATAGAGCTGCCATATCACTCAACTATAATAGAAGATTGCCGACACACCGACCAAAGCGTATTCCTCATCGGTATGTATCAGGTCCCAATGAGGAATACCATCCCTGGTAAGAAAATTCAGCGGATAGCACATTTTATAAGTGGAAAGCTATAAAAGATTGTACAACGTGAATGAACTGACGGTAATAGTTCCTCCGGCTTCAACCGCAACTCCCGCTGTTCCGCTCTGATACGTAACATCGTGAGCCTGGCCAACCTTTTGCCCATTCACGTAAAAAGTATAGTCGGAGCTATCGACCACAACATCCAGCGTGAGTTGAGCATAAGCGTAAACGCCAGCGCTTCCATGACTGATCTGTGTAGGTGCGCCAGTCTGATTGTCATAGACATAAGACGCCCATGAACCATCGGAATGAATTAAGAAGGTATATATCCCTTCAGCGTTCCCAGGCTGATTGCGGAAATAAAGGCCAAAATCAGCCGCAGAAGCTGTATCTTCCCGAATCTGAGCTTCTACGACGTAATTTGAGGGGTAAAAGGCATTATCAGGCAGCGCAGTAAGGATGATCCCGGCGAGCGCGAGTTGGGGATTGTGAAGAATGGCGTTGCCTGCATGACAAGTAATCGCAGGGGCATTATAGTCAGCCCACTGCTCACTTCCGCCATCGCAAGAAGCATTCGTATCTAAGGCACCGGGAGCTTTTGTGGTATACAGAACTGCCCCTTTCGGTATCTTAGGAGAAGGCGTCGCCGTAGGTGTAAGTGGCTTATTTGAAGCCACGGGTGATATCCCTACAGTCGATTGAGGCTCTTTCAGTCCTGATTGCCGATTTAGGACAGGACCGGAATTGCTATGATTTAGTTGGAGACCAATCAGAATACCCCCGACTACCAGTATAGCTATCGCACAAATACTCAACAGAATAACCCAGAGTTGTCGCCTGCTTTGTCTGGAGAATACCTGCACTGGTTGAGCACGTGTCTGAGGAGAGGTTACGCTCGACGCTAATCCAGCCGGCGCTTCTGGAAGAAAAAGCATCTGGAAAGGTTGTGCCGATGAAAGCATATCTGCGCCGGCAGACGCATTGATCGGAAGGCGGATTTCTTGTACAGGCTCAAGTATCGTCGGCGGTACGTTATGTCGAGGAGAGAGAGGTTGTGCATTCATCGATGCGAGTGATAGAGACACATCCAGAGGTCTAAGAGCCTCGCGGAAAGCTTGTGCCAGTGCGCCGACGGTCTGGAAACGTTCTGTTGGCGTTTTGGCAGTAGCCACGCGCAGAACGACATCGACAGAGAGAGGAATCGCTGGATTGCTAGCATGGAGCGAAGGTAACGATTGTTGCAATTGCATCGCTGCGACCGCGAAAGGCGCGTTACCCCTAAAAGGCAATGATCCACTGAGCATCTGATAGAGCACAATCCCCAGTTCATAGATATCAGCGCGTCTATCGAGCGCTTCGCCTCGGATCATCTCCGGTGCCATATACTCTGGTGTACCGAGCAGCACCCCAGTACCAGTTAAAGGTGCGCCAGCGCTACTCTGGTCATCATCGCTGGTCAGGATACGTGCAATGCCAAAGTCGGCCAGGATAAGTCGGCCATCGGCATGCAGCAAGAAATTGTCCGGCTTGAGATCCCGGTGAATAATGCCCTGCTCATGCGCATAGTCCAGCGCATTGGCAGCTTGTTCAAGGTATATGAGAACCTGGGCGAGTGATAGAGTGCCTTGCCTTTTCAGAAGATCGCGCAGACTTCCTCCAGTCACATAAGGCATGACAAGATACCCGATACCTGCATATTCTCCATACTCATATATAGGTATAATATTGACGTGATCCAGGCGTGCAATCAGATCGGCTTCACGCTGGAAACGCTTGCGGAATTGCTGGGATGTTTCTCTATCCATTGATAGATGCGACCGCAACGTTTTCACAGCTACTCGTCGTGCTGGTTGCTCCTGGTATGCAAGATATACTTCCCCCATACCACCCTTCCCGATCATCTTCTCGATAAAACATGTGCCTAGTTTTTTACCCGTCAGATCACGTACAGCGTATAAAGCCTCTTCGTTCTGCGCCATTTTGCAGTCCCTGGCATCGTCTTTAAAATGACTATTTCTATCTATCGATCTATTATAGCAGTTTTAGTAAGAGAAAGATAGATACGTTTTTCACTTTTTCAGAGATTCTCGAAGGTTCCCAGAAGCAGGTTATTTACCCAATATCATCTCTGGCTGGCTTGCGTTAGCACGTGAGAGATCTTGCGGTTCGGAGAGAGACTTCTAGGTACACGAAACCAGGTCGCCTGCGGTGACCTACCACACATGTAAAAAAGGTTTTTCGGGAAATGCGCCTTCGAACCCTAGTCAGAAGACTGCCGTCAGTTGCACTCTTGTGGTGTTTTGTTGGCCGTACCTTGCAGCAAGGTCAGGAACGGACTTATAAGACTTTGCAGCAGCCGTGTAGGTTGCGAAAATAACACTTGCGTTTCTTAAAGGAATCTGTTATATTGCGTGTATAATTTACACTGTTTTGTTGCAGTGGGTTGTCTGGACATAGGGGGAACAGTAGAATATGCCAACGTTAGAACGCTCGAACCCACTTCCGCTCTACTACCAGTTGAAGGAAGTCCTGCGCCAACAGATCCGTTCGGGGCATCTGGAGCCGCACGCGGCCATTCCGTCAGAGCCGGAACTGGTAGCCAGTTATCATGTCAGCCGGGCAACGGTGCGACAGGCGCTGAATGAGCTGGTACATGAAGGCTTGCTTTATCGTCAGCATGGCAAGGGTACGTTTGTCTGTGAACCACGTATTCAGCAGACATTAAGTGAACTGGCCAGTTTCAGTGAGGAGATTAAGCGGAGGGGAAAACGTCCTGGTGGACTTTTGATTGTCAGTGAGTTGACACGTGGCAGTGAGGCCGTACGTGAACAACTCAAATTGGCCGACGAGGAGCAGGTGGTACGCCTGGAACGCGTTCGTACGGCCAGTAGCACGCCTTGCGCCTATGAGCTTGATTATCTGCCCTATCCCCGCAGTAGTGGTATTTACCAGCGGGCCAAAGAAGTAGCAGAAGGATCGCTGTATACACTCATGACTTCTGAGGGCCTCAGCCCTTACGTCGCCGAACAGGCAATCAAAGGCGGCGTCGCCAATGAGCGCGAGGCGGAGCTTTTACAGATTCCAGTGGGCGAGGCTGGCCTGCGCTATACCTGCACGACATATGATTCGACCGGGCAACCGATCGAGTTTTCGGAATCGTTCTTCCCGAGCGACCGTTTCGATTTTCATATCACCCTGCGTGTAGCGCGTTAAGGGACAGGCCCGGCTTCTGAGCAGGCGACAGGAAGTTGGTGCTCAGCGAGCGAACAGATGGCAGGGAGTGGATGCAGTACGCTTATCCACTCCCTGCCATTGTCTTTGTTGAGAGAACACCATCTCTTTGCCAGCACCTGCACAGTTTACGTAGACTGACCCACCGAGGCAAGGTCTGGTTGGTAGGTGCGCCCACTCCAGGGCAGTTTGATTGGAGGAAAGGGCGAGCGAGCCAACCCGATCAACAGACGGATCAGTGCGGCAGCTAGCAGCACATAGATCAGCGAGAAGATCAAAAAGCTGATATTCAGGAACGGTGCAGTCGTCACGGCATCGGAGGTCCGCAGGTAGCCAAAGATCACCCAGGGTTGACGACCAAATTCTGTGACCATCCAGCCGAGTTCGATGGCCAGGAACGAGAGCGGACCCGTGAGCAGGATGCCGAGCAACATCGAGCGACTCTCCTGCCAGGAGCGTCTCTTGCGCCAGGCAAAGAACCAGAAGAGCACGCCGATCAACAGTGCAAACAGACCACAGCCAACCATCCCATCGAACGAAAGGTGCGTCGCAGCCACCACAGGCCAATCGGAGCGCGGAACTGAGTCAAGACCCTGGATAGTCGCGTTTGGATCGCCGGTCGCCAGAATGCTCAGGCCATGAGGGATCTCAATAGCGAAGTACACCTGGCCAGTCGACGGATCGGCCAGACCGCCGATCTTGAGCGGTGCGCCAGCGGTGGTCTGGAAAAGCCCTTCCATCGCGGCCAGTTTGGTTGGCTGAGCAGTCGCCAGGAAACGCGCATTGGCATCGCCGCTGATAATCTGCAACGGGATAGCGATTGCGCCCATCGCCATCGCCAGGCGTAGAGCTTTCCAGTGATAAGCGGTGCGTCTGCCGCGCAGCATACCAAAGGCATAGACCGCTGCTACGGCAAAACCGGTAGAGACATAGCATGAAAGCATCATATGAATAGTCTCGTAAGGCGTAGAAGGATTAAACATTGCCTGCCAGGGATTGATATCGACGATTTTGCCATTTTTAATTACAAAACCAGCAGGAGTGTTCATCCAGGAATTAGCGCTTACGATAAACCACGCCGAGGCCAGACCGCTGATCCAGATAGGAAACGAGCAGAGCCAGTGTATGCGTGGCGAGAGACGATCCCAGCCATAGAGGTAGAGACCCAGGAAGATAGCCTCTAGAAAAAAGGCAAAACCCTCTAGAGCGAAGGGCAGACCCACCACTGCCCCGGCGAATTTGGTATAGGTCGGCCAGAGGAGGCCCAGTTCAAACGAAAGAATGGTGCCTGAGACCGCTCCAATGGCAAAAAGAATAGCCGCTGCTCTGGCCCAACGACGAGTCAGTAGCATCCAGGTGGCATCCTTGTAGTACAGAGCTAGTCCCTCTGCGATACACAGGAGGAGAGGTAACCCGACTCCCAGCGCGGAGAAAATAATGTGAAAAGCCAGCGAAGTACCCATTTGAGCACGTGCGGCTAAAAGGTTTGACATGTTAAGCTATCCTTCACTACGCTCAGATTTATCGTCAGCAAACAACGTATCTGTTAGGAATCATTGTAGTCTGATTGATGGAGAATTGGGAACCTTAGAAGGTTTTTCGCTATGGTAACGCCGATATAGACGCAGAAGACAGACAGACACGAGATTTTTCTGTCAGGAGAACACCTGAGAGCGACGGTAGATGCGACGAAGTGGAGAGGCCAGGAACGCGAGATGGCAGCTGGTGGTTAGTAACCAGCCGCCATCCGGCGTGTGTGAAACCTTCTAGGAGAAGGTATCACACATCAAATCGACATTAGGGGTTTCGGGCGTCTCAGTGGGTGCAGCGCTCTGTTGGCCGTAGATCATATCGGTCAACTCTTTGCGCGTGCTCTCGATCACAGTGCGCAGACGTGCCAGTTGAGCCGGGTCGGTAAACGCGCTGCGGCCTGCGATAGCAAAGAGGCGTGCGACCTCCATCGCTTCGCCGCGCAGAGCCTGCATTTCAGGACGGGGTCCACGATGTTGCTCATCGTGACCGCCACGGCGATGACGTCCCCAGGGAGGTCCAGCGAACTGCTCCTGGTGCTCGTTCAGCATAGCGCGACCTGTCTCAGTGATGCTGTATACTTTCTTGCCTTCGACCTCCTCAGCGGTGACAAAACCGCGCTCCTCCAACATTTGAAGCGTGGGGTAGATCGAACCGGGGCTGGGACTGTAGAAGCCACCGGATTTCTCTTCCAGCGCCTTAATCATCTCGTACCCGTACATAGGACGTTCACCCAACAGACTGAGCAGAGCATATTTCATATCTCCACGACCGAAGAAACGTCCACCTTCGCCAGGGAAAGGGCCGCCACCGCCGCGCCCGAAGGGTCCACCACCGAAACCGCCCATGCGACGCATATGCATCATACGTGCAGCCGGGTGTGGTCCTCCATTAGCCCAGGGGGGAGTCCAGCCTTCCCAATCATCAGAACCTCTTGAACCTGCGAATTGATATCCAAATCTAAACATGTATCTTTTCCTTTCGAATTTCAATACGATATATCGTATGTTACTTTTAATTATAACGATATATCGTTAATTGTCAAGGGGGAAAGCTACGACTTTTTTGGTACGCGATATATCGCTTACATATTGGCTTGATCAGCAAAAAATTGTTCAGTTTAGTGTCTCCAGACACGCAAAATTGATGTGATTTTTGAAAATACACCGAAAAGAGATAGTCGGTTGATTTGCAAACCAATCGACTATCCTATAGCTAGGCTTAGCGACGTAGACGTACTTCTTCTACGTGGCCTTTACCTACTTCTCTTGTCCGAGTTTCTAAGTATTGGGAACATTGTTTTACAAGAGCAGAGAGGCTCTTTTTTCCATAGGTTTTTTCAAAGGTAGAGCTACCTTGTCTTAAAGTCAATCCCAAGATAGACAGCAGAACCCATTCTGTTTCGTTCTGCTGAACAGCAATCCGATACGCATCAATCAACAAGGTAGATAGTTTCTGTATCTGATCGCCCTGTAAGGATGGAGATATCGATGAAGCTTTTGATGGAGAAGATTTTTGTGGTATTAATTGGTCTGTAGACAGAAAAGTACTGCTAGCATTTTTCAGCGCACTTGATACAGTAGATGTCCCAATTAGTAGAACGGTACATCCCTCTTGTCTTAGTCGCTGAACTAGGGGAACATAGTCACTGTCTCCGGCAACCAGGCAAAAATGCTTGATACCTTTGTACAACAGATCCATCGCTCCTATTACCAGAGCAATATCCGTAGCGTTCGGACCAGAACGATTTCCCATCTGTTCTAATCCATAGTGACTTAGTTGCTTTTTCCAGGGTTGCATTGATGGTGCTGCCCAATTTCCGTAAATCTGGCGCGTCGTTACGCCTCCCATTTTTCCAGCTTCTACCAGTATGTAAGCAATAAGATCGGGAGCTATCACATTTTCACCATCAATAAGAAGAGCGACAGGAAAAACAGAGATAATAGTTTTCGTAGACAAAGCAGGATTTGAGGGGACTATTGTTTGTTTGGCTTGATTTTTGCTTCTCGGCATACAATCCACAACTCCATTTTCTCATGACACATAGCTGCTTTTCATGGCACTTTTAGATAATGTATCTAAAATTTGGTGCAATGCTAACAGGATCGATTTTCCATAGTTAAATGTACATATTTTTCGAGAAATTGTAAAGTTATCTACCGATTTCGTGTTAAGGAAATACAACAGCGTCAAATACTGAGCTTCATAGAGTACATATTTCATAACAATCAGAAGTTTGAAAATGCACAAAGCATTCCAAATAAGTGGTTAAAATAGAAACCAAATAAATACTTGTGTATTTTCGCATTTAGGTGTACTATTCTCTATTAGAGAGTATGTTGTTGTATATTAGGGAGAATATCAGGAGGATGAAACATGAGTACAGGATACCAGCTTAACCCCAGACCTATCCCGGATGGGCTTACTGTTCCAGAGCTTGTTGATTCTTTTTTCCTTTCCTATAATGCTGCGCGTTTGCGTGAGGCCTGTCATCTATTGACCAACAAAATCCTGCGTCCCGATGTGACGGTTGGGCTTACTCTGTCGGGGGCGTTAACACCGACTGGACTGGGGTCGGCAGCGATTGTGCCATTGATCGAGCAGGGGTTTGTCGATTGGATAGTTTCGACGGGTGC
>DAOTTJ010000413.1:0-3491 GCA_034437695.1 Ktedonobacteraceae bacterium
ATTCATGGAGAGCACATCTAACCAGCATTACAGTTTCGGAGAGCTTCTTAGAGTGTACCGTAAGCGCCGGAAGCTAACTCAGAAACAGTTGGCCCGTATAGTGGGAGTTCATTATAATACCATTTCTGCATGGGAACTTGGTTCTTACTTGCCTGAGACGCGGGGTCTCATTTTAGAAGTAAGTCGTGTGCTAGAACTTGATAAACAGGAAACGCATCAGATACTGGAGGCCAGTCTGACAGCTCTTTCTTCTCACTGGCACCTTCCTTATCTACGCAATCCTTTTTTTACCGGACGTGAAGAGATCCTCAATCTGTTACATCAATGGTTGCAGTATGAGCAGCCAGACATACTGATGCCGGCGTGCGTTTTGCATGGTTTGGGGGGTGTTGGAAAAACGCAGGTGGCAGTTGAATACGCGTATCGCCATATGCAAGAATACACAGCGGTCTTCTGGATCGGTGCTGAAACGATAGAGAGCATCATTGCCAGCTTTCAGTCGATTGCTACCTTATTGGGTATTCAGAATCAATCAAATACCGATCAGCGCCAGATCGTAGCTGTTGTGCAGCGTTGGTTGAACATTCATCGTCAATGGTTGCTGATCTGGGATAATGTAGAGGACATCGACCTGCTTTCTGCCTTTTTGCCAGCGGCTCGCGAGGGCAAACATTTGTTTACCACGCGCCGTCAGGCCCTGGGTGCGATCGGACAGAGGGTAGAGTTGCGACCGATGACAAACGCAGAGGGGGTGCTCTTTCTACTCAGGCGAACCAGGCTTATTGCTCCGAACGCGTCTGCGCCTTCAAAGGAGCAGATGCTTAAAATAGATCCATCTGAGTATAATGCCGTGCAGGAGCTGGTTGTAGCGATGGATGGATTGCCGCTTGCCCTGGATCAGGTGGGAGCCTATGTTGAGGAGACGCCATGCAGTCTAGTGGACTATATGCGTTTCTATCAGACCCGGCAGACTGAATTGCTTCAATGGCGTGGAGAAACTATTCTGGATCATCCGGCTTCGATTGCTACCACGTGGTCGCTCGCCTTTGAAAAGATAGAGCAGACCAATGGAGCTGCCGCCGATCTCTTGCGGCTCTGTGCCTTTTTGCATCCCGATGCAATTCCAGAAGAGATCCTGGTCAAAGGCGCACATTATCTGGGGGACAGACTATGCTCAGTCGCGGCAGATCCGTTGCGTTTAAACGAGGCCCTGCGCACAATTTCTGCTTATTCACTGCTTAGCCGCAATACAAAATGTCACACACTTGTAATCCATCGCCTGATGCAGGTCGTTTTGCGTGCGTGTATGGACGGGGCAACGGTGAGTCAATGGATGGAGCGTACAGTCGATGCTGTGAATGCGGCGTACATTGGGGATGAAGGGGGCGCAAACTGGGCTGACCGAGAGCGCTATATCCCCCATGCTCAGGCGTGCCGCTTATTCATCGAGCAGGCGGACATGAATCGGCCTGAAGCGCGATCTCTGCTTCAGAAACTGGGTGGATATCTACTGGAGCGTGGTCGCTATACGGATGCGGTTGTTTTATTAGAACAAGTGCTTGTGATGATTAAGGCCAGGAGTCAGGCAGATGACCTTGAGCTGACGGCTGTGTTCGATAATCTGGCAGAACTCTACATGTATCAGGGGAAATATGAGCAGGCTGGTGCTTTTTTCAGAGAATCGCTAACGATCTATGAGACTCATTTTGGACCAGAGCATTTGCGCACCTCATCTGGTGTGATATCGCTAGGGATTTTCTACCGTAGCCAGGGGAAGTATGAGCAGGCGGAAGGCTTGTTGAAGCGGGCGCTGGCCATTCGTGAGCGGCATCTTGGTCAGGAGCATCGGCAAACTGCTCAATGTTTTGGGAGTCTGGCGATCCTTTATCGCGAGCAGGGCAAGTATGAACAGGCAGAGGTTTTATTCCAGCGATCTCTGACCGTGCTGGAGCGACATCTGGGGTCGGAGCATCCGCTTCTGGCTCAATGTCTGGGGCATCTGGGGATTTTATACGGAGAGCAAGGGAAGCAGGAAGAGGCCGAGATCTACCTGAAACGAGCGTTGGCCATTCGCGAGCAGTACCTGGGACCAGATCATCCTCATACGGCTCAAGGTTTGGAACGCCTGGGGACGCTTTATCGCGAGCAAGGTCGCTATAGACAGGCCGAGCCACTGCTTCAGAAGGCCCTGGCTATCTGTGAGCAACAGCTTGCGCCCGAGAATCCCGAGTTTGCGCGATACTTTGAGAGTCTGGGTTCACTCTATCGAGACGAAGGGATTTACACGCAGGCTGAACCATTATTGCAGCATGCTCTGGCCATGCGTGAGCGCCATTTTGGGCCAGAGCATCTCTCGACCGCTCTCGTTCTGCGGAGCGTGGCGTTGCTCTATCAGGCGCAGAACAAAAATGAGCAGGCCAGAGCGCTTTACCGGCGTGTACTTACCATTTACGAGCAATGTCTGGGCAAAGCACACCCTAAAGCAATCAGGGCCAGAGGTGACTACGAGCGTGCTTTTGGAAGCGGATTGTGGAGCAGCAGCTCTGCTCAAACCCAGAAAGAATAGGCGAAAGAAGTGCAGGTTGCCAGGTTTCTCAAACTGGTAGCCTGTACTTGAAGCGGTGGTGGAGCAAGAAATTCTGTATCTCACTTGTCCAGGGAGATGGAGGGTGGGGCGGAATTCGTGGTAGGTATATACTAAACGAAGTAGTGTATGTTGACGACAACCAGAAGGTATAAAAGCAAGTTTAGAAACGAGAAAGGAGGTCCAGTTCACTGTTGAGCAGACACCCATGTATGAAAGGGTAGTTGAAATCAGGCGATCTATGCAGAACTTCTTTGCGCGGGCAAAACATGCAACTATCCGGGAAATAGTTGAAGGACTTGTTCGGCAAATGAATGAACTGGCAAAACAAAAGCGTCTTGTCATGCGTATTTCTGGGATACGCTACGCAGCGTTTTTCTCACGATATACCGACCAGAGCCGCTTGACGATTGAGATCGCAGTACTTGAGATTATACAGAAGCTGTGTGTTGAAACGTGTGAGGGTGTTTGACGCGTTCCCGCCAATTGTGCTACTATGTGTCTATGTAAATCAGAGTTCTTCATAGATGCCAGATCCGTAGCGTTGTATATACTAGTGTACCGAGGGCAAGAGATAACATGATCACGCAAGCAATCAAGGGGTGGTTACAGAAGCTGTTCGCGTGGTGGCCCAGGAAACAGTCTACACATGTAGAGTATCCGTATGTTGCCAGTGTTGCGACCCGAGGGCCTGCATCGGAGCCAACTCCCTGGCCATTGCGTGAGGGAACAGTTCCGCCATCTGGTGCTATTCCTCGCCTCTCTACGCTTGAAGACCAGTCTGAATACCTTGTGAAACCCCGTACGGAGATTTTTGATCTGTCCCCTACTTTTACTTCATCCGCTCCTGCGAATAGTGTTGATATGGAAGGAGTTGGAGATGTTGAAGGTGGCTCCCCTGGTGCGC
>DAOTTJ010000414.1:0-10308 GCA_034437695.1 Ktedonobacteraceae bacterium
CGTTTCGTGGTAGTAGTGTGCAGAACCATTTCGAGTCTCCGGGCCAGTTTTTGGGCGGTCAGTTGCGTGCGATCAATTGGGTATGGCCCTACGCCAGCGCGTGCAACCAGAGAACCCCAGAAAAATTGCTTGGCAATAGAGGGTATGATCACTGTTGGCTGACCTGCCTGAAGGCCAGCGGAGGTTGTTCCAGCTCCTCCATGATGGACGATAGCTTGCACTCGGGGAAAGAGGCAGTCATGTGCAGTTTCAGTTGTAAAGTAGAGTGTGTCCGAGCGCCTCTGCGTGTGGTAAACATCGGGATCTACCAGAAGAATACCACGTTGTCCTACCTGTTTCAGCGCCTCTTCAACCAGTGCGACGGTTTCAACTCGCTGGTAGGAGCGCATGCTTCCAAAGCCAATATAAATGGGAGTAGAGCCTGCACTCAGAAAATCGACAAGTTCACTCTCTGGCTGCCAACCTTCCTGGTGTCCGAGCGTCCAGAAGCCCGTCAGACGAATCTTCTCGCTCCAGTCAGCCGGTCTTGGCAACAGGTGCGAACTGAACCCGCCGAGGATAAGCTCAGAGGCGTCGGGCAAATTGGTATAGAAAGAGTCCGGCAGAGGGGGAAGGTTGAAGAGGCTTCGGCGAGCAGCATTGGCCGATGGAAGAAACAACTGATTAAAACCCTGCTGAGTTTTACTATGGGATCGCTGGTTGAACTTTTTGCCCAGCAAGCGAGGATAAGGTGAGTGCCTGATATCTGCTGGCTCAGGAAAAGCTGTTGTCGAGAGCAACATGGGTTGAAGGATCGTCATCACCAGTCTCTTGTGATATCTCTCAGCAACAGCGTGACCGACGAGAAAACAGGGAAAAGCAGCGATAATGAGATCCGCTTCCTGACATGCTTCCTCGGCCCGTTGCATATAAAGCGGAGTGGCTTCTACGATGCGCATAATCAAGAGTTCCATAAAACGTGCTGGATCGGTTCCCATGTCAAGCATGTGATCACCACCCTCAGCTTGAAAGAACTCTCTCGGCTCATCGTCCAGAGCGAAGAAAGGAATATCATAACGCTGTACTAATGTTTCGAAGGCCAGATGAGTAATCAGGCGGACATCATGTCCGGCTTTCATCAGACTCTGGCTTAGAGCGATGTGTGGAACGATATCTCCGCGTGAACCAATTGCAACTATGGCGATATTCATGCGATATCTCCCTTTCTCTCGTTTCGGTGTTGTTACGCTACCTGTTCTACCTGTACACTAGACGCTCGACTCCGAATAAAGAACAGCGCACCGATGGAGATGAGCAATGAAAGGCCCACTTCGATCAGAAAACCAACATGAAAGCCGTAGACCGTCGCAGCGGCAATCTGCTGAGAACCATGAGCGGAGTTCTGTGCAAGTTCCTGCTGGGTACTCCAGGCTGCCAGAGCAGTAATAACTCCCAGACCGAGAGCCGTGCCGACCTGCTGGAAGGTGGAGAGCAGGCCAGAGACCAGACCAGACTCCTGTTCAGCGACTTCTGAGGTCCCGGCGATGGTAATGCTGACCGTGGTAATGCCCAACCCCACAAACACTATCAGCATGCCTGGAGCCAGGTTGGCCCAGTAGCTGCCTTGCACAGGCAACCAGGACATCATAAAATCGCCGATGGCCATGATCAGGGGAGCAACTATCAACAGAATCTTATAGCCAAATCTCTTGCTCAGGCTCGAAGTTGAGGTTGCAGCGGCGGCGCAGACAAAGCCGAAGGGAAGGAAATCAAGTCCGGTGAGCAGCGGGGAATAGCCCAAAATGCTCTGGACGTAGAGTGTGGCAAAAAAGAGGGAGGCATAGGTGCTTGCGGTGTTCAGCAACATAAGCAGATTAGCTGCCATAACGTTGCGCAGGCGGAAAATGCGCAATGGCATGAGCGGAGAGGCGGTGCGAGCTTCGTTGAAAAGAAAGGCGAGCAGAAGTAGCAGCCCGAAAACGGCGGGCAGCACGGTGCCAGGATTTTGCCAGCCGATCTGGGGAGCCTGAGCAAGAGAATAGACAAGGGCTATCAGGCCAAGTGTACCCAGGACAGCTCCAGGTATGTCCAGATGCCGCTCCGCGCGTGCGAGGATGAGGAGGGAACCGGAAGTCGCCAGCCCTGTTCCCAGAGAGGCAAGGGTGAAGACGAAGAGACCACAAAGGAAGACGCGGCGGCCAAAGAAGTCGGCGCAGCGCCCTCCCAGAAGCAAAAAGCCTTCGAAGGGGACAACATAGACGGTGAGTATCCACTGTAAGGTCACATTGTTGAGGGAGAAAGCCTGTTGGATGGATGGAAGGGCGATGTTGACAATAGTAATGTCGACGGTGAGCATAAACTGCGCCGCCCCTAGGAGGACGAGGACTAACCAGCGGTTGATGGGTCGGGCCGTGGCTATGTCTTTTTGATGTATAAAATGAGTTCCTCCACTTTTGATGGTAGTAGAAATGGCCAGCATAAGCACGCTGACGACTGGATATATGAGACACTATCGTCGTGCTCTCATATATCCAGTCTCTCATGGCTCAAGTATAGATGCTAGAGCTCCTCTTTATAAGCGTCAAAACTGATGATTTTGTGTTCTAGTTCCTTTAGCCCTGCGCGGGTCAGATAGCAAACGAGATACTCTCCCAGGTCAGAGACCCCTCATAAATGACTACAAGGAGTCGGCGAGAGCAAGCTGGCGAAGCATGTTGCTAAGCTTCTTACACTGTTCTGGAGAATATGCTTATCGTTGCTGATGGAGAGGGTCTTTGATGTTCAGTTGCTTCTCATTTGCCAACTAAAATTGAAAATCCGTCAGGGCTATTTCATGCTCGGCGTATGGCCCCGCCCCCTGGACAATGGATCGGGTTGCGAGCGTGGAGGCCGCGGCCTCTACGCTCGCAACCCGATCCCAAAAACCCTGGGGTGGGGGGCAAGCCAGAGGCTTGCAGAGCATGAAATAGACCTGAAAACCCGTCGATGGCGATGTCTACGATGGCATTGAGCAATGCTACTTTTCTGTACACTGGCTACTTGACTTTCAGCGAAACCGTGACCGTCTGTGAGCTGCCTGCGATTGCGCCGTTGCTGTCGGTCGCGGTCAGTGTGATTGTTCCGGTATACGAAGCTGCGGTCAGTGTGCTGGACGTTATAGTCACCGTGATACTTGTCTGTGCGCCGCTGGCCATCGCGCTTGTAGCTGGCGTGGCGGCCAGCCAGGCGGCGCTAGCTGTGTCCCCGCTGATCGCGATAGTTACATTGCCCGCGCAATTGCCAGTCGCGCCGATGGTTACGGTCTGCGTGGGAACAGTTGGGTTTGCACCTGTAGTAGCCGTAAATGTTAAGTTTGTGGCCGACACTGCCTGAAGCGTACAGGGAGCCAGGACCGTCAGCGTGACAGTAAAGTGGACAGTGCCGACAGAGAGATTTGTAACGCTATCGATGGCGGTTACTGTGACTATGCCTGTATAGGTATTTGCTGCCAGGCCGAGCAGACTGGCCTGGACGCTCACGGGAGCGTTGGCTGGTTGGATCAGTGTGCCTGTGGGCGTGGCGCTCAGCCAAGTACCGCCGCTCGGAGTGGTCACCGTGCTGGTGGCAGTCCAATTGAGCAGATTGGGACAATTACCGGTTGTCGTCAGCGAGGCGCTCTGCGTGACCGCTGCGGTCTGACCCGAAGTGCCTTGTAGCTGTAGCGAGCCGGAGTCGCCAAGTGCGCACGGAATTGAGTTGAGAGTCAGCGTGATCGGGACGATTTGCGAGCCTATGCTGGTCATAAACGTGACTGTTCCGGTATAGGTGCCGGGAGCAAGTCCAGTCGAGTTGACGCTCACCTGGAGTTGATTGGGCGTTGTGCCGCTGGTACTGCTCAGCTTTATCCAGTTGCCGCTGCCAGCCGTTGTCGTGGCCGACGCGCTCCACGGCTGACTGCTGGTACAGCCCTGTACGACGTTGAGCTTGAGCGCTTGTGCAGTGGGGACGGCCAGGCCTGCGGTTGCTGTAAAGCTCAGGCTGCCTGGTTTAAAGACCAGCGTACACATCGGCGTGACGGTCAGACTGATGTAGATAGTTGCGTTGTTGCCCTGGATATCCTCGGAACCAGCGTTCGAGAAGGTCAGCATCCCCTTATAGACACCGGGTGCGAGACCGCGTGTAAAAGTACTGATGGTCAGCAATTGTTGAGCACCTGGATTGACGTTGCCCCACCACGGATCGAGGTCTAACCAGCCGGAGCCGTTTTGTAGTTTGAGAGCTGCTTTCCAGTTCAATGGAAGGATACCGGGGTTACTGAGCATAACCGCCTGGCTCTGGGCCGCAGTGTTGTTTGTTGTATTGGTAAAGGTCAGAGCTACCGATGAAAGCTGTAGGGTGGCTTGGTGCTCTGGTTGGAGTGGGATGACCTCTATCTTTACATCCAGCGTGATCTGTTCGGTATTTGAATTAAAGACCACCCGCGCGTCATAAGAGCCTGGGGCAAGTGCAGCGCGTTCGGTTGCCACAATGGCCGACATAGTGCCACCGCTGGGGATAGAACCACTCTGAGGGCTGATTTGGAGCCAGGACGATGTTGTAGATGTCTGCCAGCTTACCTGGCCGCCACCCGCGTTAGAGAGCGCCAAAAGCTTATTTGAATTAGTCGTTTCGTCGCCCACACCCAGGTCCATAGTATAGGCGGAGAGTAACAGGTGTGGTGGACCCTGTAGGGCGCTTTGACCGATGACTGCAATGCTAAACGAGGCCTGCTGGTGGGTGTGTCTATTGGTTGCAGAGAGGGCATGAACGCCTGAGGTCCACGAGGGATTGATAATGATTGTATCGCTAAACGACCCGTGGGAGTCGGTTTGAACCTGTGAACTGCCTCCCGTATCGACCAGATTGGCGTCTTTATCGTGGGTCAGCGCGATCTGGCTATTGGGCAAGAAATAGGACCCGCGCAAAGTTACTATCCCGCCCAGCGAGATAGTTGTGGGAGAAGCCTGGAGTGTGGTCGTCGGGTTGATTGTATGGACAATTTTGGCTGGTGGGGAGGCTACGCGTCCGAAGGTCAGAGCCACGCCGAACATCCCGCCGAGGAGCAGTGCCAGCACAATTATCAGGCCGAGCCAGAAAAACAGACCAGGTAGGATGCTTTGGCGACCATAGCGTGGCCATAAGATGGGGACGCGGCGTTTCTGGGTCGGGGTGGCGATGATAGCTGAGAGCGTTGAGGGAGTTTTCGGCTCGACCATCTTTTGCCAGTTTTGGCGTTGCTCGACCCGCTCGTCTTCGTTCACCTCGTCCATCAGGGCGGCGATCTCGCGGCCCAGGTTGGCTCTTGCTGAGAGACGAAACGGCTGGAGCGACGGTGCAATCTCGTCTAGCTCTGGCTGCAAAGTTTCGTCTTGCCTTGTCACAACTTGTACTTCAGAGCTATTAAGGACGCGTGTAGAACGCTTCGTTTGGGCATACAGGCTATCCTCCGGGGAAGAAGTATGTGTTCCGCAATTGATACATTGAAGGGCGGAACCCGAAAGTGATTCTCCACATGTATGGCAGCTTGTTATCTGCATAATAGCCTCGTTATAGTTCGATCAAGTTGTACGTGCTAATGAAACAGCGAAAACCGACACCGCGTTCTGCCGGACAGAGACGCGCAGGGTTCGAGCCAACGGATAGCGGTTTCCAGAGGATTGACCATCTTTTCAGAAACGCATCTGCGAATATAGCTCCAGGTATTCAACGGTAGAGGATACTTCTGGATATTCAGAAGTGGGCCTATCCCATACCTATAGTATACTTGCATGTCAAAATATGTGCGCTTTTATAGACCGTTTGGCTCCGGGTTATATCGGAAAGGTCTAGCGATTTTAAGGCCTTCGTCGGCCTCAAAGGTTGCTTCGATATGTCGCAGGTAGGTACGTAACCTGGACAAGGGATGGTGTGGAAAAGCTGCATCGTACTGTACATCGTCGGACGGGCTGACAACGACTTTTGAGTGGGCTACATCGGCCAATCTCTCTTGCATTGAGGTCATATGTTGGTAGTCTGGCGCTGAGTGTTGTGCAAAATGTGTCTCGCGTAGACCGGTATTACCATATTCATTGCATTGGATTTTGAGCAAATAGTGAAAGTCGGCAAAAGGCAGGATATAGAGACCGGCATAGACAGTACCAAGCGGTGAACGCCTGGCGCTGGCCGACTGTCGATACTTAAAAAGACTTTTGATAGCTTCGAGTTTGTCGCAGTGTATCCGTTCAACCGAGATCACGGCTCCCCCGTTTTGTCCGACCATACGCTCGATGAACGAGCGTATCCCGGCGATATTTTGCAGGTCGGTCGGCAAGTTGACCGGGTCGGGAGAAAATTCAAGGATCAGGATATCGGGAACTCGATTAAACCAGACAATCCTATGCTCGGATTGTTGCTTTATCTGCCAGTTGGCGACATCAAAGCGTACAGAAGCGCTTGAAGGCATAACTATTTAAGTGATTCCTGCATGACGCTACCCCCGACTTTCTTTTGCTCTGAGCGTTTCTTAGAGCTATTGATTATAGCATACTCTAGAAATAGAAATTTGTCTATGAATTAGTTCACACTCTCAGTGTTTTTTACTGGTCTTTTTGCTCTTCTTTGTTCGTCGGGTGAACTTGTTTCATCCATAGTGCTGTGTTAAGCTCCCTGGTTGTCCCCAGCAGGGCTATTCAAAAATTGTCGGGCAAAATCGCCCCACCCCAGAGAGAAGAAGGTGCAGGAAGGCGCTTTTCAGGCGCACCCTGCGCCTGAAAAGCGCCTTCCTGCACGGTAAGGTCTGGGCTTCGCCACAGCGAAGCGTTCAGCGAAAAACCTACCCGTGTAAAACACCCCAGATTACCTGTCCCCGGACAGGGTGCCGGCAAAGGGTTGCGCCCTCTGCACTCCCGCTTCACTTCAGGTCTCTGGCTCGGCGTGTGGCTTCTCCCCCTTGAACAACTTGATTGGGTTGCAAGCCAGAGACTTGACGGAGCACTACAAAGGTTTATTTGATATGAGTATCTCCATAGATAATGGCGCGTTTGACCTCTTCGATCAGATTGGTGACGGGAATCCCGCGTGGGCAGGCGTCGGCGCAATTAAAGATCGTGCGGCAGCGCCAGACGCCATTGCGATCGCTAAGGATCTTGAGGCGTTCGGCGGCACCCTGATCGCGGCTATCGAAGATAAAGCGATGTGCATTGACAATCGCGGCGGGTCCGACCCAGTCGGGATTGCCCCAGATCGAGGGGCAGGAGCCAGTACAGGCTCCGCAGAGAATGCACTTCGTCCCCTCGTCGTAGCGTTCGCGGTCTGTGGAGCTTTGCAGGCGTTCGGTGCCGGGGTCGGTATCGTTGGTGATCAAGAAAGGCTTAATAGACTTATATTTCTCCATAAAGGGGTCCATGTCGACCACCAGGTCTTTGATCACCGGATAGCCCAGCATTGGTTCGATAGTGACTTTATTGCCTACATCGCGGATAAGCACCTTGCAGGCCAGGCGATTGCGTCCATTGATGCGCATTGCATCGGAGCCACAGACGCCATGAGCGCACGAGCGGCGGTAGGTCAGGCTGCCGTCCTTGTGCCACTTGACCGTATTGAGTGCATCGAGCAGGCGATCGATCGGGTCGGCTTCGACGCGAAATTCATCCCAGTAGGGTTTTTTGTCCATTTCGGGATTGAAACGCTTGATACGCATCAGTAAGTTCATGAAAATTCTCCTGTTGCATGGCCAGATAGATGGACCTAGTATTTGCGCTCTTTGGGCTTAAAGATGGGGTCATCGATCAAAATGACATCCTTATAATCCAGGCGGACATCGTGAGAAGTTGCGCCTTTGTAGGCCAGGGTATGTTTGAGCCAGTTGGCGTCGTCGCGTTGCTGGTAGTCGGTGCGGTAGTGTGCGCCGCGACTCTCTTTGCGGGCCAGTGCGCCGTGGACTGTGGCTTCGGCGCAGTCGAGCAGGAAGCCAAGTTCAATGGCCTCGACGAGTTCGGTGTTAAACTTCTTGCCCTTATCCTGAAGCTCGACTTGCTGGTAGGCTGCCTGGAGATCGGCGACGACATCGAGGGCCTTTTGCATACCGTCTTCCTCGCGTTCGACAAAGACCTTATCGATCATCACCTGCTGGAGGGTTGTGCGAATGCGAGCTGCGGACTCGTGGGCGGTCGAGCTATAGAGTTTATCGACGTACTGGCGGGAGAAGTCCTCGGGTGCTGGTGGTAGCTGGGGATGGTCGTTCTCGGCGATGAAGCGGGCCATATGTTTGCCGGCGCGGCGACCAAAGACTATCAGATCGACCAGCGAGTTGGTACCCAGGCGATTTGCGCCGTGAACCGAGACGCAGGCCACCTCGCCAGCGGCGTAGAAGCCCGGCATGGGGGTCCACTGTGCATCGAGCACCACGCGGGCGTCGATATCGGTAGGAATGCCACCCATTGCGTAGTGAGCGGTCGGTTGGATTGGTACCGGTTCGGTGATCGGCTCGACGGCCAGATAGTTGCGAGCGAAGTCGGTGATATCTGGCAGTTTCTCGTTGATCACCTGTGCGCCCAGGTGGCGGACATCCAGGTAGACATAGTCCTTGCCGTCCACGCCGCGTCCTTCATTGATCTCCTGAACGATGCAGCGTGAGACGATATCGCGTGGGGCGAGATCTTTGAGAGTTGGCATGTAGCGTTCCATAAAATATTCGCCCTTGCCGTTCATGATCTTGCCGCCTTCGCCGCGTGCCGCCTCGCTCAACAGCACCCCGACCTTGTAGATGCCGGTCGGGTGGAACTGATACATCTCCATATCCTGCAAGGGGATATTGCGCCGATAGGCGATAGACATGCCGTCGCCCATGCAGGCAAAGGCGTTGCTGGTGACCTTCCAGGCGCGACCATAGCCGCCAGTGGCAAAGAGAACAGCTTTTGCGTGGAAGGTATGGATTTCGCCTGTGCGGATCTCCAGGGCGACCACGCCGCAGGCGCGACCATCGACCACCAGCAGGTCGAGAGCCAGGTATTCGTTGTAGAAACGTACCTCGTTCTTGATGGCGCTCTGGTACATCGTTTGCAGGATCATATGGCCTGTGCGGTCGGCTGCATAACACGAGCGGCGCACCGGACCCTCACCGAAGTTGCGCGTGTGACCGCCGAAGCGCCGCTGGTCGATGCGTCCGTCTTCGGTGCGGTTAAAGGGCAGACCGCGGTGCTCGAGTTCATAGACCGCGTCGATCGCCTCGCGGGCCAGAATCTCCGCCGCAGGCTGATCGACCAGATAGTCACCGCCTTTGACGGTGTCGTACATGTGCCATTTCCAGTGGTCTTCCTCGCGGTTGCCCAGCGCTGCGGCCACTCCACCCTGCGCGGCACCAGTATGCGAACGCGTCGGATAGACTTTACTCAGGACCGCCACGCTGGCGTTTGGCAACTGCATGGCGGCCATCAGACCTGCGCCTCCCGCACCAACAATCACAACATCAAATTTATAATACATACCATTCCTCGTTTTTCTAGAAGTGTGCAGGCGGACAGAGCTGACCAGGATTTGCAACACTGTGGAACGTAATCAAGGTGATTGTTCCCAGCATAAAGAAGACCAGCGTAGCAACGGCCACCAGCGATTGAAGCGAGAGCCGCCAGCCGTTCGTATGGACGTAGTCGTCGATAACTATGCGCAGACCGTTCATTCCGTGCAGGAGCGCCAGGGTCAGCAACAACCAGTCGTAAAGTCGCCAGAACGGATTGGCGTAACGGATCTGCACCAACTGATAGCTTGTACACGAAACATCGGTCACTACATGATTCAGGAGCAGATGGATGATCGCCAGAAAAACCAGGGCGACACCAGAGACGCGAAAGAAATACCAGGAGAACGTTTCAAAGCCACCCACCGATGGGCGAGGGCCGTATCCGCTCGAAATACGCATAACAAAACTCCTCTTAACTACTACATACCCGCAGGCATATTACCCGGATTAATGTTAAAGATCGGCGCAACTACAAACCAACCCATGCCCAGGAAGCTAATGATGGTTACAATCAGAACCACATTAAACATAAGTGCCTGATAGCGTGCAGCTTTTGGCCAAAAATCGATTAGAATAATACGTATCCCGTTAAAGGAGTGAAAGAGTACAGCGGCAATCAGAGCCAGAGAGATCACGCGAATGATGCCGAGACTGAAGAACGCGATGCCTTCGTTATAGACATCTGGACCGAAATTGAGCAGCGAAATATCGACGATGTGGACGAGCAGGAACAGGAGTATACCCAGTCCAGCAATGCGGTGGAGTAACCAGGACCACATACCCGATTGGCCTTTATACATGTTTTCCTCAATTCT
>DAOTTJ010000415.1:0-19197 GCA_034437695.1 Ktedonobacteraceae bacterium
CCCTAGCGCCTGGACTCTGTAATGCTCCGCAAGCTTCTGGCTTGCGACCCCCCACCCCAGGGTTTTGGGATCGGGTTGCGAGCGTGGGGCTGTAGACCTCACGCTCGCAACCCGATCTTTTGTTCGAAGGGAGGGACCAAACGTCGAGCATCACATGTGGAGAACCAGCATGGCCCACAGTTCGGAGACGCTGTGAAACGCGATAACCGCGAAGGCGGCGATGGCCAGGGGGATATGGACGCTGCGCCAGATACGCATGATCTGTCTGGCACGCTCCTGGCGCTCTAGCGAATGCGCCAGACGATCGTACTCGTCGAGCACAGTCGAGAGCCGCGCAAAATCGTCGCTCTCGCGCGGTGAGAGCATAGTCCCAACTTCGATCACCTGCCTACCCGCTTGTAATACCTGCTCGTAGCTGGCTCTAAATTCCGCTGACTTGCCCGCCCGCAAACGCTCGGCTGTCAGCGTAAGCTCCAATAAACGCTCTTCCACCGAGCGCATGATCCCCACGCCGTTGGTATCAGCCTCGCGAGCAATCAGACGCGCCTGCCAGAGATCCAGCAGGCGACCAATAATGCCGGTGACGACAAGCACAAACAGGGCGTAAAGCGCGGTCGTCCCATACGATGCTTCGGTAAAGCGGTCGAGCATAAATGAGAAGTCGTGAGTGACGTTCTGAAAGTTGTCGTGCATGGCCGCGATGATCACGCTGATACACCCAAGCCAGATATGTAACCACAACCACGTATGGACCTTGCCCGGCAGGCTGCGCACAAAACGCCGCCGCAGGGTATATGCGGCCACCAGGATCACCAGGACAAACGCTGTAATCCCAAAGTCGCGCAAGGGGTCGCTGTCTGGGCCAGGATACTGCTGTGTGGCAATCGCCCACCGATAGAGCAGCGCGACAACGCCCAGGATCAGCGCAGAGACGGCGAGAAACAGCCAGTTGAACTTTGAACCCGGCGTGCGCCAGATACGCCTGACATCCTTACGCTGGAGCGGGGATCGATTGACGACGGCCATACTTTACGCTCTCCCTCTCGTAACTGTCTAATTGAGTCGTCGCCGAAGAATATCTTCGGTGGTACCAAAGAAGCTGGCAGGCTGCACACGGAAAGCTGCACCCGCCGGACAGGCCTCTACACACGCCTGGTTGCTATAGCCCGCGCAGAGGTCGCACTTGATGGCGATCTTTTTGCGCAGCTCTTCGTAGCCACCGTGCGCCGACGCGTCGAGTGGACCGGCAGCGGCGTAGCTACCGCCAGCGGTGCGCGGACTGACCATCGGCAACTCCTTGAGTTTCGACGAACGCTCCCGCGTTGCACCTCCGACGATCAGTGAACTGAAGCGTTGCCAGGTGCTGCGAGCCTCCGGCTCGTCGTCGATCTGCGCAATCGAGATCGCACCGTAGGGACAGCGCTCGGCGCAGATGCCGCAGCCGATGCAGCTTTCGGTAATATAGACCTCGCCGTTGGGGTGACGGGCAATCCCGGCGCGACTGCACAGCATACAGACCGGGTCCTGACACTGCCGACAGGTGGTGGTGATGCTGATGTTGCCAACGACCATGCCCTTGCGGTTCATGCGCGAGTGACCATGCCGACGCTCACAGGCGGCTTCGCACTCGTTGCAGTGAATACACTTATCCAGGTCGATGACCAGAACCTCGGTCCCTTCGACCACGCCGTCGCTGACCAGCTCGTGCAGACCGACCTGAACCTCGGGGTGGGCGACCTCGTGGGTGGGGTATTCGTTAAAGTCGCTTCGGGTGCTCGCACTCGTCGCCGCTGCGGTCCCGAGATACTCGCGCAGGCGCAGGGCGAAACGCGCCTCCATCGCGGGATAACGCTGGAATAGAGCAAGGACCGCCGGACGCGGCACCTGCGCCACGCGGCAGCGATTGATAGTCGTCACCGTCGCCGACTGCCCATCGCCCAGCAGGTCAAGCCCACCGGCAAAGTAGTCGCCTCCCTGACGATAGGCGATGATGCGCTCGCTGGACTGACCCGGACGCACCACAGCCTTATGACGCGCCACGCTGACAAAGCCCTCAAGTAAGATATGCAACGCTTCACGCGGCGGCCTACCGAGCCTGTCTTCGGCAAAGAGACGCTCGCTACGCTCGTGGTACGTAACCGGCGTCTGTCGCGCCAGCGCCTGAAGGTCGGCGTCGGATAC
Organism: Ktedonobacteraceae bacterium; assembly: GCA_034437695.1. Classification (GTDB taxonomy): domain Bacteria; phylum Chloroflexota; class Ktedonobacteria; order Ktedonobacterales; family Ktedonobacteraceae; genus Paraktedonobacter. The sequence continues at coordinate 2,182 of DAOTTJ010000415.1, forward strand.
ATCGGCAAAGAGATCCATTCGTCTGAGAATCGCCTGTAGCGAACGCTGACTATGGAAGCGCTCAAAGTGCTCGCGCACCGCAGGTACAAGCTCCATCACACGCTGCATGACCTGCTCGGGTATCTGGAGCAGCAAGGCAGGGAGTTGCGCGTGCGCCGAATTTTTATAGGGCAGGCCAGTGAGCATCCCATCCTCGCCCAGGTACTCGCCACGCCTGAGCAGTGCCACGACCAGTTCGCTACCCTCGCGGTCGCTGGTCGTCAACGCGATCTGACCGTCGAGAACCAGCGAGAGGTCACGCCCGTACGCGCCTTCGCGCAAGACAGGCTCGCCAGGAGCGAGCACGACCCGGCGTGACGCGGCAACGATGTGCAGGAGATAGGCGTCAGGCACCTGCCACGCATCGTCAAAGATTTTCTGTTCGCGCAGGCGCTGCAACAAGAGCGGCAGCGACCAGCCCGTGGGCAGGTTTGCCACGACGCGCTGCATATCCGGCTCTTTCTCCCAGGAGACGCCCACGCGCTGTTTGAGCGCGAGCATCAACAGGTCCCGGTGGTCGTCAACTGGACAGACCGGCACACACGAGCCGCACATGATGCACTCGTGGGTAAAACGCTCAACTTCCGGCGCAAGCTGACCCTGGAGCGTGGCGTGGTTGAGCGCGGCGATGGTAATCTGGTCCGACATCGGGATCGGGCAGGCGTCCATACAGCGATGACACCCAATACACATGTCGATCTCAAAGGCCAGGTTGGTCTGACTCAAAGCCTTGATCTCGCGTCGATGCTCCAGCTCGGTCACGACTGGCTTCGCAACTTCGACTGGCGGTTTGGGCGCAACGACCCGAGCCATGCGAGCGGTGGTCGGCGCAGTACGCTCGCGCGTCCCAGGCTGCGAGAAGGAGAGCAAGATATTTCCTAGTACCACCTGGTCGCCGTCAGAGAGCTGAGAAACATTCGTAATCTTGACGCGGTTGACAAAGACGCCGTAGCTGCTGCGCAGGTCGCGGATAAAGAAGCCTTCAGGCGTGCGGAAAAGTTCGGCGTGTTGACGCGAAACCGAGGCGTCGGGCAAAACCAGGTGACACTGTCCGTCGCGCCCAAGCAGGAAACGCTCACCCTGCGCGAGCGAGAAGATACCCGGCTCCAGGTCTGGTCCCAGATAGACCAGCGCGGGCGTGGAAGGGAGCTGGCGCAGCAGCGCGGGCGGCACCAGACGAGTAAAGTTGGCCGCAAGCTCGCTGCCCTGCAAGTGAGCGAATGCCTGCGCAGTCTGCCCCCGCGCCCGCAAGTCAAAACGCACCTGGATATCGCCCAGACGCAACAGGTCGTGCTGACGCAAGATATATGGCTGCCCACCCTCCAGCGGCACACCGTTGACAAATGTGCCATTGGAACTCCCACTATCGCGCAAGATATAGGCTTCAGAGGTGCGCATGATCTGCGCGTGCTGACGCGAGATCGAGCGATGATCCAGCGTCCACGCGACCCCGCTCTGCCGACCAATCACAAAAGGGTTGGTCCCCACCCCCCCGTTCAACTGCACCTCCGTAAGGTTCAGGCGCAAACCCGCATGCGGCACCGGCACCAGATACGCGTCCGCCTCGCTCACGTTCACAGGCGGCGCACCCTCGTCGCCAGACCCATCGGTACTCTGATCCATACTCTCCAATACGCCAAAGGGCGGCGGCACCCCCTGTTGATCTAGCCACGCATCTAGCTCAAAGCCCTCAGTAAAAACCTTTTCGGCTATAGGAAGCAGCGCGACCCGGTGGTCGATGGCGCGTTTGAGGGCCATCCCACCACCACGCTCACCCAGCAGAAGCGCCCCCACAATCGTTCCATTGCGCATAATCACCTTGCGATAGCTGCGCGGCGCTGGTTCCGCGACCACTTCCACAAAGCCGGGCGCAGACGGACAGGTGGTCAGCCCGATCGAGACAAAATCGAGTCCACGCAAAAATGTGGCGTTATAAAAATGGCCCGCCAGACCCTCCGACGACTCTGCGCCGAGCATAGAATGCGCCGCTACCTGCGCCTGCTGAATAGCTGGATACCACTGACCAGGCACGCGTGCCTGCCCACTCAGTTGATCGACCGTCTCAATCACGTCCCCAGCGGCATAAATATCTGGCTGGTTGGTGCGCATTGCGTGGTCGACCAGCACGCCGCGCCGACAAGCAATGCCCGCCGGACGAATACAATCGATCAGCGGCTCGATACCCACAGCAATGAGCACCAGCTCGCAGGCCAGATACTCGCCACGCGTGGTTCTGATCCCGCACACCTGTCCGCCGCGCCCGACGATCTCCGCGATCTCGGTCTCAAGGCGCACGTCGATGCCCACCCGTCGCTCCTCGTGAAGCACCATATCGGACGCCACCAGGTCGAGCACCTCCGACCAGAGTTGGCGACCCCGCAGCAGGTGAGTGACTTCATAGCCGCTGTGCTGCAAGGTCTCCGCGCTCTCCAGCGCCAGCGTACCGCTTCCACACACTACCACCCTCCTGCTGTGCGCCAGACGACGCAGGACCTCCTGGTAATCGGCGACCGTGCGCAACGTCGAGACACCCGCAAGCTCAAGTCCTGCACAGTTCAACGTCCGCGCACGCGCACCGTTCGCCAGCAACAGCTTATGGTAGGGGATACGGCTCCCGTTATGCAGGTGCAGCACGTGCTCACGCGGAGAGATCGCCGTCACCCGCCCGGACGTAAAACGCAGACGCTGCTTGCGGTAAAAGTCTGTCGGCCGCGCCCACAGTTTCTCCTCGGACAACGTACCACCCAGAAAATCCTTGAGTCCAGGCCGGTAATAGGCGGGAAAGGGATCGTCGGCCACAAGCGTAATCGCGCCAGTCCTATCCTGCGCACGCAGAATCTCGGCCGCGGTGACACCGGCAATACCATTGCCAACGATAACGTACGATTGCTGCGTATCCATGCTTTTCTCACTCACTCCCGCTGCGAGACACCGATTACCAGGGAAAAGATCGCGCACCCCCGATGACTTCACGTTTCTATTACAGATACTACTACAAACGCGGCAGATTGACACTATTTAGCCTCTATAGATACACTCTTTTCCTATACAGGCCATAAAAGCGGGCAATCCAGGCCCGAAAGTGGTACATTCCCTAAAAGTACTACCCATGAGCGCGACGTAAAAGCATCTGGAACCAAACGTGGACATGCTCAAGGACACTAGACCGTCTCGCTACACATGGAGATCCAGATCCCTGAGCACAGATGGAATGATGGCGGGCGACCGCAAGCCCGCAGACCGAAAGGATTAGCACACATATGCCCGTTGTAGACCAGTTAAATGGATACCGTATCGAACGTGTGCTGGGTCAGAGCCAGTTAGGTACCGCCTACCTGGGCCTGCATCCCACGCAGAACGTAAAGGTGATGATCACAACGTTGAATGCTCCTGCGGGCATCCAGGCGCAGGACTACGGTCAGTTGAGTCTGCGCTTCATCCGCGAAGGTGAAGTGCTCACCCACCTGGCACATCCACACATTCTGCCAATCTATGCCGCAGGCGCAGAGCAGGACTACTGGTATCTGATCACTGCCTTTGTGACAGAGCCTTCGCTTGCTCAGTATTTAAAACAAAACGGACGTTTGACGCCGCAACAGACCCTGCCTATCCTCCAACAACTGGCCTCAGCCCTCGACTACGCCCACAGCCAGAATATTGTCCACGGCATAGTTAGCCTCTCAAATATCATTATCGATACCCAATTTCAGACGCGTATGGCCGGCTTTGGTCTGCGCAAGATGCTGGAGATGCAGAGCACTGGCCAACAAACGTACCCCATGTCCCACCTGATGACGCTCAATGGTCACTTTCTGGGCAGCCCCGAATATATCTCGCCCGAACGCGTGATCGGCCAGCCGGTCGATAAGCGCTCCGATGTCTACAGTCTGGGCGTCCTACTCTTTGAACTCTTGAGTGGCAGCCCGCCATTCCACGGCAAAAAGCCGCTCGATGTAGCCGTCCAACGCCTGCGCCAGCCCGTGCCGTCGCTCCACGCCGTCGTCCCACAGATCCCGGAAGCCTTCGACCTCGTGCTCAACACTATGCTCGACCGCGATCCAACGCGGCGCACACAGTCGGCCGGCGAAGCTGCCCGCCACTTCGAACGCGTCCTCGCTAGCTCCAGCTATGTGCTGCCCACCGCATCCCCTGCACCCAAACAGGAACGCACAATCATCGAAACACAGATGACGCTCCCACCCACCGTCAACTGGTTCGACGAACAGATTACACCCTCGGGCAAATGGGAGATAGTGCCAAAGGTCGGCACCGCCCACATGCCGACCGCGCTCCCGCCACAAACACCGTCCCGCCAAACCAGCGAGCCGGCAGAGCATTCGTTGGGCGGAGTCGACCCCTTTGCCTGGTGGTCCAGCACCTCAGGCAAAGCCACGAATCCGCAGCCCGATCCCGGCACTTTTGTGCGCCGCGCACCTATCAGCATGAAAAATCCCACAGGCCAGGCGCACTCCCAGGTGGACCAGCAGAACCGCCGCAAGCTTGTCTCGCTGCTGGTCGCAGGAACCGCCGCAGCCGGCGTACTCACGGTCGGTGGGATCAGTTTCGCGCACTTTGTCCAGAGTCGCCAGCCCGCACAACCATCGTCTACACTCGCCAACACCAGCACAACGAGTACCACCCCTCAGACCACAACCAGCACTTCGCATGCCACTACTCCGAGTACATCGCATACGACACCCACCAACCACACAACACCTACTCAGCACACCGCACCAACGCAGCCGCCACAAGCGACCAGCGCACCGCAGCCCAAACCAACCACTGCACCACCTGCTCACACCGGCACAGTGATTGGCCACACTAACCAGGGCAAGAACACCTCCATCACCTTTACTAACCCGCTCGACGGCCAGTCAAGTCTGCTGATCCGTACGGCCAATGGCACGTTCGTAGCCTGCGAACGCACCTGCACACACGCCGGCATAGCTGTCAACTACGACACCGGCCTGCAAAAGATCCGCTGTCCCGCCCACGGTGCCATCTTCGATCAAAACAACGCCTTTGCGCACGTCTCTGGACCCGGCAATGGCCCCCTGACAAAGGTGGCGATCCGCGTCAACGCCGATGGCACGATTACCACCGGCTAAACTGTGTGCTGGCATTTTGGCGCGAGGGAGAGATGAGTTCCCACGCGCCAAATCGCGCCTGTGCGCGGACAAACGCCGGGAACACGACCGCAGTGGTGGAAAATGGGTGAGGTCAGAGCAGAACCGTGAGCCTTTCAACAGCACATAGTTCGTTGCATGGAGCATACCGGAGGGAAAACTTCTCATTGGAAAAGAGGTCGAGCAAGGCATGGTCTACGCTGAGAATGTTCAGCCGTTTCGACTTCCCTATCGAAACGATGAACACCCCAATGCAGTCTAACAGCTACTCCGCCGCCTCTCCTGTCAATCGTGCCTGTGGGCAGAAGGCCATCCAGCTACTTTGCTGAGAACGTCCAGTCAGCGACGTCCCTATCCAGACAAGGAACACCTCTTCGCAAATACACCACATCACCTCTCCCTGCCCAGTTCACGATACCAGGAAAAAACGTCCTTCACCTCACCTGCATGCCGGGCATTGCTGTCCACTTCTCCATCCTTGTCGAAGCAAACATCGCCACCAGATCGGCCAGGCAAGACGAGCTTTGTACGCCGCTCTCGACCGCAAACCCGCATAGAAGACCATACTACACGCTCAACACAGATACCTGGCACATTGACTTCCCTATCAAAACATCCAGGCTTCGTGAGAGTCAGGCAACATGGACACGTTCTTCTATGCAAGTAGAAGAAGGAATGTATGAACAGTTAAGCGATTACTCACATGCTATTCATCCATTGAGATAAGCAGTAGAAAGTACTAAACAGCGTTTAGCTTTATGAGTATTGTAACTCGCCCGCCTCTAGCTATCAACGTCACCTACTAGACACTTGATGGACAGTCTTTATTCACTTCTTTAGATATGTCAGAGCTTCTATTTGTAACCCATAGAGGGGTCTCCTACGTAATAGAAGAGAGAGAGTAATCTATCAGACCCGAACAGAGGATGAGAGTGTCTCACTCCTGACGAGGATCTGGAAGAGAGGAAATCGTATTTTAGACCCTTTCCCTCAACTTAGAAAGAGAGTCCTGCTATGACAACCCAAGACGGAAATGCATACGAACATCACATCGACCCTTCCGTTTTCCCCAGCTTCGACGAAGAAGTATCCTCAGCCCTGACCGATCCAGTGAGACTCGGCCATAAAAAAGACATACTTTCACAGAACGATGCAATTCGCTTTAGTATGCTCGATGTTCATACGATTATAGAGGATACGCTCACCGCGCTTCCCTACTACCTGCAAAAGGGGTACACTATCGCTATCGAACCCTTCAAGGTGAAGGGCAGGCGCTGCGCAGTCATCCAAGACGTGACAGGTACGCGCATCTGCCTGCTTGAACAGGCCCCCGTACAAGCCAACTGGTCACTTCCCCTCCTACGCAAGCATTAGCTACCCATCAGCCCCGGAGAGACGCGTTGTGTCAACGCATCTCTCCCATTCTTCTGCTCAAACCCTCATCCCCATACCCTAACAGGCAACAAGCAAACGGCTGCACAACGCTGCACATTTCCCTGCTTTGCCGCTGTCTCCCCTACGCAGGGCAGCCAGTAAAGAAAGAGCATTTGCCAGGAAAGCATGGCACAGGCAACGTCATAGAACCAGGCAAGACGTTACCTGTGGGGTCTTTTATTGTCCAGATACTCGCGCCTTATAAGCCCGCCACTGCCGATCGTTAATCCCAAGCGCGTGCTTGAGATCAGACAGGTCAGACGTAGCAAGAAACTCTTCGGCCAGATAACAACAACGCCCAAGGTGTTCCTCTTTCACAACGCGGGCCATAGGAAACACTAGCCAGCCGCGCTTCTGCAATCGATGCAATTCGTGCAAATCGCTCACGAAGAGCGTTTGCAGCATAGTAAAAGTGCTCATCTTCTTCTTCCTTGTCATTCCTCGCCAGCGAGGAGGCACAAAGATGGATCAACTTCCGCTCATATAGAATACCACAAAGAACACGCAGAGAGGGGGATTTGCAGTTTCAATGAAAGAGCGCTGCTCTTTCATGCTCATCGTGTGGCCCCGCCCCCCTGGACAACGGATCGGGTTGCGAGCGTGGAGGCGGCCGCCTCCACGCTCGCAACCCGATCCCAAAACCCTGGGGTGGGGGGTGCAAGCCAGAGGCTTGCGAAGCATGAAAGAGCAGTCAGTGTTGACAACTCTCTTTATTTGCTTTATGTTTTAAAGAGAGAATACATTTGTAGAAGATTGAAGATACGTTGCGTTGAGAGGCAATCGATGAGCCATCCCGTGGTATTACCATCACTCATAGCGTCGCTACAGATCAAACCGCGCTGGAAACGCTATATACGCGCTGGTCTCTTTGCCCTGAGCAGTCTGCTTCTGCTCACCGGGATTATCTCGCTATTTCAACTCTACACCAAGATTCCCGATAGTCTGCTGCTCTATCTGCTGGTTGTCCTGGCCCTCTCCAGCATCTGTGGACGCTTTATCGCGCTACTGTCCTCGCTGGTGGCCTTTTTTCTCTTCGATTTCCTGTTTGTCGCCCCGCTCTATAGTCTGATCATCACCAAGTTCAGCGATTTCCTGACGCTGATCGTCTTCCTGGTAACGGCGGTGATCACCAGTCAACTGACCGCAGCTCTGCGCCGCTACGCCAGCCAGGCCCAGCGCCGCGAATACGAGACGCGCATCCTCTACGATCTGGTGCGTGCGACCAACCACGAAGACGATCTCGAACACCAGCTACGCATCTTTGTACAGGCGATGATCGAGGTCTTTTCGCACGCAGGCATTCGCGCCTGTACACTGCTCCTGCCCGATCCCACTAGCGGCATGCTGACCCACACCATTACCGCAGTCTCTACGGGCAAACCTCCACAGATCTCGCTGGCCGAGGTGCTACAGGCCATGCAGACCATGCAAAACGCCCGTCCACTCGATATCGTCGCCGACTCCTCGCTCCCCACGCACCAGGCGATCCGTCTGATCCCACTCAAAACCGAGCAGCAGGTGCTCGGGGTCCTGCGCCTCGTGCTCGAAGCCGATCCCTACTCGCTCGGCCTCGACCTGCTCGCAGGCAGCGAGAACGGACCCGCAAACTCGCAAACGGTCTTTTTCCGCATGTTTCTGGAACAGGCAGTGATACTAATCGAGCGCGGCCGCCTGCGCCACGAGAGCGTACGCATCCAGATCCTTCAACAGACCGATACCCTGCGAGCCGCGCTTCTTTCGTCTGTCTCTCACGACCTGCGCACCCCGCTGGCCGCGATTATGACCGCCGCCACCAGTCTGCAACAGACCGAAGCTCAACTCGACGAGGAAGCACACCACAGCCTGGCCACCTTGATCGAACACGAGTCGCGCCGCCTCAATCGCTTGGTCGAGAATCTACTCGATATGTCACGCATTGAAGGTGGTGCTCTCCGTCCACAGAAAATATGGTATCCTTTAGGTGAACTTGTACGCGATGTCCTGGGTCGCATGTATCTCTTCCTACAAGGACGCATGATCCAGCTCACCATCCCGGACGACCTGCCAGCCGTAGAGCTAGACTATATACAGATCGACCAGGTCGTGACAAATCTGCTCGAAAACGCCGTTCGCTATACACCCGCCGGCTCACCGCTCGATATTCACGTCCAGTTGGCCGGTACATCGCTCAAAGTCGATGTGGCTGATCGCGGACCAGGCATTGCGGAGGCCGAACGCACCCTGATTTTCGATAAGTTTTACCGCGTCCAGGGCAAATCCTACGCCGCCGAACCGGCACGCGGGTCTGGCCTTGGCCTTTCTGTCTGTCGCGGATTGGTCGAAGCACACAACGGGCTAATCTGGGTCGAGCCACGTGAGGGAGGGGGAGCCGTTTTCAGTTTCACTCTCCCATACAGCACAATGGAGGGAAAAGAGACGTGATAAGCATGAAAGCGCGTATTCTGATTGTCGATGACGAGAAAGCTATTATACGCGCCCTGCAAAGAAGCCTGGTCGCTCACGGTTACGAGGTATTCACCGCCACCAGCGGCGAAAAAGCCCTTGAAAGTATCGAAGCTTACCGACCAGATCTCATGCTACTGGACCTTGGATTACCGGATATGAGTGGATTAGAAATCTGTAAACGTGTGCGAGCGCAATCGCACCTGCCGATCATCGTTATCTCGGTCAAGGATACCGAACTTGACAAGGTCAATGCGCTGGATCTTGGCTCGGACGACTATGTCTCGAAGCCCTTTGGCATCAATGAGGTGCTGGCTCGCATTCGCGTCGCCTTGCGCCACGCAGCGCTTATGACCTCAGAGAACGCGCCCTGCATTACCATCGGCCCACTTTCGGTCGACCTGGGTCAGCGCCTGGTCTCGGTCAATCAGCAGGAGATCAAGCTCACGCCGACGGAATACGATCTGCTCAAAATCTTTATCAAGTATCGCGGCAAAATCATGACCCAGCAGATGCTGCTCACGCAGATGTGGGGTCTCGGCGAAGGCAAGGATTCTCATCACCTGCACGTCTTTATCGGCCAGTTGCGCCGCAAGATCGAGCCTGATCCACTGCGCCCACGCCTGCTGATTACGGTCCCCGGCGTGGGCTATCGCTTCAGCGCCGACGAGTAAGCAGCTCTTCTCTCCCATTCACCACAATCGCCGTCGACTGCCAGGAAGGTGTAGACGGCGATTACCCTCAGACCCCTGACGAAGCGCTTCAGACCCCAGGTCTTGAAAATCGCAGATCATTGCAGTACTCTACTCCACAGGGTTTCCCATCACTCTTCTTTCGCCGCTTCCAGCGGCGCTGCAAAGGGAAGACCCCGATCTAACCCATAATTCGCGACAAATCACTGGATCGAAAGGCGTTATAATGGTATTCCTCCTCTCACGCTGTGTGCGTAAGGTCCTCTCTAGCTTTTTGCTACTTTCACTCTTCTCACTCTTATGGCTTACACTCCCCGTGGCAGCGGACGGCGGTGCGCCACAACTGGCCTATGTGGCTGGCACCACTGCCGGTCTGGGAGTAATTACTATCGCGCAACAGCGCGTCACCGGCTCGATCGCGCTTCCGGGCAGCGCAAGCATGGTCCTGCTCAGTCCCAACGGCTACGCACTGTACGTGGCCCAGCCAGCGCTTGGACGCGTCTCGGTGCTCAATGCGCGAACCGGCAAGCTGCTCTGCGCGGACGCTATACCGGGTCAGCCGACGCGGCTCGCGCTCAGTCTCGACGCCAGCATCCTCTATGTCGGGGGTCCAGGCGATACACGTGTTCGGGCGATCGATCCAGCCACCTGTGCGATCAAACGTACCTTCGAAACCCACCAGCCAGTCTATGGTCTGGCCGTGGCAGCCTCGACCGCGCTTAACGCCACACCTTTTACGCCCAATCAGATCTGGGTCAGCGGCACCAATGCACTGACCATCTTCGACGCCCAGGGCGCGTTTGTCCACACGATCTCCGTCGTCGCCGGACCTCAATACATCAGCATCCCCGCTGGCTTTACCGCCTACGTGACCACTCGTCAGGGGACCGTCCTGGCAGTCGATCTACCGACTATGCGCGTCTTTCAAACCCTTCTCAGCGGCGGCCAATTTGCACCCCTCGACTACGATGCAGCGACCGGCGAGGTCTATGTCCCCGATAAGCAACACAATCAGGTTGATGTGCTGATCCCCTCGACGATCGATACCTCTGCACTGCCCCAGGAACCTGTACGCGTGCTCCACTTCACAACTTCGCCCCAGTCGATAGCGATCACCAGTGATGGGCAGCTTGGCTTTGTCGCGCTTGCCAGCGGCCAGGTCGCGATGCTTGATATCCCCGGACACAGCACCATCACAACGCTCACGGTTGGCGGTGTGCCAGACTTTATTATTACTGGTCTCTACCCACCAGCGCCCGGTCCAGCGACCGTGCCACCGTCGATGCCAGCCGCGTCCTCTTCCAGCTTACTTGTTCCGATTCTGTCGGCCCTCCTGGTCGGTCTGCTCCTTTCGGCTGGCCTCTGGTTTTTCTGGCGGCGCTCGCTGCTCGCCCGTTCAACGAAGCAGACGCACGACAAGGCTTAACCTCCATAGCCCTCTTCGGCCAGCGTCTTCGCCGCGGCAGTAAAGTCGCCATCGTGCTCTAGCAGGGTATAAGCAGCGAACTTGGTATAGCCACGTTCGGGCGCAAAAAACGTCGAGGTAGAGAAGACATAGAGCAGATCGCTGCCAGCGTAGTTCGTGGTGGCACTGATGCCCGGTCCATCCTTGCCGGGTCGTCGCCACAGACCCTCGCCATCAAGCGTGCGTACCAGCGTCCAGCCGTGAGGGTGAAGGATCTCGGGCCACGTCGCCTGACGGTTAAACTGGTCGCCGGGACGCGTAGATGCAAGCTCGGGCGCACGCGTCGAGGAGGCACGATGGTGAGTCGGAAGATCGTCAGCGACCTCGTTAAACGCGCGGGCCAGGGCCAGAAGTTGAGCGCGTTCAGCCGTTTCGATCGTCGCCACGCAGGTAATATCGCCGTGGAGCAAGATATACGGTTTCTCGTCTGGGTGGACCTTGCCCGCCGAGGGCGCAATGATCAGCAAACCACCCGAACCACGCGTCTCGATTAAGGTTTGATAGCGGTGCGCAGTCGCGAGTTGGCGACGAGCCAGGACTTGATTGCGTCCAATCGAGGCACAACGATAGAGCAAGTGACGACCACCGGCTGGCGTGGCCTCCAGATATCCTCTGGCGATACGCTCGTACACCGGGCGCAGCACCTTATCCTGACGCAGGCGGTCCAGCCAGGCCCGATAGGTATCCAGGCTATCGATATCTAGCGCCTCCAGATTGCCACTGATCTCGCCCGTCACAACCGCCAGACCACGGTCTGTATCGCGGAACCAATGGCTCACCTCGCCCGGAGTCACCTTGCGCCGCTGATAGGCCCGCCAGTTGAGTACATCCGGGCGTTTGCTCCCATCGGCGCGAATCGGCAGGACATTAATGCCAGCCTGCTGTGCGCTAAGCGCCGTTTGATAGAGCAATGAACGTTCACCAGGAGGCTGATAACGCATGCCTACACACTCCTTTTGTTCTACGCCGTCAGAGCCTAAACATCTCCACTTATACCAGACCCCCCTTCAACCATTCTTTTCGCCCAGACAAAAAACGGTGATATCACGCGGGCAACTTTTCCCGTACACAAGAAAACCCCGCCTCCCTACATAACGTACACCGAGGCACAAAATGCCCAGAGAGATTTTTTGCAGAAATCGCCAGATATACCGACTTGTGGTCTATCAGCGAGATATACATATAGACATGCATATCTTTTTCTGATATACTGAGCGCTGATCTGGCCAATACCTCAGAGGTTGTACCCATAGCCAAATCAATCGGCTGGACAGGAGTTAACGTGTGTGCTACACTTGACTATGGGTCGTTGGAAGGGACATGTCCACGATGACTGGAACGTATGATTTCATTTGTAAGCAATTGATCGATACCTGCCCCGAGCAGTTTGTCGCATGGGTGGATACCAATGCGCGTTTTGTCCAGGAGCGCAATGTCGAATTCTCCATCAAGCATCGCTACACCGATGCTCTGTTAGAGGTAACGCTGAACGGAAGACACGCACTCTTACACTTCGAGTTTCAGGTAGCCTTTGATAAGACCATGCAAGATCGCATGTTGGGATATGGCGTGATGGCGTCAGAAGAGTACGACCTGCCGGTCTCTTCGCACCTGATCTATTTACGCCCTCACCGCAACCTGCCGGTCTCGCCGTATATCAAGCGATTTGTCGATGGCAGCGAAGTGCTTCGCTTCCATTATCACGTGATAAAATTCTGGGAAATGCCAGCCGAACTGATCCTGGCCAACGATTGGGAAGGACTGTTACCCCTCTTGCCTCTGGCCAAAGACGGGAAAAAGCCCTCACTGATCCAGGCGATGGTCGAAAAGCTGGCGACCAACGAGAACAAAGAACTGCTGGCACTGGCTCAGATGGTCGGCGGTCTAGTGTTTACCCAATCGGATGAACTTGAACAGTTTGAAAGGAGCTTTGCAATGCTGAAAGATATACTGAAAGAATCACGAACCGCACAAAAGATCCATAATGAAGGTCACGCCGAGGGTCGAGCCGAGGAACATGAAAAGGCGCTGGCGATCACGCGAGCAACTGCCACACGTGAGATACAAACACGCTTCCCTGAGAGTCTCAGCATGATCCAGCCGCTGATCGAGCAATTGACCGACCTGGCTATTCTGAATCAATTACTAATCAAGATAGGGGCCGTTCAGACGGGCGCGGAGTTGTTGCATTTTTTGCAGCAATCTCCGCTCCTCAGTCTCGCAACCTCTTCACACCTGGACTAGTAAGTCAGCACTTCTGAACATCGGACAGGTGTATGGTACGGCGAAAGATCCAGAGAGAGGATCTCCGCAAAACCATACACGTGTCTGCACCTGGCTGCATGACACCTCTCACCGAGCTAGGCAGCCAGCGTCACCACAAAGGAGTTTCTTCATGCTAGAAGACATGCCGAAAGCATCACGAACTACACAAAAGATCTATAGTGAAGACTACTATACTAAGGAATTAGCTGAGGCTCGCGCTAAGAGACGCGAAAGGATGCGAGCGCTTGCTATCCGTATAGTCCAGGCACGCTTCCCTGAGAGTCTCTCTACGCTCCAGCCACTAATCGAACAATTGACTGACCTTGCTAGCCTGAGTCAATTACTGGCCCAAGTAGAAGCCGTCCAGACGGGGGCGGAGTTGTTGCACTTTCTGACGCAATCTCCGCTCGTCGGCAGCGCCACCTCTTCACATCTGGACCAGGCTGTCGAAAAATAAGCATGGCCTCAATGCTTGTCGGTGACCAGCCATTTGTGGTCCAGACTGCTCAAGGACTGCTGGAGGCGCTGGACCTCGGTAGCTGGCAACGGCTTGCCTCCATAGCGGACCAGCACATAGGCTTCGGTAATTATTCCTAATTCTGGCTCCAGACGTGGCTCACGCTCTCGCAAGCGCGTGTAAAATTCATAGGGCGTCTCGTCACACCTACGAGTATGACCCGTGTGCGCAGCTCTGCTCAACACCGCCCGATATATCTTGCGAATCGGGTGAACGTGCGGCACAAACGGTCCAGGCTCGTGCGTGCCTGTCATGCGATCCATCTTTGACAGAACCTCCAAGCGCCTTAAAAAGGCGAGGCGTCGCAGCAGAAAGGTATAGAGTTGAGCCAGGAAGAGCGACCAGCTCCACAGGTTTTTTCTCTCCTCGCTACCTATCTTGCGCACACGCCCCGCGCCGCGCAGATATCTCAGCAGGAGACGTGCGGAAAAGTAGAGCAAGCCAATGATAAACACCGCGACAACGACGCCGAGCAAGAGACTAATGACCAGCTCAAATTGAGACAAAACGAGCGTTTGCGATGTGACGACAGGCGGCAGGCTCTTAGGCACTGGCAGATGCGATGTGACGTGAATAATGGGGGTGAGCGGGGTAGCGCGAGACGCGTGAGGAGGGGATTCTGGCATCACTTGGTGCATAAAAAGCAGGACAAGCGTGGCCGTCACAAGAGCCAGCAAACTGAGCAAGGCCATCGACTGAAAGATTATCCGCTCCTGCTGCCGACTACCAGTCTGCGGGTTCGCACTCTGACTGCCTCGCCGTTTCGCGCTGACCTTTTGTAGCGCCTGAGCCAGCAGACCAGACCAGAAAAAGAGCGGCACCAGCGCAAGTACCTGCCAGGGATATGGGTCGCTGTCTAGCGCATACTTCCCCAGCGTGATGCCAACCAGTAGACACAGCAGAACTCCCCCTTTGCTCACCAGCAAGGCAGCCGATTGCTCCTGGATAAAGCGGTAATTCAACCAGGCAATCGTTGCCAGCAGAAGCGCCAGACCCAGCATCTGCACATCCTGTCCAACCTGACTCACATCGGCATTGAGGCTCTGGAACCACGCAAGATCGAACAGCGCATACTCGCGGACATAGAAGCGCAACCAGATACAGATTAGCAGACAGAGCAGAACTATGCATGCCATCCCAAGCCGCGCCAGCCTCTTGCGTACACGCAGAGACACAAACACAGATGTCTGTCCAGACACAAAGCGCTGCAAACTGACTGCCAACCAGTAAAAACCAAAGAAGAGCAGAGCTACGACTCGAACGGGGAGTAAGGGTCCAGAGGCGGCAGAAAAAAGCGCGGCCAGCATCAACAAGGCAGCTACCACCAGGCAGCATTGCATAGCGACGACCAGGAGTGGACTCAGACGCTCGCCCAGGCTCGGGTCAACAACGCTCAATGCTTCGCTCTGCTTGATTGGCTGCTTCACTGCCATTTCTCGTTACACCATTGCTTCAGAAAAAACTGTCTCTCATAGAGAGTGCTTGAAGCATTGTTTCACGTTTTATCAGAAAATGCAAGAAGGGTTTTCTTGTCCTATGAGTATAGCACTGACTAGACGCGCGGGAATGGTAGCGCCCAGATCCAGACAAAAAGCACAAAGGCGACGCTCCCCGCGATGACGAAGAGATGAAAAATCTCGTGGAAACCGAAGATGCGCGGAAAGGGATCAGGGCGCTTGCGAGCATAGACGACCGCCCCGATGGTATAGAAAACACCTCCCAACAACAGTGTCCCCACAGCATACCACGGCAGGACCGCAAGAAAAGCTGGCAGCGCCAGCACAACCACCCATCCCATGCCAATATAGAGCGCCACACTGATCCAGCGCGGCAGACGCAAAGTCAACAACGCCAGTCCAACCCCCAGAATGGCCAGCGACCAGATTACAACCAGCAGGGTCACGCGCAACCAGCCCGCGAGAATATTAAAGCACAGCGGCGTGTAGGTACCCGCGATCAGCAAAAAGATATTCGCATGGTCGACCGCCCGCAAGGTCCGGCGCGTCTTGAACGACCAGTGGCCAGTATGATAGAGCGCACTGACGGTATACAGTTCCAGCATGCTCAATCCAAAGATCAACATAGAGATCAGGCGCGGCAGATCAGCTTCGCTGCGCCAGCAAAGGACGATAGTCAGAAGCAGTGCGGCCACAGCCGCCAGCGCATGCGACCAGCCGCGCATCAATGGACGCAGCGGATTTTCAGCTATAGAGGAGAGGTGCGAGCTATTTTGCATATCATTGCTCTTCTCAGATTGGATACCTTCTTTTTTAATCATTTTTCTCTGCCTATTTGCACGACCCGCTCTACGAGCGCAAGATCTCTTCATACATAAAACTGAGAGTAGTATAGGCGAAACAGCGCGAAAATACAGCGTTGCTGGCTAACAAATGACCCTCTTTTTGCGGGCGGGTGCATGAACATGCCCAACGCCCGAAATCGCTGGCAAATCGCAGCCTGGAAGCGAGCATTGCATCAACTGATAAAATAAAGGATATCAATACACAAAGGAGATGAGATGACTACTATTGAGACTTTATTTGTCGATGCAAGTACTGGCGAGACTATCGCACGGGCAGATATGCCTGTAGAAAGGCTCCCACAAAGTTTTGCCCTGAACACCACTATGCATATTGGAGGTGAGGACTGGAGCGTTATCAAAGCAGAACCAATCACAGCCGAGAAATTCATCCAGACAGGCACATTGGTGCTCACACTTCAGAAAGTGGTTAAAGTACCAGTCGATGCTATCTTATTTACTCTACCGACTATCTGTGATGAAACCCCAAAGATGCTCGCCGGTTCGACGAAGCAAGGGAAAGATGTCCTTGAGCTTCATGAAGACGACTGGCGGCAAATCGAGTTTATCTCGCTCTCCTATCGCAACACGATTGAGCTTGAGCTAGAGAAAATTAGGGGTATTTACCGCGAAGAAAGCGTCGATACTGGGCATTTTCTTGCATTCAAGAATATCCATGTGAGACAACAAATAAACGCCCCGCTCGCTGAAGAGATCTCATTGGAGCAATTCGCTAG